>DATDNT010000032.1:0-18779 GCA_036518135.1 Gaiellaceae bacterium | reverse complement strand
CGGCATGCGGACGCTCATCATGAACTTGTCGCGGAGCTCCGACGGCGTCGTCTGACCGAAGAGCCGGCGGCCCTCGCCGCCCATGTAGTAGCTCATGTCGATCGCTTCCTGGACGTCGCCGCCCGCCTCCGCCTTCACCTTCCCCATCTCGCGGGTCATCAGGTCGGAGAGCTCCGGCTTCGCCTGCTCGAGAAGCTGCGCGAAGCGGAAGAGGATGTTGCCGCGCTCGGGCGCCGGGACGAGGCGCCAGTCCTCCCACGCTGCGCGCGCGGTCGCGACGGCGCGGTCGACGTCGTCGGCGGTCGAGCGCGGGAACGACTCGATCACCTCGCCGGTGGACGGATTCAGGGATTCGAACGTCGCTGTGGCCATGGGGCGATCGTAGAGGTCGGCGTACGATTGCCGCATGGCCTACGACGAGGAGCTCGCGGAGCGGATCCGTGTGCTGCTGGCGGACGACCGCGACGTGACCGAGAAGCGGATGTTCGGCGGCCTCGCGTTCCTCGTCGGCGGCAACATGGCGGTCGCGGCGAGCGGCCAGGGCGGCCTGCTCGTCCGTGTCGACCCCGGTGAGTCCGACGAGCTGTGCACGCAGCCGGGCGTGGAGCCGATGGTGATGCGCGGCCGCGCGATGGCCGGCTGGCTGCGCGTGGACGCCGCGCTTGCCGAGGTGGAACCGTGGGCACGGCGCGGCGTCGGCTACGCGCGGACGCTGCCGCCGAAGTCCTAGGTGTCGGGGAACGTGCCGGGCGCGCGCGCACGGCGGCGGTCGCGGACGGTGCGCCGCTCCTTGAACGACGCGTCCTCCTGCCCGGAGCGCCGGTCGGGGCCCGAACGGCGGTCGACGATCACCGTCACGTTCGGGTTGTCCTTGTAGTACTCGACCATCTTTTCGTAGAGCTCCGCCTCGAGCTCTCGCGGGATCACGCAGTAGATCACGGTCTCAGTGTAGGAACCCCGTCGGCTAAAGCTAGAGGCGGGCGATGTCGGGGACGACGCGCGCGTCGTCGTCGAGCCGCGCGTTCCACTCGGTGAACGCCGCCTCGAGATCCTCGGGGTCGTGGCCGCGCCCCTCGAGGCGGACCGGGTTGTCGGACTCCGGCGAGACGCGGTACTGGTACCACGAGATGTCCCACGCGACGGTGACGACGACCTCCGCGTTGACACCCGAGAGGACGACGACGGAGACGCGCGGCTCACCGAGCGACTTCGAAATGCCGCCGACGGTGCGCCGGTACTGCGACGCATTGAACAGGTCCGCGGCCTCGACCATCGACACCTCCTGATCCGAGAGCCGGCGGAGGATCGGCTCGGACGCGATCGTGTCCTCGACCGTCCGCGGCCGCGACCCCATGATCGCTCCGAGGATCCCGCGGCCGCGCCGGCGGCGCGCAGCGGGAACGGTCGGCGACGTCGGAGCGCCTTCGCGGATCCAGCCGTACTCGACCGCGGTCTCCGCGCACAGCGGGCACACGTCGACGTAGTCGGAGCCGCCGTTCGGCGAGAACCGGATCGCGCGCTCCCCCATCAGAAGTGTCCGCTCGCAGATCGCACACGTGCGATCGACGGCCACCTTCGTGACCCGCGTCATGCCGAAAAGCGTACCGACTACCTGTTCGTGATCTTCTGCGTCACGTATGTCGAGACGTTCTCGATGTCCTGCTGCGTGAGCTGGCCCTTGAACGCGGGCATCCCGGCACCGCCGTTCTCGACCTGCTTCACGACGACCGCCATCTGCTTCGCCGACGGGATCGACGTCAGGTCGGGGCCGCCGTTGCCGCCCGTGCCGGCGGCACCGTGGCAGACCGAGCAGTTCTGCGCGAACACCTGCTGCCCCGCAGCCGCACTCGGCGCCTTCGTCCCCTGGCTCTTCCCGGGCGACGCCGACTGGGGCGTATTCGCCTCGCCGGCGTGCGCGACGGCCTTTCCGGAGCCCGGCGGCGGCAGCTGGTTCAGCGTGCCGTCGAGGCCGAACAGCCACAGGTTGTCGCCGTGCGCGGTTCCCGCGAGCGAGTTGCCGCCGGCGTAGAAGGCGTAGTACTCGTTGCCCTTCCACTCGAAGAAGCTGCCGGTGTTGTTGGCGCCTGCACCCGTCTGGAAGCTCCAGAGCAGCTTGCCGTTGCGCGCGTCGTAGGACTGCACACGGCCGTTGTTGCGGCCGACGAACACCAGGTTGCCCTTCGTCGTCGTCGTCCCCGAGTAGCAGGAGTCGCGCGGCCACGTGAGCTGCCACTCGATCTTGCCGGTCGTCGCCTCGATCGCCGTCAGCGTGCCCGGGTTCTTGACGAACCCGGTCGCCGTGAAGATCGAGCCGAAGTTCGCGGGCGGCACCTGGCCCTGCTTCGCCTCGTGCTGCAGCGACCCCGCGATGTCGGCGTTCACCGTCGACTGCCCGCAGACGTAGAACATGTTCGTGTCCGGGTCGTACGACGACGGCGGCCAGTTGTCGCCGCCCTGCGCGCCGGGCGCGACGACGACGTACTTGTCGTGTCCCGGCGCCGCGAAGATCGACTTGCCGTTCACGATCGGCCGCGCCGCTCCCTTCTTGAACGTCGCCTTCGTCAGCTTCACGATCTCGTCGAACTGGCCCTTCGTCACCCGGTGCGACACGAACGGCGGGTTCGACGGGAACGGCTGCGTCTTCGACGTCTTTTGCCACGGGTCTTGCGGCACCGGTCGCTCGACGATCGGCACGAGCGGCTTACCGGTCTTGCGGTCGAGGAGGTACAGCCAGCCGGTCTTCGAGGGCTCACCGATCCCGTGCGTGCCGCCGTGGTCGAACAGCACGACCGGGCTCGGGCCGTCGTAGTCCCAGATGTCGTGGTGCACCTGCTGGAAGTGCCACGCATACGTCCCGTCCTTCAGGTGGATCGCGACGATCGACGACGTGAAGAGGTTGTCGCCCGGCCGCTTGCTGCCGTCGAGGTCGTTCGCCGCGTTGCCGGTCGAGAAGTACAGGAGCCCGAGCTTCGGGTCGACAGCCGGCGTCTGCCAGATCGGCGCGCCACCGTGTTTCCACTGATTCCCGGCTGGCCAGGAGTCGTGCCCGACCTGTCCCGGGCCGGGGATCGTGTAGAAGCGCCAGACCTCCTTGCCCGTCGCCGCGTCGAACGCCGTGACGCGGCCGCGGATCCCGAACTCGCCGCCCGAGATGCCTGTGATCACCATGCCGTCGACGTAGAGGGGCGCGTGGGTGATCGTCGCACCCTCCTGCCAGCGCGCGACCTGCGTCTGCCACACGACCTGCCCGGTCTTCTGGTCGAGCGCGACGAGCTTCCCGTCGAGCTGTCCGATGAACACCTTGCCGCCGCCGATCGCGACGCCGCGCGACTCCCAGCCGCAGCACACCGTCGAGATCGTCTGGTCGAGGTTCGCCTTGTACTGCCAGAGGATCTCGCCGGTGTCGGCGCTGACGGCGAACACGTCGTCCGCACCGGTCGGCACGTAGATGACGCCCTTCCACTCGACGGGCGTCCCTTCGGCGGAGTACTTCGCCGCGAGAGCCGACCCGCGCAGGTGCGTCAGCCACACGCCCTTCAGCTGCGAGACGTTGGAGGTATTGATCTGGTCGAGCGCCGAGTAGCGCCGGTTGAAGACGTCGCCGCCGTTCGTCGGCCAGTCGTTCGTCGGCGCCTTGGCGAGGTCGGACGACGTGAAGCGTGGCGCGGGCTGCGTCAGCGCCTTGGCCGCCATCGCGGGCGTCTCGACGACGGTCTTCGTCTTCTGCTTTGAGCTGTGCCCGATCACGAAGCCGACGGCGATCGCGGGAACGAGCAGGACGACGAAGAGGATGAAGATCCCCGCGTCGAGGAACCAGTCGACAGCCGTGCGCCGCACGGTGGGGCGGTAACCCACCCCACCGTGCGTGAAACAACGGACGTCTACGCGGGGACCGCTTCGCGCTCCTTCTTCGCGTCGGCGATCAGCTTCTGCGCGATGTGCGCCGGGACCTCTTCGTAGCGGAGGAAGCTCATGTGGTAGTCGCCGCGGCCGCCGGTGAGCGACGTCAGCGCCTGGTTGTACGTGAGCACCTCGGCCATCGGCACCTCGGCGCGGATCGTCGTGATGCCGCCCTTCGGCTCCATGCCGAGGAGCCGGCCGCGACGCGAGTTGAGGTCGCCGTTGATCGCGCCCACGCACTCGTCCGGCACCGTCACCTCGAGCTCCATGATCGGCTCGAGAAGCGTCGGCTGCGCCTTCTCGTACGCCGTGCGGAACGCCATCGAGCCGGCGATCTTGAACGCCATCTCCGACGAGTCGACGGTGTGGTAGCTGCCGTCCACGAGCCGGACGCGGACGCCCTGCACCGGCGCACCCGCGAGCTCGCCGTGCGTGAGCGCCTCCTGGATCCCCTTGTCGACCGCCGGCCGGAAGCCCTGCGGGATGACGCCGCCGACGATCTTGTCGACGAACTCGTACCCGGTGCCGTCCTCGATCGGCTCGATCTCGATGACGCAGTCACCGAACTGGCCGCGGCCGCCCGTCTGCTTCTTGTAGCGCCCTTGCGCGCGCGCCGTCCCCTTGATCGTCTCGACGTACGGGACGCGCGGCTGGTGCAGCTCCATCTCGACGCCGAAGCGCGACTTCGCGCGCGTGACGGCGACCTCGACGTGCACCTGGCTCATCCCGGAGAGGAGCTCCTCGCCCGTCTGCGGGTCGCGCGAAAGACGGAGCGTCGGGTCCTCCTCGGAGAGCCGGCGGAGCGCCTGCGCGACCTTGTCCTCGTCGCCCTTCGTCTTCGCGGTGACGGCGAAGCTCATGACGGGGTCCGGGAACCCGAGCGGCGGCGGCTCGAGGTCGTGCTCGGCGTCGACGAGGACGTCGCCCGTCTGGACGTCCTTCAACTTCGCGACCGCACCGATGTCGCCCGCGCCGAACCCGTCCGCCCGCTCGTGCTCCTTGCCCTCCATCAGCATGAGCGACCCGAGCCGCTCCTTCGAGTGGTCGCGGTGGTTGACGAGCGTCGTGTCGGCCTTCACCTCACCGGCGTAAACGCGGAAGATCGAGATGCGGCCTGCGAACGGGTCGGCGACCGTCTTCCAGACGAACGCCGCGACCGACGCGTCGGTTTCGATCGGCGAGCCCTTCTTCGCGGGGCTCGGGACGCCCTCGACGAGCAGGTCGAGCAACGCGTGCGTGCCGAGGTTCTTCGTCGCGACGCCGCAGGACACCGGATAGATCTCGTCGCGCGTGACCGCGTCCTTCAGCGCGTGCGCGATGTCCTCGGCCGCGATGTCCTCGCCGCCGAGATAGCGCTCCATCAGCGCCTCGTCGGTCTCGACGACGGCGTCGAGCAACTTGGTCCGGTACTCCTCCGCGAGGTCGTGCATGTCGTCGGGGATCGGCACCGGGTCTCCCTCGCGCGCGCCCGACGGATCCATGTATGCGCAGTTGTGCAGCAGATCGACGACGCCCTGCAGCTCGTGCTCCGAGCCGATCGGCAGCTGGATCGCGATGCAGCGCGCGGAGAGCTGCTCCTGCAGGCTCCCGAGGACGCGGAAGAAGTCGGCGCGCTCGCGGTCGAGCATGTTCACGAAGACGACGCGCGACAGGCCCAGCTCCTCCGAGCGGTTCCACACGCGGGTCGTGTTCACCTCAACGCCCATCACGCCGGAGACGACGACGAGGGCGCCTTCGACGACCCGCAGCGCCGCCACGGTGTCGGCCTGGAAGCCTGAGTCGCCGGGCGTGTCGATCAGGTTGATCTTCCGCCCCTGCCACTCGCAGTTGCACACGGACGCCGAGAGCGACATCTGCCGCTTCTGCTCGTCCTCGTCCCAGTCCGAGACCGTCGTCCCTGCGTCGACCGTGCCGAGGCGGTTCGTCTTTCCCGCCTGGAAGAGCATGGCCTCGACGAGCGAGGTCTTGCCCGTACCGCGATGGCCGACGACGGCGACGTTGCGGATCTTCCCGGCTTCGATGGGCATCGAGTCCTCCTGGGCGACGTGTCTGACGGGTGCCCGAGAATCCTATGCGGGGACGACACCTCGTAGGAATCGCGAATAGACCGCAACCGCGACCGCGGCGAACGTCCCGCCTGCGATCGCCGCGAACCACGGGTCGCCGCCGTCGGTGCCGGCGAGGACGCCGTGCAGCGACGCAAGGAGCCAGGCCGGGAGCGTGAGGTAGTGGAGCCGTCGCCAGGCGCCGTACGGGAGGCGCGTGCGCAGCGCGTTCGAGACGCCGACGGCGGCGATCAGGAGCATCGCCGTCGAGCCGAGCCCGACGGCGAACGGCCGGTACGGCGACGTGAACGGCACGACCGTCTGCGGCAGCGAGATCGGGACGACGGTGTCGAGCAGGAGCGCGCCGCCGTGCAGCGCGACGAAGACCCCCATCAGGATCGCGAGGAAGCGGTGCACCTCGACGACTGCGAAGCGCGGCCACGTGAAGCGCGCCTTCCCGGCCATCAGGACGCCGACGAGGACGGAGGCCGAGAGCAGGAGGTAGGCGACGATCCCCGAGGAGCGCGCGAAATACCAGAGCGTCGTGCTCATGCGGCGAGCGCGTGACCGGCCCAGCCGGCGCTGAAGACGACGACGCCGCGGCGGTCGACGAACCGTCCCGCGAGACCGCGCTCGTCGAGCCAATCCGGCCCGTCGGAGTCGAGGAGCAGCGCAGCCTTGGCGGCGACGTCCGCCGACGTGCAGCTCGCGGCGGCGACGGTGACGTCGCGCCACCGGCTGCGCGTCGGCGCGCCGGTCCGCGGGTCGATCAGGTGGCTCTGCTCGGCGCCGCCGGCGAGCCACCGGCGCTTCGCGACGCTCGACGTCGCGAGCCCGCCGGCGTCGAGCGTGACGCTGCCGCCGTCGGGGAGGCCGACGACGACCGGCTCGGCGGTCGCGAGGTCGCCGCCTGCCGAGACCCAGCCTTCGCCCACGGCGGCGAGCGCTTCGTCCACGGTCGTTCCCTTGACGACGCCGTTGAGGTCGAGCTCGACCGTCTCCGCCCGCAGCACGATGCGGCCGCGGACGGAGACAGTTCTGTACGAGGGCACCGCCGCCGGCTCGAGCCGAAGCGCGTCGCGAGGAAGGAGCGCGAAGTCGCGGTCGTAGCCGGCGGCGGTGAGCGCGCGTCCGACGCAGGGCGTGACGAGCCCGTCGGTGGCGCGGGCCGCGTCGAGCGAGAGGGAGAGCATCGACGCGAAGTCTTCGGAGACGACCGCCACGCCGAGGGGGGCGGCGTTGACGCGGTTGAGCTCCGAAGCCTGGATGAACCTGCTGAAGCGGCGGTCCCGCTCGGCGAAAAGGCGCCGCACCGGCGCGAGCGGCACGCCGTCGCGGACGACGACGTCGCATCCCATCGAGCGGAAGCCGTTCACGACCCTCCCGACTGCACCTGGGGCGGCTGGCCGAACGACGGAGAGACATACGTGCCGCTCGAGGTCGAGTTGCTCTGCGTCCGGAGCTGCTGCGCCGCAGTCGCCGACGACGACGAGCCGACGTGCGAGCCGGGGTGCGAGGAGCGGGCGGCGGCGCCGAACGCCGCGAGGGCTGCCGCCGCCGCGACCGTGATCGCGTACTGCGCGATCCGCACCTTCCGGCGGGCCTGTTCGATGCGGGTCATGCCCCCACGCTCGCGGCTCGGGCTAAGCCGCCGCTAAGACGGGCGTTCGGGTTTCCTTAGACTCGCGCGGCGGCGCCGGCGATCCGCGCTTTGAGGCGCAGGATCGCCTTCGTGTGGAGCTGCGAGACCCGCGACTCCGTCACGCCGAGCACCTCGCCGATCTCGCGAAGCGTCAGCTCTTCGTAGTAGTAGAGCGTGACGACGAGCTTCTCGCGCTCGGGCAGGCGCGCGATCGCGTCTGCGAGCGCCTCGCGCGTCTCGGTCTCGTCGAGGATGTCGGCGGGGCGCGGCCCGGTCGTGTCCTCGATCGTGTCGAGGAGCGACACCTGGTCGCCGTCGCCCGAGACCGACCACAGCTCGTCGAGCGCGGCGATCGAGGAACGCGAGATGTCGGTCAGCGAGTCCTCGAGCTCCTCGACGGTGATCCCGATCTTCCCTGCGATCTGCTCGTCCGTCGGCGCGACGCCCAGCTTCGCCTCGAGCTCCGCGATCGCGCGCTCGATCTCTCGCGCGCGCGAGCGCACCGAGCGCGGCACCCAGTCCAGCGCGCGGAGCTCGTCGATGATCGCGCCCTTGATGCGCGCGATCGCGTACGTCTCGAACTTGATGTCGCGGCCGGGGTCGTAGCGCTCGATCGCCCCGATCAGGCCGAGCAGGCCGTACGAGACGAGGTCGCCCTCGTCGACGTGGGCGGGGAGGCCCGAGCCGAGGCGCCCGGCGACATACTTGACGAGCGGCGCGTACGTGAGGATGAGGCGGTCGCGCAGCGCCTTGTCCTTCGTGCGACGGTACTCGAGCCACAGCGACTGCGTGTCCTCTGCCACGGCATGAGAATACGCCCTAGGAGCGCATTCTCCTCAGTCTCTTCAGTGCCGACCAGGCGAGCGTCGCCATCCAGGCGGCGAGCGCCGCGGCGGCAACAGCAATCGGCCAGCGGCCTGCGCTGGCGCTCCAGACGGCGATCAGCGCGAACGCGAGCGTGATGGCGGTGAAGAGCGCCGCGAGAGGCACGCGGCGATGCTACTCGTCGCTCTCGAGGATCCCCTCGCGCTCGCCTTCGTCCTCGCCGTAGCCTTGACCCTCCTGCTCCTCGAGCAGGTCGTCGTCGCCCGGCCGGTCTTCCTCGACGGTGCTCACGCCGTCGGTGATGCCCGCCGGGCGCCGATACAATCCTCCGCGCAGCCCAGGGGCGTGGCGCAATTGGTAGCGCACCGGTCTCCAAAACCGGGGGTTGCAGGTTCGAGTCCTGTCGCCCCTGCTCGTTCGGCACCGAGTCGCAGTACGAACTGTTCTCGCCAGAAATGCTGCGCTACGAGCGCGGGCGCCTGATCGCGCCGCGGAACGACGTCGAGAGGCTGTCGAACGCCGTGAGGAGCTCGCTGCGGAACCCGTCGCTCTCGAGAATGACGCCGGCGAGCCGCCGCTCGCCCTCCTTCGACACGCGGAGGTAGACCACACGCTGGTCGACCGTCGACGGCTCGCGCAGCAGGAGGCCCGCCTCCTCGGCGCGACCGCACAGCTCGGTGACGGTGTTTCGTGACAGCTGGAGGCGCTCCGCCACCTCCGTGAACGACATGCGCTCGCTGCCGTCGGGGGCGCCCTTGATCGCGAGCAGGAGGAGGTATCGCTGCGGCGTCAGCCCCCAGTGCCTGCACGCGTGCTCGTTGTGCCGCAGGAACGCGCGAAGGTTCGCGCGGAACTCCGCGATCCGGATGAACCTCTCGAGCGGAACTTCCTCCACGTCGGCCACTCTTCTTGCCTCGCCGCGCCGCGCCACGGGGTCAGGGTACTCGTCGCACCGCGTCGATCGTGATCGCCCGTACGCGTCGATTCCGCCCATTTCGGCGACAATCCGCGAGGGGGTCGTCCAACCATGCCGAGGCAACCACATCGCCCGGACCAACTGCGCCAGCTCCAGGCGCTGACCGACGCTGCGCTCTCGCACCTCGAGCTCGACGCGCTGCTCGCTGCGCTCCTCGACCGGACGCGCGAGGCCCTTCGCGTCGACACGGCCGCGATCCTGCTGCTCGACGACGCGACCAACGAGCTCGTGACACGCGCCGCCGTCGGGCTCGAGGACGAGGTCGCGCAGGGGATCCGCATCCCCGTCGGCCACGGCTTCGCCGGCCGGATCGCGGCCGAGGGGCGGCCGGTGATCCTCGACGACGTCGATCGCGCCGACGTGTTGAACCCGGTCCTTCGCCAGAAGGGGATCAAGTCGATGCTCGGCGTCCCGCTCGCGGTCGAGGAGAAGACGCTCGGCGTCCTGCACGTCGGCTGCCTGAGCCACCGGGCGTTCACGGAGAACGACGTCGAGCTCCTGCAGCTCGCCGCCGATCGCGCCGCGATCGGGATCGAGCACGCGCGTCTCTTCGCGGCCGAGCAGACGGCCCGGCGCCGCATGCTCGACATCCAGGCGGTCACGGACGCCGCGCTCGCGTTCCTCGAGGTCGACGAGCTCCTCGAGACGCTCCTCCCCCGCGTCCGCGACATCCTCGGCGCCGACACCTGCGCCGTGCTCCTCAAGGATCCCGCAACGAACGAGCTCGTCGCGCGCTCGGCAGTCGGGATCGAGGAGGAGGTCGAGCAGGGCGTCCGCATCCCGATCGGCGGCGGCTTCGCCGGGAGAATCGCGGCCGAGCGCCGGCCGGTGATCCTCGACGACGTCGACCACGCGCACGTCCTCAACCCGATCCTCCGCGAGAAGGGGATCAAGTCGATGCTCGGCGTGCCGCTGATCGCGGCGGGCGAGGCGATCGGCGTGCTCCACGTCGGGACGCTGCGCCACCGGAGGTTCACGCGGTCGGACGTCGAGCTCCTGCAGCTCGGCGCCGACCGCGCCGCGATCGCGATCGAGCACGCGCGCCTGTTCGAGGCGGAGCGCGCGGCCCGCGAGCGCATCGAGCACGTGCAGGCCGTGACGGACGCCGCCCTCGCGCACCTCGACGTCGAGACGCTCCTCGAGGTGCTGCTGCCGCGGATCCGGTCCATCCTCCGCGCCGACACCTGCGCCGTCCTCCTGCTGGACGAGGAGACGAACGAGCTCGTCGCGACGTCCGCCGCCGGGTTCGAGGAAGAGGTCGAAGCAGGCATCCGCGTGCCGCTCGGGAAGGGGTTCGCCGGCCGGATCGCGGCGCAGCAGCGGACGCGGATCCTCGACGACGTCGACTCGGCGGACGTCGTCAACCCGCTGCTCCGCCAAAAGGGGATCAAGTCGATGCTCGGCGTGCCGCTCGTCGTGCGCGGCCGTTCGATCGGCGTGCTGCACGTCGGGACGCTGTACCACCACAAGTTCGCGAAGTCGGACGTCGAGCTGCTGCAGCTCGTCGGCGAGCGCGTCGCGATCGCCGTCGAGCGCGCACAGCTGCACGAGGAGACCGTGCTGCTCGACCAGATGAAGCTGAACTTCGTCGCGATCGCGTCACACGAGCTGCGGACCCCCGCGACCTCGGTGTACGGCGTCTTCGCCACGCTCGTCGAGCGCGGCGACGAGCTCTCACCGGAGCTGCACGAGCAGCTGCTCGGCGTCGGCTACGAGCAGGCGACGCGCATGCGGCGGCTGCTCGAGGAGCTCCTCGACCTGTCGCGCCTCGACTCGCACGCGATCGCCCTCGACCCGAAGCCGGTCGTCCTGCGCAGCGCGCTCACGGAGATCGTCAACCACGCGGTCGCCGAGGACGTGCCGGTCGAGCTCGACGTGCCGTCGGATCTCGCGGTCGTCGTCGACCCGCTCGTGCTCGACCGCGTCGTCTCCAACCTCGTGATCAACGCCCAGCGCTACGGCGCCCCACCGATCACGATCGCCGCCGAGCAGAAGGACCGCCATCTGCGCATCCGGGTCGAGGATCACGGCGCGGGCGTTCCCTCCGACCTCGTGCCACGCCTCTTCGACCGGTTCGCGCGCGGCGACGACACGTCCGGCAGCGGCCTCGGCCTCGCGATCGCACGCGCGTATGCACGCGCCCACGGCGGCGACCTGATCTACCACCCAGGCGCGGGCGGGGCGAGGTTCGAGCTGGTCGTCCCTCAGCAGACCTGAGTGACGCGGCCGCTGCGGACGTCGTAGACGAACCCGCCGACCTCGACGCCCTCGAGGTACGGGAACGACGTCACGCGCCGGACGTCCTGCCGCAGGGTCTCCTCCACGTCGTTCGTCACCTGGAAGACGAGGCTCCGCGTGTCGGGGCCGCCCTTCTCGGAGATCGCGCGGTGGACGTCTTCCTCGGTGCCGCCGGTCATGCGGCAATCCGTGTGCGCGATGACCATCACGCGCGAGACGTTCAGGAGGTACGACGCGAGCACGAGCGTCCGGAGGACGTCGTCGGTGACACGCGCGCCGGCGTTGCGGAGGATCTTCGCGTCGCCCGGACGCAGGCCGAGCATGCCGAGCGGGTCGATCCGCGTGTCGATGCACGTGAGGACCGCGAGGCCCTTCGCCGCCTGGCCGGTGAGGGCGTCGTCGGCGAAGCGGGCGGCGAACTGCTCGTTCGCGTCGAGGACGTCGGTGAACGGCACGGCGGCCAGTCTAGGAACGCTCCGGTGCTTCGCGTCGCAGTCCCCGGAACGGACGCACGACGCGCGTGCCGTCGTCGCGCTCGATCAGCACGTTGCGCGGCCCGCCGCCGCGGCCCCATTGCACGAGCACGACCACGGGACGGCCGCGCTCGAGGTACGTCCGCCCCTCGATCGTCACGCTTCCGCGACGGGCTCCGGGCCGCGGCCGGTTGCGAGGACGCAGCCGCCGAGGATGAGCGCGAACCCGACCAGCATCCCCGTGGTCAGGTGCTCGCTGAGGATCGTCACACCGAGAATCGCGGCGACCGCCGGGTTGACGTACGTGATCACCGTCGCGCGCACCGGGCCCACCTCGGCGATCAATGCGAAGAAGACGAGGAACGCGAGCGCCGTGCAGACGACGGCGAGCCCGACGACCGAGAGGACCACGTGCGATCCGGGCATCGAGCTCGGTCGCTGCGCGACGCCGAACGGCAGGTACACGAGCGCCGAGATCACGAGCGACGCGGCGACGACGCCGAGCGCAGGCACGTCGCTCAGCCGGCGCGACAGGATGATCGGGCCGACCGCGTAGCAGACGGCCACGCAGCCGATCTCGCCGACGGAGAGCAGGTCGGCGCGCCCGAGGTCGAGCCCGACGAGCGCTGCGACGCCCCCGATGCCGACGAGCAGCCCGAGCCATCGGCGCGCGCCCTGGCGCTCGCGGTCGCCCGTGAGGGCGACGACGACGGCGCCGACGAGGGGGACTGCCGCGATCAGCAGGCCGGTGAGCGAGCTCGTCAGCTTCGTCTCGGCGCGCGCGAGGAGGACCCACGGGATCGCCACCTCGATGAGCGAGTACGCGAGGAGGGGCCACCACCGCGCGACGAGCGGCCGGAGCTCGCCCCTCGTCGCCGCGAACGGCGTCAGAAGCAGCGCGCCGAGCGCGGTCCGGAGGAAGACGAGCGTCGCCGGCGTCAGCTCGCGGACCGCGACGCGGATCATGAGATACGGGACGCCCCAGATCACGCACATGGCTGCGAAGAGCAGCGCGCCGCGCCGGGTCATGCAGGCGTGTCGGACTCGCTCAGCATCCTCACCACGTACAACGCTGCAACGACGGCGATCGTGAGATCGTTCCCGAGGCACCACTGGCAGATCGCGCCGATCGGTCCGAGCTGCGCCCAGAGCAGGTAGCCGCTGAATGCGACGCCGACGAACGCGACGACGACGCCGGCGAACGCAGCGTTGATCCCGCGTACGAACGCGAGCGCGAGCAGCACGACGTACGCGACGAGCCCGAGCAACGCGACGGGGACGCCGGCGAGCTCCGCGTACTTCGACTTCTGCACCTTCTCGCAGCCGCCGGTCGTGCAGACGGGCGCCACATGCGCGAAGTGCACGTAGGTGAGATAGGCGGCGATGCCGATGCCGATCGCGCACGCGACGGCGATCGCCGCGCGCAGCCTCACGACAGCGCGGCGTCGAGTGCCGGGGTGAAACCGCTCGGGTCGAGGCTCGAGATCTGCAGCTGCTCGATCGTGCCGAGCGGCTTCTGGATCCCGAACGTGGGTGTCCCCTGGACGCCGAGGCTCTGCGCCTGACCCGCCGACGCCCGCATCTCCGTCAGGACGGCGTCGGACTTCATGTCCTTCACGAGCTTCGCGACGTTCGCGTGGATCTCGCCGGCCGCCTGCCTGACGACCCCGAGGGTGATCCAGCCGCTGTTCTCGGCGCCCTGCCGCTCGTACAGGGCCTCCGCCATCTGCCACGCCTTCCCCTGCAGCCCCGCCGCGTAGATCGCGCTGATGCCGACGATGCTGTTCGCGCCGATGATCTGGATGCCGCGGTAGACGAGCTTGACGCGCCCGGCCCGCACGTAGTTGTCGACGACGGTCGGCAGCGTGTCGATGTTCCACTGCCTGCAGTAGGGGCACTGTGGATCCTCGAAGACGTACATCGTCGCGGGCGCGGACGCCTTGCCGAGCGTCGCACCGTGCTGCGCCACGCCGGCGAACGTCCTCGTCGCCTCGGTCCCCCCGCCCCGCGTCGTCTGCGTCGTCGTCGGCTGCGTGGTCGACGAGCCGCCGCCCGCGACGACCACGATCACGACGACCGCCACGATCGCGGCGGCCGCGGCTGCCGCGAGCAGGAGAAGACGGTTCCGCTCCATCGCGGGACAGGATGCCCGAAAGGCCGGAGGGCCCGGTCTCCCGGGCCCTCCGTTTCCTTCACTTCCTTTCGAATGTCCCGCTAGCAGCCGACCGCCGGCACCTTGAAGCCCGGGTACGGGTTCAGGTCGCCCATGAAGCTGTAGCGGCCGTACTGACCGGACTGCGTCCGCTCGGAGATCGTGTTCGGCGACGTGCGCGCGAACCACGGCAGGAACACCTCGTCCTCCGGGTGCCACGTGCCGTCGTCCCACCTGTTGGCCGCGCCGGTGATCAGCTTGTCCGCCGGGAACGGGTTCGTCCCGATGTTGAAGCCGATGCCGACGACCGGGTCGCCGGTCTCGAGGACCGGCGTGCAGCCGTACTGCGGCGCCGTCGGCGTGAGCCACGGGTTGACCCAGTTGTTCACGAACGGGTCGTCGCCCCACTCCGCGACCTCGTGGCTGAGGGCGTGGATGTCGGCGATGTAATTGGTGCCACCGAACAACCCCGGCGTCGAGTACGCCGAGAAGATGAACGTCTGCACCTGCTGCTTGCCGTTGCCGTTCGTCGAGCCGGCGCCGACGCCGATCGGGATCGCGGCGCCGTGGTAGCCGATCGTGCAGCAGTCGCCGCCCGTCTTCGCGTTGAAGAGCATGACGTTGTC
The DNA here is from genome assembly GCA_036518135.1 of Gaiellaceae bacterium. GTDB lineage: Bacteria > Actinomycetota > Thermoleophilia > Gaiellales > Gaiellaceae > PALSA-600. The sequence continues at coordinate 3,902 of DATDNT010000032.1, read as the reverse complement.
GGTGAGGACGATCGGCAGGTGCGACGCGTCGATCTGGTTCGAGCCGAGGATGTTCATCATCTGCGTCGAGAACCACTGCGAGTCGACGAGGCCGTAGACGATGCCGCGGCCGCTCACGTACGCCGAGCCCTTGCCGGCCGGCACGCGAAGCGTGACCGTCGGGTGCAGCGCCGGCTGGCCGAGCAGCACGTGGTAGCCGGTGCCGACCTTGTTGAACTGCGAGCGCATCGTCGCGTCCTCGAGCTGGCCGACGTTGCCCGGCGACAGAACGCCCGGCCCGCCGGACGAGTTCGTGACGCTCGAGTAGTCGTTCGACTGGAAGATCGGCGACGCTTCGACGGCAGCGACCTTCGACGTGCCGTCGAGCGAGTAGCCGCCGTTCGCGTCGAACACGATCTTGACCGGGATGATGTCGGTCGGCGTCGTCGACGAGCCGTTCGTGGACGGCTTCTTGCCGACCATCGTGAACGTGTAGGTCTGCTTGTTGGCCCCGTCGACGTAGCTGCCCGTCCAGTGGTCGATCGTGTTCGCGTCGGCGAGCGGCGTGACGCCGCCCTGCTCGGTGAACGCGGGCGTGTCGCCGGAGGTGTCGCGCTGCGGGAGCGCCGAGCCGCTGCTCCCGGCGAAGGCCGAGGCGACGACGACGGACGCGAGCGCGGCGAGGGTGACCAGTGCGGCCACGAACTTGCGACTCATGTGTGAAGTTCCCCTTTCCCTGACGTTGCGCCCGGCCTTCACGCCGGGCGAGGGGGCAATATAGACCCGTATTTCACATCGTCAAGGGGTATTCATGTCCGTTGAAACGAGGAAGGCCCGGTTGCCCGGGCCCTCCCCTTTCGAACTGTCGTCCGAGCGAGAGCTCAGCAGCCCGTCGCCGGGGCGCGGAAGCCCGGGAACGGGTTGAGGTCGCCCATCAGCGTGTAGCGGCCGCCGTTCCCCGACTGCGTCGGCTCGGAGCCCGTCGCATTCGCCGGCGAGCGCATGAACCACGGCAGGAACGCCTCGTCCTCCGGGTGGTAGTACCCGTCGGCGCTCTGCGTCCCGTTCGGGTTCGCGCCCTGCTCGAACGCGTTGTGCCCGATCGCGAAGCCGATGCCGACGACCGGGTCGCCCGTCTCGAGCACGCCGGTGCACCCGTACTGCGGCGCCGTCGGCGTCAGCCACGGCTCGACCGTGTTGTTGACGAACGGGTCGTCCGCCCACTCCGCGATCTCGTGCGAGAGCGCGTGGATGTCCTGCAGCGCCCAGTCGGTGCCGTGGTCCGGCCGCGCGTAGAAGCCCGGCTGCACCCACGACGCCCACGCGAACGTCTGCACGACGGCGTTCCCGTTCGAGTTCGCCGAGCCGCCGCCGTTGCCCGCCGCCCGGGTGCCGTGGTACCCGATCACGCAGCAGTTGCCCGGCGAGCCCTCGTAGAGCATCACCTGGTTCGTCAGATAGATCGGCAGGTGCGTCGCATCCGCCGACTGCTCGAGGTTGTTGATCTGCCCCGACCACCAGCGGATGTTGATGTCGGCTGCCACGACGCCGCGGCCGCTGACGATCAGCGTCCCCTGGTTCCGCGGCACGTCGATCGTCACCGGCGCCAGGACGTTCGGGTGCAGCATGAGGTGGTAGTTCGACGAGCCCGTCTTGTTGAACTGGGCCCGCATCGTCGCGTCCTGCAGCTGGAGCTGCTGGCCGGCATCACCCTGCGACAGGGCGCCGCCGGCGCCACCGCAGAACGAGCCGTTGACGATCCCCGCCGGGCCCGCGTTGTAGGTGCAGGTCGGCCTCGTCGTCGCGAACGGCGTCGAGCCGTAGTCGTTCGTCGCGAACTGCGGCGACGCGAGCGTCGGCGCGACGACCGACGTCCCGTCGAACGTCATGCCGTCGATGTTCACGATCAGCGGCGTGATGTCCGCCTCGATCGTCGTCGAGCAGCTCGAACCGCAGTGGCTGGGATCCGCGCCGACCATGTTGTAGCCGTACGTGATCCCGTTGTGCGGGTCGAGCGTCGTGCCGTACCAGTGCGCCACCGTGCGCGTCGTCGGCAGGACGCTCGCGCCGCCGGTCACCGTCGTCGATGCGTGCAGCGACGAGTCGTCGACGACCTGCGGCTCGATCGTCGGCGTGCCGTAGATGCCGTTGCCGTTCCCGGCCTGCGCCGCGCGGCCGGCGATGCCGGCGACGACGACGAGCAGGACCGCTGCAACGAGAGCGATCAGACGCTTCTGCAACAGATTCCCCTTTCACTCCCCTGACTTGCCTACCCCTCAGCGGAATATACGCCGGTAGATTCACGGGTCAAGATGACCGTTCTGGCGACGCGCATCGACCGGTCCGGCGACTTCACCCGACGGCGGAAGCGCATGTCGGCCCTCGTCGACGAGCTGCGGGAGCGCACGGCGCTCGTCGCCGCCGGCGGCGGCGAGCGCGCCGTCGAGCGCCACCGCTCGCGCGGGAAGCTGCTCGCCCGCGAGCGGATCGACCGCCTCGTCGATCCCGGCACGGCGTTCCTCGAGCTGAACGCACTCGCCGCGTGGGACGTCTACGACGGGCAGGCGCCGAGCGCCGGCATCGTCACGGGCGTCGGCGTCGTCGAGGGCAGCCAGTGCGTGATCGTCGCGAACGACGCGACCGTCAAGGGCGGCTCCTATTTCCCGTTGACCGTGAAGAAGCACCTGCGCGCGCAGGAGGTGGCCGAGCAGAACCACCTGCCGTGCCTCTACCTCGTCGACTCCGGCGGCGCGTTCCTGCCCTTGCAGGCAGACGTGTTTCCCGACCGCGATCACTTCGGGCGGATCTTCTTCAACCAGGCACGGATGTCCGCGAAGGGGATCCCGCAGATCGCCGTCGTCATGGGCTCGTGCACCGCCGGCGGGGCGTACGTGCCCGCGATGAGCGACGAGACGATCATCGTGCGCGGCACCGGGACGATCTTCATCGGCGGGCCGCCGCTCGTGAAGGCCGCGACGGGTCAGGACGTGAGCGCGGAGGAACTCGGCGGCGCCGACGTGCACGCACGGCAGTCGGGCGTCGCGGACCATTACGCCACCTCCGACGAGCACGCGCTCGCGATCGCGCGGCGCATCGTCGCGAACGCGCAGCGCGCGCGGCCGGCGCCGCCGTGGGAGCGTGCGACGCCGGAGGCACCCGCCGTCGACCCGGCCGATCTCTACGGCTTGATCCCCGACGACCACCGCACGCAGATGGACGCGCGCGAGGTGATCGCGCGCGTCGTCGACGGCTCGCGGTTCGACGAGTTCAAGCAGCTGTACGGCGAGACGCTCGTCTGCGGCTGGGCGCACATCGAGGGCTATCCCGTCGGCATCCTCGCCAACAACGGCGTGCTGTTCGCCGAGAGCGCACAGAAGGGCGCGCATTTCGTCGAGCTCGCGTGCAAGCGCCGGGTCCCGCTCGTGTTCCTGCAGAACATCACGGGGTTCATGGTCGGCAAGGAGTACGAGGCGGGCGGCATCGCGCGCGACGGCGCAAAGCTCGTGATGGCGGTCGCGTGCGCGGACGTGCCGAAGTTCACGGTCGTCACAGGCGGCTCCTTCGGCGCGGGCAACTACGGGATGTGCGGCCGCGCGTACTCCCCGCGCCAGCTCTGGATGTGGCCGAACGCGCGCATCTCCGTGATGGGCGGCGAGCAGGCCGCGACGGTGCTGACGATGGTCGGCGACGCCGATGCGGACGCGATCCGGGCGAAGTACGAGACGGAGGGCAACCCGTACTTCTCGACTGCGCGTCTCTGGGACGACGGCATCGTCGACCCACTCGACACCCGCCGCGTCCTCGCGCTCGGCATCGGTGCGGCGCTGAACGCGCCGATCCCCGAATCCGAATTCGGCATCTTCCGGATGTGAGCTACACCGTCGTCAATGTCGGCGAGATCGAGGGCGCGGGCCCGAGCGGCG
>DATDNT010000031.1:0-2730 GCA_036518135.1 Gaiellaceae bacterium | reverse complement strand
CCGCGAACCCCTTGAACCCGCTCGGGGCCGGCCCGCCGCTGAGTTGGTTCAGCCCCGACCAGCCCGAGCTCCACCAGGTCAGCAACGTCGAAGGCCCGGCGGACGCGACGGTGACGTCTCCGAGATCGAACGCACCGCGGGAGGGGAACGCGAACACGACCGCGCTCTTCGAGTTGTCGAACGACGACAGGTAGTAGGTGTCGCCGCCGAACGTGGCGCTGATCGGGATCGACGCCCCGAGCGGCGCGGAGACGGTCCCGATGGAGCACTGCGCGTTGCCACTCGCATCGACCGTCGCGGTGCAGCTCTGCACACCGAGCGACAGGGTCAGCGTCTGGCCACTCGGTGACGGCGCCGTCGTGCCGTCCTGGAGCAGCTGTGCCTGGAGGGTCACGGGGAAGCCCTGCGCGATGACCGTCGGCCCCGTGTAGGCCGTGGTCGTCTCCTCCTTCGTGACCGTGATCTGGACCGTCGCCGTCACCGCCGTGACGTGGTGGTGGTCGTCGGCGGAGAACGTCGCGGTGTATACGCCCGGCGTTGCCGTGATCGTTCCCGAGACGGTGCCCGTGCCGTCGCCGTTGTCGGCGAGGCTCAGGCCCGCCGGCAATCCGGTCGCGCTGAGCGCGACGGTATCGCCCGAGTCGGGATCCGTTGCCGAGATTCCGAACGTCAGGGAGTCGTGGTAGTCCTGACTCTGCGCTCCCGGGACCGTGAGCGTTGGCTGCGCGTTGACGACGGTCGTCGTCGCGGTGCGGGTGATCCCCGAGGCGGCGGTTCCGGTCGAGTCGTCGAAGTTCGTCGTGAACGTCGACGTCAGGACAGTCCCGTCGAGCAACGGCCCTCCCGTGACCGACGCCGTGAGGTTGCCGCTCGCGCTCTTGTGCGGCGCGAGGTCCCCGAGGGTCGTCGAGCCCGGGCCCGAGACGGCGCTCGCGTACGACGCGCTGTCGCTGACGGAGAACGCGTCGTCCTGGTCCGACGGATTCTTGAAAGAGACGTGGTAGTGGAGCTGATCCCCGTTGTTGCCCTGGATCGTCGATTCGGTGACCGACGCGGTGACATCGCTGCCCGTCGGGTTCGGCGTCTCGACGTTGGATCCGGTCGTCGTGTAGCTCGCCGCGCAGCCCTCCGCAGCCGGTCCGAGCGCGGCGGCGTTCGACCACTCGCGCTGGATGCGGAAGAAGTCCCCGGCGCCCGTACCGAGGAAGTTGTTGACCGTGGAGGCGCTCGAGTTCGCGACGCCCATGTTGCGGTTGCACTTGTCGCCGTTCTCGCCCGCTCCGCCCGTCGAGTCCTGCCAGGCGTTCCCTCGGGGGTCGGTGATCGCCTCCATCTGCTCATGCTCGACGGAGCTGAGCGTCGTGTCGGCCTCGTTGTCGCCGGTCACGTTCGAGTTTCCGCAGCCGCCCGACGTGTAGATGCCGCGGTTGACCGGGATGTCGGCCCAGATGAAGTCGTTGGCCGGCGTGTCCGACCCGCTCCAGCCGCGCGTGTGATATGCGCAGTACGCGTTCGTGTTGCAGTTGACCCCGCCGTTGTCGCAGTCCACGACGTTGTCGGGCAGGAACACGAAGTACATGTCGCTCAACCCGGTGGGCCAGCTGTTCGCGCCGATCTGATTGAAGACCTCCTGATTGAGGTCGCCCTGCGTGACCGCGTGCGCGACGTCCGCGCCCGTGTGGGGGAACGCGGTCGTGTCGATCACCGAATCGATGTAGGTCGACGTGTCGGCCGGCGTCCCGTTGTTACCGGGGTACTGGGTCGTCGTGTTGAGGATCTGCGACCCGCCCACGTCCTGGAAGTACTTCTGCATCGCCGCCTCGTAGGCGGCGTCCCCGGCGGAGTTGCCCTCGTAGTGGAAGCCCGCCGGAATCCAGAAGATCAGATGCGTGTTGGTGGTCGGCATGATCTCGCCGTTCCCCGGGTTCTGAAGCTGGTCGACGGGGCCAAGGAACTTCGGCATGCGCGGTCTCGCCGCCCGCTTGCCCCACCAGCCGTAGCGACCTCGGCCGAACCAGTGCGTCGCCCCCAGGCCGAGGCGCGCGTGCCTGGAATGTGGAACCCACCAGCCGGCCGGGTTCGACACCCACGTCCGCTTCAGGATCGGTTTCACGTGTTTCGGCGCTGCGGCGCCTGCACTCGACGACGCAGCGAGCACTACCACTACGAGAGCAGCCAGGACGGCTGCTCGGACGGCGTAGCTCAAGCGCATGCTGTCTCTCCTCCTCTTCGGGGGCTGTATGAACAGCGTGCGCCGCCGCTATGGCCGCCGCAGAGGAGTTGACCCGGCTCCGCCGATCAGGTGCCCGAACTCGACGGATCGTCATCCGGGACTCCGGGGTTGTCAACCCTCGGACGAGCTAGGTCGCGGCCGGCCGCCACGGCCGACCGGCTGCGTTGATTACCGCAGGTCGTCCTCACAAGCCACGTTGACATAACCCGAACGGAACGGCTTCGCCTCGCCCGACGCGGCGTCGAAGGAGTGCCTCCAGACACAGCCGGTGTCGTTCGTGAGCAGGTGGATCGACACCGAGGTCTCCGCCGACGTCGTGCGCACTCGGTGGATGTCGTCGCGCGGCGGGATCAGGACGTAGAAGTCTCCGGGGACGAGAGAACGCCGCTCGAGGAGCTCGAGCGAGTCATCTCGCCGCACGTAGATCTCCTCGTCCTGCTCCCCGCGGTAGAGACCGACGAGCCCCCAGGCGAGGTGATCGTGAATCGGCGTCGCGG
>DATDNT010000030.1:0-63160 GCA_036518135.1 Gaiellaceae bacterium | reverse complement strand
GAGCCGGGCGAGGCGATCGACCGCTTGAGGGGGACGCGCGCGGCGACGACGTTCAGGAACGAGCCGATCGCGAGCGCGGGGAAGAAGGCGATGCCTGCGGCGGCGAGACCCATGTGTGCTCTATCGGCAGCGCGGGCTAGCCGCTGTAGCCGCCGGGCGGGTTCGGCTGCGCGTAGACGTTCGGGTTGCCCGGCGCGCCGAGGGGGACGGTCGTGATGACCGGGAACGGGCGCGCCGTCACGTTCTGGTTGAAGTCGGCGGAGCCGCCGATGATCGGACCCTCGATCGTTCCGTTGTTCAACAGGTTGATCGAGTTCGTGGCGTAGATCCCGCCTTCCCACGTCGCGTTGTTCGGGAAGACGACCGAGTAGCCGCTGCCGTCGTTGCCGTGCGCGGCGAGGATCCACATCTCCGTGTTCGGGTTCCAGTTCGCGAAATCGCAGGCGGTGTTGCCGGCGTTCCGCTTGCCGCACATCGTCCCGTTGATCGTGATGTAGCCGGACGCGTAGAGCGTCGCCTGGCCGTTGTACTCGTCGACGCTGCCGTCGCCGACGGAGACGTTCCCGTCGATGTAGACGACGCCCTTCACCGTCATCGTGTGCGTCGTCGCGTTCCAGGAGAGCTCGCCCTGCGAGGTCTGGCACGTGTAGCTCTGCCCCGACGGCGTGATGTTGACCGTGGTCGGGATCGAGCCGTTCGCGTACGGCGACGTCAGGTTCTGCTGCGTGTTGTTGGGCGACGGACCGCCGTCGAACGACGGCACCGTGCCCGACGACACGGAGCACGGATGCATCGGGCCGGGGTTCGCGTTTGCGTACCAGCCGTCGGTGACCCAGTTGACGGCCGGGGCGGCGACGGTCGGCGGCGACGTGCTGAAGGACGGCGTGTAGATCGGGTCGTGCGAGCCGCCGCCCGTGGTGCACGGCGAGTGGAAGCTGGCGAGCGAGTTGCCGCAGCCGCCCGCGATGTACACGTTCGCGACGGTGTTCGTCGCGCTCATGCCGATCGACGAGCCGTTGTTCGCCCATGCGACCTTGCCCTTGACGACGACGCTGACCGGGATCGTCGGCGTCAGCAGGTCCTGCCGGATGTTCGAGTTGTTGAGGAAGCAGAGGTTGCCGTCGATGTAGAGCGGCGCGTCGAGCTGCACGTTCTGCTGGAGCGTCACGTCGCAGGTGTTCGAGCCGCCGGTGTTCGTCAGGTAGATGTAGTTCCAGGCCTGCGTGTTGACCGGCTGGTTGTACGAGTAGGTGACCTGCATGGTCGCGGTCACCGTGCGCGTGACGACGCTCGTGTTCGCAGCGGGGTTCGTGACGATCCCTTTGCCGTAGATCGTCCAGATCTTCGTCGACGTGTTCAGCGTGCCCCACCACTTCGACGTCCCTGAGGCGTACGTCTGGGAGTCGGCGGTCGCCTCCGTGTTCTTCAGGGCAGTGGTCGAGAGCGCGTTCGTCTGGTTGTAGCCGAGCGCCGCCATCGCGTTGTTGACGCCCGTCTCGGCGAGGCGATACGCCGCATCCGAGGCCTTCGAGTAGTTGGACTCGTGCTCCGACGCCGTCGAGTAGTAGATCGCAGTCGTCGTGACGATCGTCAGCACGGTCATCGTCATCAGCGCGATGACGAGCGCGATGCCGCTCTCGTCGCGGAGACGCCTCAGCACGACGCCACTCCCGAGCTGCAGGCGCGCGGGCCGTTGCGGAACGCGATGTCGTCGATCAGCCGGTAGCGGTCGACGGACTTCGCCGGCTGCCGGTTGATCTGCAGGTCGACGTGCAGCCGCGGCAACGTGTTGGAGCCGTCGATCGTGGCGATCCCGCCGCTCCCGCCGCCGAGCGACGTCGTGTGCGAGTTGGGCGGCAGGTAGACGAAGATCTGGTTCGTCGTCAGGTAGTCCGCGAACTTCTGGGTCGCGCCGGTGCAGCTCGTCGAGACGATCCGGTACAGCGCGTAGCGCGTCCCGCTCCCGGACGTGCACCAGCTGACGGTATGCGTGCCGGAGCCGCACGAGTCGCTCGCGAAGTACAGCGTGATCGACGACTCCCACGTGTTGTAGGTCGACGGGTTCGAGACCGTGCAGGCGGCGTGGATCTCGCGGCGCATGCGGTCGAGCGCTACTCGCCCGTCCTGCTGTGCCTGGTAGCGCCGGGTCTGGTCGGCGTCGGCGTTGATGCCGGTTGCGAACAGCGTGACGATCCCTCCGACGATGGTGCCGAGGATGGCCATCACGACGAGGAGCTCGACGAGGCTGTAGCCGCCCTCATCGGTGTGGCTCACGACGACCTCGCTTCGACCTCCGCGAGCGAGCGCCGTGCGTACTGCTCGCTGCGGGCTCCGATCCCCCACAGATCCCAGACGCGATTGTCGACCTGCAGCAACGTCCGAAGCGCGGCGCTCCCGTGCCACCACCCCATCCGCGCACCGGCGACGATCCACGCGTGCTGGTAGAGCCAGTACCGGACGTTCGCGTCGGTCGGCTTGGGCTTCCGGTCGATCCAGCGCAGCAGCATCGTCGCGCGATCGGGGAGCGGCATCTCGTCGAGGGGCTCGCGGCGCGCGCCGGGGACGACGAACGCCGGCGGGCGCGGCGTCTTCGCCGGTGCCTTCTTCGCCGGAGCGGCCTTCTTGAGCGGAGCCGCCTTCTTCGCGGGCGCCGCCTTCTTGACTGGCACCGGCTGCTTCGGCGTCACGACGGGCGCGACGGCGAGATCGGCGAGCCTCAGCGCGGTGCCGGCGAGGTCGGAGACGTCCTGCGGCTGCCCCGCGCTCGAGCTGCCGGAGAGACGGAGGACGATGGTCGGGTTCCCCGTGTCGATCACGCGCGTCCCCGGGGCGGGCGACTGCGAGGCGACGGTGTTCGCGGCGTAGCCGTGGACCGCCCCCTCGACGCGCCAGCCGAAGCCGGCGTCGGAGAGCGTCCCCTCGGCGAAGACGTAGGCCTGACGGCGGACGTCCGGAACGGTCAGGGTCTGCGGGGCCTGCGTCGTCGTCGACGCGGACGTCGTCCCCGACGTGTGCGGCGTCGCGACGCGGCGGGCGGCGGCATACGTCAGCGCAGCCGTGGCCAGAAGCCATACGGCCGTCAGGGCCACCAGTCGCCGCACGAACGGTCCCATCCCTCTCCTATTCGGCAGCGGGGGCCCGGGTCCTAAGCCCCGGATGTGGTGAAGAGGACGACGCCCGCCGGTGCGGGGCTGGGCGCCGGATCCTGGCCCACCACGGAGAAGACGGGGGTCGGGGCGGCGTTCGTCTGGACGGAGTCCGACCAGGAGAAGGCGGTGCCGGCGAAGGCCTGGAACCACGGCTCGTCCTGCGGGTACCCCGCGGCGGGGTCGAGCTGGAGGTGGAGGTGCGGCCCCGTCGCGTGGCCGGTCTGGCCGACGAGGCCGACGGGCTGCCCGGCCGTGAGGCGGGCGCCGGCGGCGACGGCGGGCTCGAGGTAGGACATGTGGCAGTACGTCCAGGTGAGGCCGTCGGTCGTCGAGATCTGGAAGCCGATGCCGCAGTTCCCGTTGCCGTCCGGCCAAGCGGCGTCGACGACGCCGTCCGACAGGGCGTACTCCTGCGTCCCCTCGGGGGCGTCGATGTCGGCGGCGGGATAGTCGTGGTGTGTGTGACCGACGGTGACGACGCCCGCGCCGCCTGCGACCGGGAAGACGTAGCCGTTCGAGTACGTGGGCGTGTCGAGCAGGCTGCCGGCGCCGGTCGCGAACGACGCCGACGTCGCGGCGGCTCGCGCCGCGTCGAGCGCCGCCTGCGCGTTCTGAAGCTCCACCGTGTCCGCATCGACCTCCGCCTGGGCCTGCTGCACGTCGACGTCGACGAGCGCCGCGGCGCGCTGCGCGTCGAGCTGCTCGGAGAGGACGTCTGTTGCGTTCGCCTTGTCGAGGAGCGCGCTCTCGCGCTGCTCGGCATCCGACAGCTTCGCCTGCGCCTCGTCGAGCTTCGCCTGCGCGTCGAGCACCGCCTGCTTCGCCTGGTCGAGCTGCTGCTTGGTCTGGTCGAGCTGCGCCGCGAAGACGGCGCCTCCCGCGTCGTACTGCTGCGCGAGCTGCATCACCTCGTCGACGTACCACTGCGCGTGGTTGTACGCGAAGATCGCGCCGCGGATGTCGGCGGCGCCCCCCGTCGCGGCGAGGTACCGCGCCGCGCTGTAGATCGCGTCCTGCGGGTCCCACGGGTCGGCGACGCCGTCCCCGTTCGCGTCGACGCCCCAGCGCGCCCACGTGTCGGGCATGAACTGCATCCAGCCGATCGCGCCCGCCGAGCTCGGCCCCATGTTCTGGCCGAAGTTCGACTCGACCTTGTTGATCGCGGCGAGGACCGACCACGGGACGCCGTACGCCTGCCCCGCGGCCTGCCACACGGGCAGCAGCTGGTCGTACGACAGCTGCTGCGGGGCGGCGGGCGGAGCGAGCAGCTGCGGCGGCAGCGCGACGGCGGCGTCGTTCGGCGCGACGGCGCTCGGGAGCGTCCCCGCAGTCGCAGTCGCGGCGGTTGCCGCGCACAGCGCGACGATCGCCACTGCGAGGAGTCGGCGCACGACTAGTCCCCGAGGGGAGCGAGCCGCAGCGTGAACTCGGGCTCCGGCTCGGGCTCCGGCTCCGCATGCACGACCTGCGCGGCCGCCGGTGCGTGCGGATCGATCCCCGCGTCCTTCGCCTTCTCGGCGTACTCGAGCGCGACCATGAAGTCGTGCCGGTTCGACGAGGCGTTCGCTGCGACCTCGCGATCGACGGTGCCCTCGATGACCTTCTCGATCAGCGCCTGCTTGAAGGTCTGCATCCCGAAGAAGTCGCCGTCCGCGATCGCGTCCGGGATCTCCTCCGGCTTGTTCTCGCGGATGAGGTCCGCGATCCGCGCGTTCGTGATCATCACCTCGACCGCCGCCACGCGACCGCCGCCGGCCTTGGGCAGCAGGCGCTGCGAGATCACGCCGCGGAGGACGCCGGCCATGATCGAGCGGATCTGCTGCTGCTTCCCCTCGGGGAAGAACTCGATCATCCGGCCGACCGTCTCGGCGGCGTCGACGGTGTGCAGCGTCGAGAAGACGAGGTGGCCCGACTCGGCCGCCTGCAGCGCGGTCTGCGCGGTCTCGGCGTCGCGGAGCTCGCCGATCAGGATCGTGTCCGGGTCCTGCCGGAGCGCGCGCCTGAGCGCCTGGCCGAAGCTCTCGGTGTCGAGGCCGATCTCCCGCTGGTTGACGATCGACTGGTGATCCGGGTGCAGGATCTCGATCGGGTCCTCGATCGTGACGATGTGCGAGGGCCGCGACCGGTTGATGTAGTCGATCATCGCGGCGAGCGTCGTCGTCTTGCCCGAGCCGGTCGCTCCGGTGACGAGAACGAGGCCGCGGTGCTCCTCCGCGAGGCGGCGGATGCCGTCCGGCAGCCCGAGCTCCTCGAACCGCGGCACTTCCTTCGGGATCACGCGCAGCGCGAAGCTGACGGCGCCGCGCTGCCGGAACGCGTTCACGCGGAAGCGCGGGAGCGCCTCGCCGGTGTAGGCGATGTCGAGGTCGCCGCTCTCGTTGAACATGTCGTAGCGCTGCGGCGCGACGCGAGTGACCGCGCGCAGGAACTCGTCGAGATCGGCGTTCGTCAGCGGCGCGTAGCCGGGCAGCGCCGACACGGCGCCGTCGCGCCGCATCATCGGCGGGCGGTCGAGCTTCAGGTGGATGTCGGAGGCGCCCGCCTCGACGGCACGCCGCAGGAGATCGTCGAGATCCATACCGACACCGTTGTCGGCATGGGGAAGCTCGAGCTTTAGGTGCGGCCGAGGACGTCGAGCGCGCGGAGCGGGAGCCGCGCGAGGCCGTGCTGCTCGTCCGGCTCCGCGAGCTCGCCGAGGAGCAGGCGCTCGACGCTCCGCCAGAGGAGCCTCGTGCGTGCGACGCGCCAGGAGGCGCGCGGCCAGCGGTCGAGCGCGTGCTTCAGCTTCCACGACGCGCGGTGGAGGCCGCCGACGGCCGCGTCGAGGCGGTCCGCGTAGGTGTCGAGGTGCCCGGACAGGATTGCCTCGGCCGCGAGGCGCGACGAGACGAAGCACTCGTACATCCCGTCGCCCGACACGGGATCGATCAGCCCGGCGGCGTCGCCGACGAGCAGGCCGCGGTCGTTCGCGAGCCGTGTCTCGGGCCGGCGGAGCGGCAGCCGGTGGCCGCGCAGTGCGTCGAGCTGCGCCGGGTCGAGATGGTGGGCGTGGCATACCTTGGCCAGGTGCTCGCGGATGCGCGGCCCTTCCGCCTGCCACGCGCCGACGCCGACGTTGACGTGGTCGCCCTTCGGGAACACCCAGCCGTAGCCCCCCGGGATGTCGGCGAGCTCGACGACCGCGCGCCTCGCGTACCGGTCGCGCGCCACGACGCCGTAGCGGACGTTGCCTTCGTAGGCGACCCCGTGCACGATGCCGCCGCCGAGCCCGAGCGCCTTCGCCGTCGTGCCGTTCGCGCCGTCGGCGCCGACGACGACGTCGGCGGGCGCGTCGTTCACGTCGGTCGTCGTTCCCTCGCGGACGTCGACGCCGCGCTCCCGCGCGGCGTCGAGCAGGAACGCGTCGAGGCGGCGGCGCTGCGTCATGCGGATCACCGGCGCCTTCGCCGAGCGGACGACGGCGTCGGCGTAGCGGAAGCGCATCTCGACGAGGTCGACCTCCTCCTCGACGACCGGAGTCGGATCGACCGGGCAGGCGTTGAAGGCACGCGTCGTCAGGCCGCCGCCGCACGGCTTGTCGCGCGGGAACGTCGCCTTGTCGACGAGCAGGACGCGCGCACCGCCGTCGGCGAGGCGAATCGCCGCAGTCGACCCCGCCGGGCCGCCGCCGACCACGAGCACGTCGTAGCGCTGCATTGCGCCCAGGCTACAATCCGCGCGCACTCCAGGGGGTGTGCCCGAGCGGCCAAAGGGAACGGGCTGTAAACCCGTCGGCTCAGCCTACGGAGGTTCGAATCCTCCCGCCCCCATCACCATCATCATCTCTCTACTCCGGCCGGGCCGGGCGCGTGGCGGGGACTTCCTGCACGGCCCAGTTGTTGCCGTCCGGGTCTTTGAAGAAGACGAACCGGTCGTAGTCGCCGCCGTCGGCGAAGCTCGTGATGTCGCTGACCTCGACGCCTCGTCCGGCGAGCTCACTGCGCGCTTGCTCGACGTCGAGCACGCACAGCTGGTAGCGGGCTGACGACTCGGGCACCTCGTCGACCACGAGCGGGCCGATCGTGATCGAGCAGCCGGAGCCCGGAGGCGTCAGCTGCACGACGCGGAACATGTCGCCGACCGTCGTATCGACGTCGACGTGGAATCCGAGCTTCTCCGTGTAGAAGGCCTTCGCGCGTTCGACGTTCGTCACCGGCACGACGACGACTTCGAGCGTCCAGTCCATGGTCGAGCTCCTCTCGGTTCGGGTCGCGTGTTGAGACTCCGCAGCGGGCGGAGACTCATCGTGCGCAGCCGGCGCGCGGGAACGTCGTCTTCGCGCTGACCGGCCTGAAGCCGATGTAACCGAACTTGGAGAAGCGGTAGGTGAAGCGGCCGGCCGGGGCGCATACGCCGGCGGGCGCGTGGGCCGAGAGATGCCGGAGGCGACCGTCGATCGTCAGCGTCATCGACTCGGGCGCCACCACCGTGAAGCTGATCGGCCCGCGCCCGCTGCCCGCCGGCGAGAGCCAGCCGTCGGCGCTGCGGTTCGCCAGCCGGCCGACGAGTTCCGGTGTCCGCGCGAGCAGCCACGGACCGTTCCAGCGAACCGGGTGCGCCGGGACGAGCGCGTTCCCGTCCTCATCGAGGACGACCTGGCCGCGCACGGAGGAGAGCGGCACCGTCGCGAACACGTCCGGCCTGGGCGCGCCGGGAAGCAGCGCGAGGCGATTCGCACCGCGGTTCCAGAAGAGCTGCTCGAGCGCGCTCGTGCGGTTGCCGGCGCTGACGACCGTCGCCTCGCCCGTCACCCACTCGGCGCCCTTCGGCAGGAACGCCGCGCGCACGTTGCGCGAGTTCTGGACGTCGAACCATGTCGCGAGCATGGATGCGGCGACGCACAGCGCGACGCCGAGGGCGGCGACGGCGCGCCAGTCGAGTGCGAGCGACGCGAGCGAAAGCGCAGCGACGGCGAGTGCGACGGCGAGCGAGCCGGCGCCCGGCGAGCCGAGCAGCGCTTCCACCTTCAGGAGCGCCGTCAGGACGAGGGAGTGCGCGTTGCCGCCGGCCGCCGCCCAGGACGACATCGGCACGACGGAGGAGAGGAGCAGCATCCCCGCCGCGAGCGCGGCGTGCGCGCGCCGCCAGGGGCGCCCGCGCGTGACGTACAGCGCGAAGGCGATCGCGGCGACGGGCAGCGCGTAGCAGCCATACCGCTCGTGGACGACGCCGCCGTCGCCGTACAGGGTCGCTTCGGCGACGACACCGGCGGCGGCGAGCACGCCGAACACGCCGAACGCGCGCTCCTCCGCAGAGCCCGGCCGCCGCCATGCACCGGCGAGACCGAGGACGGCGCCGGGGACGACGATCCAGCCGGCGGCGAACGCGAGGACGAACAGGTTGTGGCCGAGCGTCGCGAGCCCGCTCGTGTGGAAGGCGGCCGGCGCCTTCTCGTAGTAGCCGAGCCCGCCGGCGAGGCCAACCACGACCGCGGCCCCGATCCCGGCCGCGACGACACGCTGCTCGCGCACGCGGCGCAAGACGACCGCGGCCGCGAGGAAGGCGACGAGCACCACCGCGAGCTGGACGCGCGCGAAGGTCGCGAGCAGCGCAAACGCCAGGAAGAGCGTCTGGGCGCCGCGCGTCGGCCGCGCGAGCGCGACGGAGCCGGCTCCGAGCGCCGCGACGAAGAGCGGGTACGCGAACGGCTCGCTGAGGAGCCAGCCCGAGTAGGAGACATCCGGCACCGCGATCGCGAGCGCGGCCGCGGCGAACGCGGGTCCGCGCGAGGCTCCGAGCCTCCGCGCCGTCCACCAGACCGCGAGCGCGGCCGTCGACATCGCCACGGAGTCGATCGCCTGCGTGACGCGATAGCCGGTGTCGAGCGAGCCGAACCACCACGCGGGCGCGGCGACGAGCGGCTGGAGCAGCGCCGGGAAATGCGCGACGTGACCGCGCACCGCCGGGAGGTGCCCGGCGGCCAGCGAGCGAGAGAGCGACGTGTAGATGTACTCGTCGGGGAAGTAGTTCGGCGTCGCGCGCAGCCATGCCGCGGCCGTCCGCGCGACGGCGCCGACCAGGAAGAGCGCGCCGAGCGCAAGCCGCCACGCGAGCACGCGGTCGAGCGCGAGCGCGCGGCGCGCCGGCAGGGAGAGACCGCTCACCACCCGGTTCAGATCGGCAGCGAACGGACCGCGCTTGAGAGACTGCGGTCATGGACACACGCGCAGTCGCCGACCTGCGGAGCCTCGCGGGGCGCGATACCGAGCTCGCCGAGCGCGCCGATCGGCTCCGCGCACTCGACGCACAGGTCTCGTCGATACGGACGCGGGCGGAGACGATCGACGCGTTCCTCGCGGGCTACCCCGCCGAGAAGTCGCGGCGGCGCGAGGCCGTTGAAGCGGCGCAGGCGGAGCTCGACCGGCGGCGCGGGGAACGCGACGAAGCCGAGCGCGACCTGGCGGCGGCGCGGGACGCGGAGACGCGGGCGCGGGCGGAAGCGATCGCCTCGCGCGCACGGGATCACGTCGCAGTCGCGCAGGCGACGCTCGACCGGGCCGCGGCGGCGGCCGAGGAGCTCGAGCGCGACGCGACGTCGCTCCCGGAGGAGGTGCCGCTGCTCCATACGCGGGCCCGGGCTGTCGCCGGCGCGACGGAACACGTTCCCGAGCCGCCGCAGGACGTGCGCGAGCTCGTCGACTGGGCGTCGCACGCGCACGCCGAGCTGTTCGTGGCGGCCGGGCAGATCGACGTGCAGCGCGAGCGCGTGATCCGCGAGGCGAACGAGCTCGCGTCGATGCTGCTCGGCGAGCCGACGTACGGCTCGACGGTCGCGCAACTAGCGGAGCGCGTCTTCCCACTCGCCGGCGAATAGCCGCGGCACGAGATCGTCGAGCAGCCGCAGCGTCATTCCCCAGAGCACACGGTCGCCGACCGGGATCCCGTCGACGAGCAATCCCTCCGGCCACCGCGCGTTCGTGAACAGGTGCTCGCGGCGAAGCGACGGATCCCACAGCTCGCGCACGCTCGGGGTCAACACCTCGACGACCTCGTGCGGGCTCGGCACCCACTCGATCGCCGCCGGGATCCGGCCGAGGAATGCGTGGACGTCGATGTTCGTCGGCCCGCTGCGGACCGTCGGCAGCTCGGCGACGACCCGTACGAGCGACGGGGCGAGGCCGATCTCCTCCTGCGCTTCGCGCAGCGCGGTCGCGACGAGCGACTCGTCCTCGGGGTCGACGCGCCCGCCCGGGAATGCGAGCTGGCCGCCGTGGTGGCCGCGGTCGGTTCGCACGATCAACACGAGGCGCAGCTCGCCTTCCTCGTCGCGGAACACCGGCGCGAGCACCGCCGCCGTGCCACTACTGGACGTCGTCACCCGGCCACGTGTCGTTCAGCAGGTACCCCTCGGGGAACGGGTCGCGGTCGTCGACGTAGAGCTCCCACCTCCCCGTGACGAAGCCGCTGCCGCGGATCGCGGGGACGATGCCTCGCTCGGCTTCGGCCACGATGCGCCCTTCGAAGACGGAGCCGATGGGCGACGCGTGCGCCATCGTGTCGCCGACGTTCATCAGTCCGCGCGCGTGGAGAGCCGCCATGCGCGCGGACAGCCCCGTGCCGGTCGCGGACCGGTCGAGGCGCCCCGGCGCGATCACGACGGCATTGCGCGAGACGTTGCCGACGCCCTGCCACGGTTGCGCGATCTGCACGATCGACACGTCGCCGGTCAACTGCTCCTTCGCCGCGACGCGAATGCGCTCGCCGACGTCGCACAGCTCGCGCGCCTCGTGCGGCTCGATCGCGAAGCCGAGGGCCTGCGCATCGGCGATCGCGTACCACATGCCGCCGAACGAGACGTCGACGGCGAGCGTGCCGACGCCTTCGACCTCGAGCGCGGCGTCGAGGTGCGTCGCGTACGCGGGCACGTTGACGAGCTCGACGCTCTCGACGCGGCCGTCGCGGCACGCGCACGTCACCTCGACGACGCCCGCGGGCGCTTCCAGCCGCACGACCGTCTCCGGCTCGCGCAGCTCGACCATCCCCGTCTCGACCAGCACCGTCGCGACGCAGATCGTGTTGGAGCCCGACATGAGCGGGTATTCCGTCGGCTCCATGATCACGTAGCCGTATGCGCAGTCGTCGCGCGTCGGCGGGACGATCAGGTTCGCATGCGTGGCAACGGAGCCGCGCGGCTCGCGGAGCAGGAAGCGACGCAACGAGTCGTCGGCGCGCAGCGCCTCCATCTGCTCCCGCACCGTCGAGCCGGGAGGCGGCTCCACGCCGGCGACGACGACGTTCCCGACTTCGCCGCCGGCGTGGCAGCCGACGACCGTGATCGAGCGCCGCTCGCGCATGCGCCCGACCCTAGATGAGCTACGCCACCGGCTGCATGCGCAGAACGACGCCGAGCTTCTTGACCGACGTTCGCGTTCCGGGGGTGTCGGCGGCGGGCATCGCGCCGAGGATCGCGTCGCCCTTCGCGTAGTCGTCCTCGTTGTCGAAGATCACGATCGCGGTCGCCTGTGCGCTGTCGCGGTCGTGCAGGATGAGGAGCTCCGCGGGGGGCATGCCCTCGGGCGGCTCTCCCGCTTCCATCCGCCGGCGCATGTCCTCCATGTGCTCCGTGCTGACCCCGTCGAACGTGACGACACGTGCAAGTGCCATCGCATCTCCCTTCGTCGGTTGGGCCGACCCTATACCGTCGAAACGCGTGGTTCCATCCGGCGAGCAGCACGAGATTCGGTTCGGCGACGAGCGCGCCGTCGTCGTCGAGGTCGGCGGCGGGCTTCGCACGTACGACGGCCTCCTCGGCTACGGCGAGGACGAGATGTGCGGCGGCGGCATGGGCCAGCTGCTCGCGCCGTGGCCGAACCGGCTCGCCGGCGGCACGTACACGTGGGACGGCGGGGAGCTGCAGCTCCCACTCACGGAGCCCGCGAACGGGAACGCGATCCACGGCCTCGTCCGCTGGGCGACCTGGCGGTGCGCCGCGCGCGGCGACGCGACGGTGACGATGGAGCACGTGCTCCATCCGCAGCCGGGGTACCCGTTCGGGCTGCGTCTCCAGGTGACGTACTCGCTCGGCGCGAACGGGCTGACGGTCGAGACGCATGCCGAGAACGTCGGCGGCCGCGCCGCGCCGTTCGGCCTCGGCCACCATCCGTACTTCGCCGGCGCGCCGCTCGCCGACGACCTCGAGGTCGAGCTCGACGGCAAGGCGTTTCGCGTCGGCGACCGCAAGCTCGACGAGACGATGAAGCTCGCGACGCCGCGCGTGCGAGTCGGCGACCGCGTGCTCTGGTTCGAGGAGCCGTATCGATGGGTGCAGCTCTTCACGGGCGACCATCCGGCGATCGAGCGCCGCGGCCTGGCCGTCGAGCCGATGACGTGTCCCGCAAACGCGTTCAAGACGGGCGAGGGCCTCATCCGGCTCGAGCCGGGCGAGACGTTCCGAGCGCGGTGGGGCATCGCGAACGCCGATAGACTGGGCGCCCTGCCCTCTTAGCTCAGTTGGTAGAGCACCTCCATGGTAAGGAGGGGGTCGACGGTTCGAGTCCGTCAGAGGGCTCTGAGAAGCCGCTGCAAATGAGAGATAGCTCGAGCTGTTGTCACTCGGCCCGGCCATACGGGTCGCACCAGGCCGCACGCGCATCGGTCAACCGCTGACCCCTCTCTCTGGCGAAGAGGCCGGTCCGAACGGGCGTGACCTGGGAGTTCTACGTCCCGTTTTCGAGCGCATAGGCGACCGCTTCGTCGAGTGACAGGGTGCGGCCGTGCAGGCGCGCCTCCTCGAAGGCCTCGCCGCGGGCCGGCTCGAGATATGGCTCGTACTCTCTGATCGCCGCGGCTGTCGTCGGCCTGGGCGTCCGCTCTCCCTCGGCCTCGGCGGCGCCCCACAGGGTTCCCGCCCGCGCAGGGTCGCCGAGCTGTGACGCGAGCGCGGCGTCGGCCGCAAGCCCGATCGGGAGATTGACGACGTCACGCGTGGAATGGAGCAGCTCGAGCCCCTCCCTCAAGAACGGCCGGGCTGTCTCGAGGTCGCCGAGGCTGAGCAGCCTTTCGGCCGCGCCGACAAGAACGACGCCGCGAAACCAAGCTTTGCCCTCGGCTTCCGCTGCGTCGGCGGCCTCGCGCACGAGTCGCGCGGCCCGCGCACTGTCCTTCTCGGCGAAGGCGACCTGCGAGAGGATGTGTAGTGCCAAAGGCGGGTCGGCGTCGAACGCTTCGACAGCGAGCCGCTTCGCGCGCTCGACCTCGCCCTGGTCCACCGCGTCGTTCGCGATCCGCAGCGTCAGGTGCCCCGCCTCGGCCGCGTCCCCGACCGAGTCGAGAAGCTCGACTGCGCGGGCGTACTCCGGCTGGGCGAGATCGCTGCGCCCGACGAACTCCCAGGTCGCGCCGCGCAACCGAAGCGCCCGTGCATGCCGTGCAGGGTCCAGATCGGCGCCGGCAGCGGCAAGCAGCGCATCGAGATGCTCGCGAGCGCGAATCGGGTCGTTCGTGAACCAGTACATCTCCTGCAGCTCGAGCAGCCGCAGCCCGGCGAGGGGATCCTCGGCTGTCGTCCAGGCGAGCGCGATGTCCATGTTCGCCCGCTCCTCCTGGGCGAGTTCCATCCGAGGCTCACCGACGTCATGCACGCCCAGGTTCGCATCCTCGAACAACTCGAGCAGGTACGTGAGCAGCCGCCGCAGCAGCACGCCGTGCTCCTCGTCCGACAGCCGCTCGGCCGCGAACTGGCGAATCGTCTCGAGCATCCCGAAGCGGCCTGACTCCCAGCGGCGGACGAGGCTCTTGTCCACCAGCGACTGCATGAGCTCGAGGTCCGCGTCCGCGACGTCGGCGGCGGCCTCGAGCGTCCAGCCGCCGCGGAAGACCGAGAGTGCCTGGAGGAGCTGTCGCTCCGCAGGCTCGAGGAGCTCGTACGACCATTCGATCGTCGCGCGGAGCGTCTGCTGTCTCTTCTCGGCGTCGCGTCCTCCCCTGAGGAGGTCGAGCCGGTCGCCGAGCCTCTCGAGGAGCTGCTCGGTCGAGAGGACCGAGGTGCGGGCGGCGGCGAGCTCGAGCGCGAGAGGCAAGTCGTCGAGGCGTTCGCACAGCTCGTCGAGGCGCTGACCGGGCTCGAAGTCGGGCTGCACGGCGCGCGCCCGCGCCACGAAGAGCCTGCGAGCCTCAGCCCGCTCGAGCACCGGTACCGGATAGACGTGCTCGCCCTGCACGCGTAGCCGCTCGCGGCTCGTCACGAGCACGTCCGCATGCGGACATTCCGCCAGCACGGCTGCGATCTCCGGCGCAGCCTCGACGACGTGCTCGAAGTTGTCGAGCAGGAGCAGCAGGCGCCGCCCGTCGACGAGATCGCTGAGCGATCCGCCACCGCCGAGAGCCCGCGCGGCTGTTTGCTCGACGTCGGCCGGATCGGCGACGGGCGCGAGCGGTACCCACCACACTCCGTCGGGGTACTCGCCCGCGGCCTCGGCGGCCGCATGAAGCGCGAGCCGCGTCTTCCCCGACCCGCCGGCGCCCGTGAGCGTGAGGAGCCGCGCGTCACCGTGCGCGAGCATCTCGCGCACGGCCGCGAGCTCCTGCTCGCGGCCGACGAGCGGAGTCCCAGGGACCGGAAGATTCGTCCGGTACAGCGTCTTCAGGGCAGGGAACTCGCCATCACCGAGCTGAAAGATCCGCTCCGGCGCACTCAGGTCCTTCAAGCGGTACACACCGAGGTCGCGGAGCTCCTCCCGGTCGACGAGGGCCGAGGTCGCGTTCGATACGAGCACCTGTCCCCCATGGCCCGCGGCCGCGATGCGAGCGGCACGGTGGACGTCCTCGCCCACATACCCCTCCGCCGTAAGCAGCGGCGTACCCGTGTGGAGCCCCATGCGGACCGGAAGCTCAAGGACCGTCTGCGCCTCGCCCGCCGCAGACAATGCACCGGGGGCGGTCGGAAAGGCGACGAAGAACGCATCCCCCTGAGCGTCGACCTCGACCCCGCCCTGCCGTTCGAACACGTCCCGCAGAACTCGCCGATGCTCGGTCAACCGCGCCGCGTACTCCACCTGCCCAAGCTCGTGCAAGAGCCGCGTCGAACCCTCGACGTCCGTGAACAGGAAGGTGACGGTGCCGCGCGGCAGCTCGCGCACGAAACCGAGGCTACCCCGGCTCGACGATATTTCGCGAACGCTCGGTCCGACCGACAGTCGACCCGGGTGTTCGATCAGGTTGCCAGCTGTCGAGGCGGTCCAGAATGCGGTCGCCCGTACGCGTGTTGCTCATCCCTTCGGGAAGACTCAGCGGCAACACCAAATTCATCGCACTGAAGGCCGTCAACGACGATTCCGACCACCGAGTCGCTCCGCCGCCACGGGAGCCGCGGCGGATGATCAGCGACCTCCGCGCTGGCGCGTTATGAGCGGCTACGAGACGCGCGGTCGCCGCGCGAAGCGTTCCGCCTCGCGGCGGCTCGCGCAGCCTTGCATGTCGACGATCTTCCCATCGCGGAGTGTGAGCACTTGGTAGCGCTCATGGCGGCGGCCGTCACCGTCGAGCCAGTGGGTGGAGGCGATGATCTTGTCATCGCCGACAGTCGAGAATTCGGGCTGGACGTCGATCCGGCGCTGGCCGCGTTTCCGGATTTGGAATGTCAAGACCTCACGGGCCTCGTCAGGGCCGTGTCAGGACGGCGTCCGCTTCCACCACAGGTACCCGTGAGAGACGCCGCGCCACTCGCATTCCTCTGCGATCAGGGCGGCGAATGGTTTCGGGTCGCCCTCGTTGAGCGCTTCCGCTGCAGCCCGGAGTCGATCGATCACCGCCCGATCATGCCACCGCCGCAGGAGCTTCGACGGCACAGCTCTTGATGTGCTCTTCCCGGAACCGCTTGCTTCCGTCCTTGGCGACGATGAACTTCCACCGTCGCGGACGTCTGAACAGACGACAACGAAAGGAGGGCGTGAGATGGGAGCGATCAGGGTGCACGAGTTCATGAGCCTGGACGGCGTGATCGACGCGCCGACCTGGACGTTCGACTACGGCTTCGACCCGAGGATGGGCGAGGCGATCGCCGCCTCGATGGCAGGCTGCCAGGGCATCCTGCTCGGCCGCACGACCTACGAGATGTTCGAGCCGGCCTGGTCGCAGCGGACGGTCGAAGACGATCCGGGCGCGCCGTTTTTCAACGACACCACCAAGTACGTCGTCTCCGGGACGCTGACGGCCACGACCTGGCGGAATACGCACCTGCTCGGGCCGTACGACGCCGAAGCGATCCGCAGTCTGAAGAGCGACCTCGAGGGAGACCTGTACGTCAGCGGCAGCGGCACGCTCGTGCACGCGCTGCTCGCCGACGGCCTCGTCGACGAGTTACACCTGTTCGTCTACCCGCTCACCCTCGGCGTCGGCCCGCGTCTCTTCGCTGAGAACGACACACCACGCAAGCTCTCGCTCGAGGCAAGCGCCTCCTACGATAACGGCGTGGTCTACCTCGCCTACCGGGCACAGGGTTAAGAGGCCACATGTGAAAGGAGAACGAGGTGGCAGCCATTACGCAGATCGGCAGGGTGATCATTCCCTCGCCGGACCAGGATGCGTCGATCGCCTTCTACACCGAGAAGCTGGGCTTCACGGTCGCCGCGGACGTCGCCTACGGAGAGGGGAACCGCTGGGTCGAGCTCACCCCGCCCGGCGGTGGCGCCAACATCGCGCTCGGACCGCCGATGGGCAGCTTTGAGCCTCCGCACAGCACGGGCATCGCGATCTCGACCAAGGACGCTCGCGCCGACCACGAAGAGCTGAAAGCGAAGGGCGTCGACGTCGACGAGAACCTGATGGGCGGCGACGGGCCCGTGCCGCTGATGTTCGGGCTCCGCGACATTGACGGGAACAACCTGATGATCGTCGAGTCGCAGGAGCAGCAGTAGAGGCTCCTAGAAGAGCTCGCCGGGTCCAGCGATTTTGCCGCTATGCAGCCGTTCGCGCACCCGTTTTCGGCAAGGCGAAGTAGCGGCCGGGAGTGACGCCGGTCTGCGCGCGGAACGCGGCGACGTACGCGCTGGTCGTCCGGTAGCCGACGAGGCCGGCGACGGCGGTCACCGGCATCTCCTGAGCGAGATGTGGCAGCGATGCCTGCAGGCGGATCAGCGTGCGCCAGCGTCCGAACGACAAGCCGGTGTCGGTGAGGAAGGCACGTGCGAGCGTGCGGCTCGAGGCGCCCACCGCGCGGCCCCACTGCTGCAGGGTGCGGCCGTCGGAGGGGTCCGCGAGCAGCGCGTCGGCGACGTCGCGCGCGCGTGGGTCGCTCGGGAGGCGGACGTCGATCGTCGCGCTGCGCAGCGGCGCGAGCAGGTCGAAGAGCAGCGCCTCGGCGCGGGCGCGCTCGTCGCCCGCAAGCGCCGCATCATCGAGGTGGTGGATCAGCTCGCCCAGCAGCGGGCTGACGGCGACCGGCGTCGGCGTCGGCCAGTCGATCGGGCAGCCGCGCGCCCGCAGGTAGACCGAGCGCAGGACGGCGGTTCCGGACGCGCCGGTCTCGTGCAGCGTGCCGGTCGGGATCCACAGCGCCCGCGACGGCGGCAGCACGAAGCTCGCATCCTGCGTCGACACGACGAGCACGCCTTCCGGCGCCCAGGCGAGCTGGTGCTTGTCGTGCGCGTGCCATTCGAAGCGCGTGCCGACCGGCATCGGGAAGGTGCAGACGATCGTCGCGGCGGCAGCTTGTCCGTTCATCGACACAACTTGGCAAGCTACTCCCTTTCGGAAACACGCGTGCGCCTTTACCGTCGCACCCATGAACGAGAACCATGCGGCTCTCTGCCCCAGCCCCGAGTGGGCCGAGTTCCTCGAGACCGAGGTGCTCGAGCCGCTGACCGCACGCGTCGAGCTCGGCGACGAGCTGCTCGAGCTCGGCCCCGGCCCCGGCGCGGCCACCAGGTGGCTGCGCCACCGGGTGCGACAGCTCGTGGCGCTGGAACTTGACTCGGAAACCGCCGAGCGGCTCGCCACAGAGCTGGCCGATACGAACGTAACGGTGACGATCGGTGACTGCACCGAGGTGCCGTTCGCCGACAAGTCGTTCGACTCGGTCGGCTGCTTCACGATGCTCCACCATCTGCCGACGACGCAGCTGCAGTTCGCGACGCTCTGCGAGGCGTTTCGCGTCCTTCGCCCCGGCGGCGTCCTCGTCGGGTCGGACAGCCTCGCAAGCCAAGGGCTGCACGAGTTCCACGCGGGCGACGTCTACAACCCGCTCGACCCGGCCCGGCTGTTCCTCTACCTGCAGGCTGCCGGCTTCGCACGCGTCGAGGTCTCCGCAGGCGACGGCCTGCTCTTCACTGCGCACAAGCGAAAGGAGCCCGAATGAGCATGGTGCTGCCCTATCAGGAGCCGCTCGTTCCGCGCGAGCCCGGCGAGCGGCAGATCCCGGAACCGCCACGCCGCGGCGAGCCGGGTGGCCCTCCCTGCGGCATCTGCACCGGCAAGTCCACACCGGCGGTCTGGGCAGACGAGAACTGGACGCTGCATCCGCCGGTCGGCGGCAGCCTCCCGGGCGCGGTCTGGCTCGCAAGCCATGTCCACGTCGACTCCTTCTCCGACCTACCCGAGGAGCTCCAAGCCGACTTCGGCCGCGTCGCGGCTCGCGTCGAGCGCGCGATCCTCGCGCTCGGCGATGTCGGCCGCGTCCACCTCTACCGCTGGGGCGACGGCGGCGCGCACTTCCACGTCTGGTTCCTGCCGCGGCCGCTCGGGATGCTCGAGGCATCGGGGATGATGCTGCCGCTCTGGGAAGACGCGCTCCCGAACGTCACAGACGATGAACTCACCGACGCGGCACAACGAGTCGCCGCAGGGATGTGACGCCACACCTCGAGCGCGCGTCGCAGCCGCCGAATACACACGTCGTACCAGGGTCGCACGGCCATGCAAGACGCGGCAATGCGCGGCGCCTTCCGCGTAAGGAGGGGGTCGACGATGCGAGTCCGTTCGAGGGCTTCAGTTGATCTCAGACGATCGGCGGGCGGCCCCCGTCGGCGCTTGCGGCGAGTGACGGATCCCAGTCGCAGACGACGCAGGCGTGCTGGACCGACGAGCGCCCGAACTGGAGCGCGGTCCGGTGCGGGTCGCCGGTCGACCGGACGTCGTCCCAGTCGAGGATGTATTCGCCGAGCGTGGCGTCCCATCGGGCGGCGGCCGGCGAGAGCGTTGCGTCTGCGAACCCGGCCGGGGCGGGATGGGCGTAGGCGTAGAAGGCCGGCCGCGGGTGGCGCTGGTCGCCGGGCCACCACCCGACCGCCACCTCCTCTGCGTCCATTGCGTTGCGTGTGATGAAGTCGTCGGCGGGAGGCTCGGCCGGAGCGCCTGAGAAGAGGCTGACCGCGAGGTCGAACGACCCCCACCAGGCGTTGACGGGCGTCGCGCGGCCGCGGTAGGGAGCACGCAGCGCGGCGAGCACGAACGCGGCTCGCGTCGCCGCCGCGAAGTAGCGCTCAACTGCCGCCGCGTCGTAGCGTGCGTGCTCTTCGTCCTCGTCGAGCGGCGTCTGCCACGGCGTCTCCTGCGGAGTGAGGTCGATCTCGACCGGGCCGCCGAGCAACTGCACCGCGGCGAGCAGCCCGCGGGTGACCGCGCCGACCGAGCGGTCCGGGGCGAGCGGAATGCGTTCCTCTCTGCCGTCGCTGTGGCGCGCGACCGCCTCGTGCGCGCAGAGGTCGAGCTCGACGGCGAGTGCGCCCGAACGGTCGGGGGCGGGCAGCGGCTGTGTCTCCCAGCCGCGGACGCCCAGCCGCAGCGCGGCGTGTTGGAGCTGTGGTTCGGGCGGGGCGAGCGCAGCGGCGAGCTTGCCGAGTACCTGGGTGTGGGCGTGCAGCGTGTCGCAGGTGTCGCGCCAGTCGTCGTAGGAGAGCGCCGGCCACTCGGGCGAGCGGGTCATTCGGGTTGGAGGACGAACATCACCTTGTCGAGGTAGCACCAGCTCCAGTCCTCCCCGGGTTCGATCGAGCGGGCGATTGGATGTCCTTCCTCGGCGGCGTGCCGGCTCGCGTGGCGGTTCGGCGAGGAGTCGCAGCAGCCGACCTTGCCGCAGGTCTGGCACATGCGCAGGTGCAGCCACTCGCTGCCGGTCTTCAGGCACTCCTCGCAGCCCGCCACGTGCTCTGGCGGGTCGACGACGACAACCTGGTCGAGATGCGAGCAGGCGACGCC
This sequence comes from Gaiellaceae bacterium, assembly GCA_036518135.1. GTDB lineage: Bacteria > Actinomycetota > Thermoleophilia > Gaiellales > Gaiellaceae > PALSA-600. The sequence continues at coordinate 42,842 of DATDNT010000030.1, read as the reverse complement.
GGGTGTCACGCGGCCGCAACCTCCGCATGGGGGCTCGTGCAGACCGCGGCGATGTCACCCTCGACGCGGTGGTCGACTCGAACGGATCTCCGGGCCTCGATCACGCCTGTGAACTCGCCGAAGCGGCCGCGGACGATGCCGCGTTCGGTGTCGAGGTCGGTCGCCATCTCGGGGCACCTCGCCTTTCGCTATTGGAAGGGAACGCTACCGGTCGCGAGCACGAAGCCGGTTACCGTTGTGCCCAACGAAACGACCGCAGAAACCGTGGACGACGAGCGGGTTCACGGCCGGACCCGGGCCTTGAAAAGGGTCGTCTGCGACGCGTAGGTTCGACCCTTAGCCGGTCGAGGGTTGGAGGAATCCGCCTGCTGCCCTCGCCGGGGAAAGGCAGGGGTCAGGATGTCCCTAGACCAGAAGCGAGCGCGCTGGTTCGGCGTGCTCTACCTCGTCACCTTCGTCACGTCGATCCCGGCAGCGCTGCTCTACCGTCCGGTGCTCGACGATCCTGTTGCCTACATCGCAGGCGCAGGCCACGACAAGCGGATTCTCCTCGGTGCCTTCCTGGAGTTGCTGCTGATCGTCGCCAACATCGGCACGGCTGTCGTGATCGTCCCGATCATGTGGCGCCGCTACCGAGAGCTGTCGATCGGCTACGTCACGGCCCGCCTGTTCGAGTGCACGTTCATCCTCGTCGGCATCATCTCCGTCGTCGGGATCATCACCCTCCGGAACCAGGCGGCCGGTGCAAACGAGGGGACGGTCGCCTACACCCTCGCGGCGCTGAAAGACTGGACGTTCCTGCTCGGCCCCGGCTGGGTCGTCGGCTGGGGGAACGGCCTGATCCTCGGCTACATGATGTATCGCAGCCGGCTCGTGCCTCGTCCATGGCCGTGGCTCGGGATGATCGGCGGGCCGCTCCTCATCCTCACCGGGACGATCATCCTGTTCGGCGGAAACCATCCCAGCAGCACGCTGCACGGGCTTCAGGGGATCGCGACGATCCCCGAGGCGCTCTGGGAACTCTTCCTCGGTGTCTACTGCACGGTCTGGGGATTCCGGCGCGAGGCACCGATCCTCTCCGAGGGAGATGAGCCGGAGACGAAGGGCGACGCAGCCCCGGCTTGGAGCCCGGCTTGACGACCCAAGCTGTCGAGGCGCCGCAGATCTCGGAGACCGCGACCGAGACGTCGCCATGGGAGCGCCTTCTGGCGTTGTCGGGCGTCGCCTTCGCACCGCTCTTCGTTGTCGGCTGGCTGACGAGTGCCGTCAGCAACGCGCCGAACTACGTCGAAGCGGATCGGAAGTGGATCGCGTGGGCGCACGACGATCACGTCAAGGGTCGCGTCAGCTCGTTCGCGTTGGTGCTCGCGACGTTCGTCTTCATGTACTTCCTCGGCTCGCTGCGGAGCGTGCTCGAAGAGGCGGAGTCGTCGGTTCGGGGTTCCAGGGAGCTCGCCCGCGTCGCGTTCGCGGGCGCTCTGACCGGCATCGTCGGCATCACGATGGCGTTCGTCTCGTTCGCGAATGCCGCCGCGCCCGGTGCGAACGCAGACCCCGTGGTGAGCAAGGCGGTGTCGACGAGCGCGGGCGGGCCGTTCCTCGTCGGCGCTGCAGGCTTCGCCGCGTTCCTGCTCGCCACCGGCGTGTTGACGCTCAGGACCGGTGTGCTCGCTCGCTGGACGGGGGTCGTCGCGCTGTTCGGCGCGGCGTGCTTCTTCGTCACGCTTCTGACGATCCTCAACAACTCCGGAGACGGAAGCGCGTTCGGCTACGCGTTCTTCCCGGCTCTTCTCTCGTTCGTCGTCTGGACGGTGGCGACGAGCCTTGCTCGCTACCGCACGGTAAAGCAGTAGCGCCTCTTGTGTGTCGCCGCCCGAGCCCGCGCCTGGCGGCGACACACAAGCCTTGGCCCTGCCTAGGCCGTTTGTGCTGCAGCTTCGGCGTCGATGGGCGAGGCCTCGACACGGAGGAACCGGGCGGGGCGTGCGGGCAGCCACCAGTTCCACCGGCCGAGGATCGCGACGGCTGCGGGTGCCAGCAGGCCGCGGATGATGGTCGCGTCGATCAGGATGCCGCCGCCGAGGGCGGTCGCGAACATCTTGGCTTCGGTTCCCGGCTGCGAGCTGAACGCGACGAAGGCGAGGCCGAGGATTAGCGCGGCGCTCGTGACGAGGCGGCCGGTGCGACCGATCCCCTCGACCACTGCCGTTGGAGTCGACTTCGTCCGGTCGTAGGACTCACGCATCCGGCTGATGATGAAGACCTGGTAGTCCATCGAGATTCCGAAGAGGAACGCGAAGACGACGATCGGCATCTCGACGTTGATCGCCCGCGTCGGAGCGATGCCCCAGATGCCGGAGCCGACGCCGTGCTGGAACACGAGCACGAGCAGCCCCCACGCGGCGGCGACCGAGAGCAGGTTCAGGAGCACGGCCTTCAGCGGCAGGATCAGCGATCGGAACGCCCGCGCGAGGAGCAGGAACGTGGCCGCGGAGATCAGCAGGATGAGCAGAGGGAAGTTGCTGTACACCGCGTCCAGGAAGTCGGCGCCCTGTGCCGCCTCGCCTCCGATCGCGACCTCCGCGTCGACCGGCGTCGCGCGGAGCCGATCGAGTGTTGCGCGACCCGCCGGCGAGTTCCCGTCCACCGTCGGAATCACCGTGACGAGGGCGGTTCCGTTCCGACGCCACTCCGCCGGTGCGACGGCCGCCCGAACGCCCTTGACGTTCGCGAAGGTGTCGGCGACTGCACCCGCATCCCCCGACGTGACGAGTGCGTCGAACGGCGAGAGCGGGCCGGTGCCGATCCCCGAACGCGCGAGGTCGTCGAGCGCGGTACGCGCCGGACCCTCTTGCGCGAGCGAGCTTGCGCGCGGATTGCCGAACTGAATCGTGGACGCGACGGCAACGAGCGCACCAAGGATGGCAACCGACGCGGCGGCCGCGATCCAGCGGTGCCGTACGACGAGCTTCGCCCAGGACGACCACGCGCGGCTCGGTCGAGCGTCGCGCTGGTTGCGCGGCCAATCGACCTTCGGCCCGACCGTGGCGAGCACCACCGGCAGAAGCGTGACGCCCACAGCGACGCTGACGAATGCGATCAGCAGTCCGGCGATGCCGATGCTGCGCAGGGCAGGGATCGGCACCACGAGCAGCGCCATCAGCGAGATGCCGACGGTCGTGCCGCTGAAGACGACGGCCGAGCCTGCGTGCTGCATCGCCTTCTCGACTGCCTGCTCGTTCGTGATACCGGGCCGCTGCCGCTCCTCTCTCCAGCGGACGACGATCAGCAGCGCGTAGTCGATCGCGATTCCGAGGCCGATCAGCGCCACCAGGAACTGAACGATCACGGAGACGTCCGTGACGGCCGTGAGCGGCCAGATGAGGAGGAACGTCGTCGGAATGGCGACGGCGGCCATGAGCAGCGGGATGACCGCGGTGAACGAGCGGAACACGAAGGCGAGCACGAGCAGCGCGCCGAGCGCCGCGAGCAGCGTCCCGAGCAGCACTCCGGTCCCCGTTCCCTGCGTGTCGTTGCCGGTTGCGCGGAGCGCGTCGAGTCCGGTGACCCGGACGCTCGCTCCACCGACCGTGACACCGGCGAGCGCCTTCTGCGCGAGCCGCGCCTCCGGCTGACCCTGATCGACGCCGCCGCGCGCCGGGATGTCGACCAACGCGAACGTCGTGCGGCCGTCGGCCGACACGAATGAGCGGTCCCCGGTCGAGGCGTAGGAGGCGATGCGTGCCTGCGGAAGCGCCTCGCGAACGCGAGTGAGCGCCGCCGCGAGCTCGCCTCTGACGCCCGGCGAGTCGACCGTCGTGCCCTTCGGCAGCTGCACGACCGGAACGAGCGGGGCAACATCGCCGCCGCTGCCGTAGGCGGCGGCGATCTGCTGGTTCGCCTGGAAGCCCTCGCGTCCGGGGACGCTGAACTGCTGGGAGAGGGACCTTCCGGCGGGCCCGACGGCAGCGAACGCCGCGAGCGTGACCGCAACCCAAGAGCCGATGACGAGCCGCCTGTGCCTGAGAGTCCAGCGGGCGAGTGCGGGCATGGCCTGCCTTCCTTTCGCTGACGGGGCACCGGGTGTGCCCGATGGGCATCGAGGCTGGGCCAGGCGGGATTCGCGGGCAACTTTCGTTGCCGTTTCCGGGAAACGCGTTAGTGGTGGTGTTCGCGCGGCGCCGCGCGCACGTGCATGCGTTTGCCGTGGCTGCCGTGGACGCTCAGGATCTCGACCGGCTCCCCGTCCGCCGGGCCGAACCAGTGCGGCATCCGCGTGTCGAACTCGGCGACTTCTCCCGGCCCCATCGTGATGTCGTGCTCGCCGAGGATCAGGCGCATCTGCCCCGAGAGCACGTAGAGCCACTCGTAGCCGTCGTGGGTGCGGAGGTTGCGTTCTCGCTCGGGCGGGATCACGACCTTCCACACCGCGAGCCCGCTCGACTGCTGGGTGAGCGGGAACACCAGGCGGCCGTTGCGGGTGCGCGGCTTGAACCTGATGCGCGGATCGCCGACCTCCGGCGCGCCGACCAGCTCGTCGAGCGGGACCTGGTAGACCGCGGCGAGCGGGAGCAGCAGCTCGAGGCTCGGCTTCCTCTGGCCGCCTTCGAGGCGTGAGAGCGTGCTCTTCGAGATGCCGGTCTGGGCCGCGACGCTCGTCAACGTGATGCCGCGACGTGTTCGCAGGCGCTTCAGGCGCGCGCCGACCTCGGCGAGGACGTCCGGGATCTCGGGCCGGCGCTCCACGCGCCAACGCTACTGGGCGTTCCCGGAATCAGCAACGGAAGTGGCGTCGTCGGCACGCGTACGGCAGGGTCGTCGTCATGAACAGAGCACGCTACGACGTCGTCGTGGTCGGCGGCGGAGCAGCCGGCCTCAGCGCCGCGCTCGTCCTCGGCCGCGCGCGGCGACAGGTCGCCGTCGTCGACAGCGGGGCACCGCGCAACGCACCCGCGACCCACATGCACGGGTATCTCACTCGCGACGGGATGCCGCCGGCCGATCTGCTGGCGGCAGGTCGCGAAGAGGCCGCCGTCTACGGCGTCGAATTCGTCCCCGGACAGGCGGTCTCGATCGAGCCCGGCTTCTCGGTGGCGGTCGACGACGGCCAGACGCTCACGGCAAGGCGGCTCCTGATCGCGACCGGCGCGACCGATGAGATCCCGCCGATTGCCGGGCTTCGGAGCCGCTGGGGCACGGACGTGCTCCACTGCCCTTACTGCCACGGCTGGGAAGTTCGCGACGAGCCGCTCGGCGTTCTCGGCACCACCACCGCCTCCGTCGAGCATGCACAGCTCGTCCGTCAGTGGACGGACGACCTGATCTTCTTCACGCACAGGCACGCACTCACAGAGGCGGAGCGAGAGCAGCTCGAAGCGCTCGACATTCGCGTGATCGACGGCGAGGTGCGCGACATCGTCGTCGAAGACGATCGCCTGAAGGGCGTGGTGCTCGGCGACGGTCGAACCGTTGAACGGACCGCGCTGTTCATCCGCCCGCAGATGCGCCCGCGGCCCGGCCGACTCCTGGAGCAGCTCGGCTGCGAGACCGACGATGCCGGGTTCATTCGCGTCGACACGGTCGGGAGGACGAGCGTGTCCCGTGTCTGGGCAGCGGGGAACGTCGCGAACCCGCGCGCGCAGGTGATCACCGCGGCCGGCGAAGGATCAGCCGCCGCAATCTCAATCAACGCCGACCTCGTCGAGGAGGACGCGCGCACCGCGATGACCGTCTTCGAACGAGGACGGCATCGAAGCGCAGAGGAGGATTCCGAATGAGCAAGACATCTGACCATCGCCCCCACGTTCCGCCCCCCAGCAAGCACCAACTTGCCTTGATGATCTGGCTCTGCGTCTTCCCGACGCTCACCGTCATCAACGTCGCCCTGGGCGACCGGCTTCGAACGATGCCGCCGGTAACGCGGACGTTCATCCTCGCGACGATCGCGGTGCCCATCGTGATCTACGGCTTGATGCCCTACCTGCACCGTCTGCGGGTGCGGCTGCTGAGCGCCCGCGCGAGTTAGCGGCTCGACCTGACTCGCCGGACGACATCGGTGATCGCCTTGCTCGTGCTCGTGGCGAACTCCTTGTTCTCGAGAAGGGCCGCATGGGTCGCTCCTGCGACGGTCCGGTGGATGCTGTTCGTGGAGAGACGCGCGAGCCTGTTCTGAGCAGCCGTCCAGCCGCGCATCTCTCCGACACCCGCGCTCAGGACGGCGAGCGGCCTGCCGTGAAGACTGCGCAGCTCCTTCGCCTGGTCGAACACGATCGGTAGCTGCAGGAACTCGATCCGGCTCGCTGCGAGCTCCCTCGGCGTGGAGTTGAAGGCACGGGCAGCGTCGCGAGCCTTCGGCGGCAGAGAGCCGAACCCGTTCCGCAGCGCCAGCCGTCCGATGACGGTGCGTGCGGCGGAGGGACGAAGGGCCGAGGCGCGCTCGAACATCGAGTAGAACGACGGATAGTCAGGAAGGTCGAACTGATACGGCGTCGCGGAGTCGATCAGCGCGACCCCGGCGACCTGTGCCGGGTAGTCGTTCGCATAGACAAGCGCGTACGTGCCGCCGACGGAGTGGCCGGCGAGCACGTAGGGGCCGGCGACATGCGCAGCGCGCAGCAGCGCGTGCAGGTCGGACGCCAGCTGATGACCGTCCTGACGCGCCGGCTCTCCGCCGCTCCAGCCCTCACCGGCGCGGTCGAACGCACAGACGCGCGTCGTCCGCGACACGTTCGTCTGCACCCACGCCCAGTTCGGCGTCCACTCGCCGAGGCCGTTGAAGAGAACGACCGTCGGCGAGCCCGAGCCGATGCAATCGAGGTAGAGACGGTGGCCGTTCGCAACATACGTGTGCCCGCCGGCCGGTGAAGGGCTGGAAGAGGTCGCGGCAACGACCGTTCCGACGCCGCCGCCCACGGCGATGAGGGAGAGCACGGCGAGCGACGGGTAGAGGAGGGCGCGCCGCGACCAGTTGTGAAGCGAGCGGCGCGCCCCGTGGAACGACGAGACGACGAGCAGCGCGAGCAGCACCGGCCAGACCCAGCCCGCGAGGTCGAGAAGTTGCGCGTCGGGCGAGAGGGCGAAGAAGGCAAGTCCCGCGACGATGGATGAAACGCCCGGCACGAGCGCCCATGACTGCGGCACGCCGGTGAACCGCGATGACGCCGCTGCGAGAAGCGTGAATCCGGCGCCGAGGGCGACGAGTGCGCTGCCGACGATGTGCGGCTCGTCTCCTCCGGCGAATACGCCAAGCACGAGCAGCAGCCCGAGTGCGAGCCCGGCGGCGATCGAGGCGAGCACGACGAGCCCGAGGTGACCGGTGGTGGACATCGACTTCCTCCTTCTCCTTGACTTGGACATCTGTGTCTGATTTATTATCTCAGACAGTAACGTCCAACTTAGGAGGAGTCAAGTCATGCATCACCGCAAGCCGAAGCACTCCATGCACTCCGGCCACGGCACCGGCGGAGCGGCGCACCGCTGGCTTCTACCGGTCCTGCTCGTCGCGCAACTGATGGTCATCCTCGACATCACGGCCGTGAACATCGCCCTGCCGCACATCGCGATGGATCTGAAGATGAGCGGCTCGACGATCAGCTGGACGATCACGAGCTACTCGCTGATCTTCGGCAGCCTCTTGCTCTTCGGCGGCCGCGCCGCCGACCTCCTCGGGCGCCGCCGCATGTTCCTCGCGGGCCTCGGCGTGTTCACCGCGTCCTCGTTCGCCTCGGCGATGTCCGGAAGCGCCGCCATGCTCTTCGCGTCCCGCGCCGGCCAGGGGCTCGGTGCCGCGATCCTCTCCCCCGCCGCACTGTCGATCGTCACCTCGGCCTTCCAGGGCTCGCAGCGGGCGAAGGCGCTCTCTGCGTGGGGTGCGGTCGGCGGAGCAGGCGCGGCGATCGGCGTCCTCGTCGGCGGCGTCCTCACCCAGTTCACCGACTGGCGCACGATCTTCTACGTCAACCTGCCCGTCGCGGCAGCCTTGCTCGTCGCCTCGCGCAAGGTCGTGCCGGCCGACACGCAGAAGCCGCGCTGGCGCGGCCTCGACCTCGCAGGCGCAGCCCTCGCCACAACGAGCCTCGCGGCGATCGTCTACGGGATCACCGAGGTACACTCCGCCGGCTGGACTTCGATCCAGACGCACGTCTGCGGGATCGGCGGCGTCGCGGGGCTCGCGGCGTTTGCAATCTACGAGCTGCACATCGACAAGCCGCTTCTTCGCGTCGAGCGGATCGCGGACCGCGCGATCGGCGGCGGCCTCGTGCTGATGCTCGCCGTCGCGGGGACGATCTTCGGGCTCTTCCTGCTCTCCTCGCTCTACCTCCAGAACGTGCTCGGCTGGGGGCCGCTCGCCACCGGACTCGCGTTCGTCCCGCTCGCCCTCTCCGCGGGGATCGGCTCGCACGCCGCCGGCCACCTGATCGGCAAGCATGGTGTCCGCGGCCCGCTCGCGGGAGCCTTCGCGGTTGCGGCCGTCGGCATGTTCCTTCTGTCGCGCGTCGGCGAGCACGGCAGCTACGCGAGCGATGTCCTTCCCGGCATGTTGATCGCCGGTACGGCCCTCGGCGTCGCCACCGTGTCCGTGTCGATGGCGATTCTCACGGGCACCCGCCAGGAAGAGAGCGGGATGATCTCCGGGCTGAACTCGACCGGTCACGAGATCGGCGGCACGCTCGGGATCGCGATCTTCTCGACGATCGCGGCCGGGAGCGGAGCCGTTCTCGGCCCGCAGGCAGCATCCGGAATCGGCAATGCCTTCCTGATCGCCGCGCTCGTCGCTAGCCTCGCCGGCGTGATGGCGCTGGCGATTCTCCCGCGCGCGCAGCACTTCCTCGCGAAGCTGGCGCTCAACCCGCAGGCGATGCCTGTCCACTGAGCGATGCCGAAGACGAAGACAACGGCGTCCGCCCCGAAACGCCGCCGGGCGGACGCCGAGCGGAGCATCAGCGCGATCGTTAACGGGGCGCTCGAAGCGCTGGCGAGCGATCCCGATGCCAGCATGGCGGAGATCGCTCGCCGCGCCGGAGTCGTCCGAGCAACGATCTACATGCACTTTCCGACCCGCGAAGCACTGCTCGATGCGGTGATGGAACGCTCGACCGAGATGGTCGCGCAAGCGACGCGCGAAGCCGAGCCTGAACGCGGCGACTCGAAGGAAGCGCTGGAGCGAGTGCTCCTCGCAACCTGGGAGCAACTCAGCCAGTTCCACAGCGTCCTTCAGATCAACATCAACCGCCTCTCAGCGAAGGAACTGCACCGCCGCCACCTCCCGATCACGACGCAATTCGTCCCGCTCCTCGAACGAGGCCAGGCTGAAGGCGTCTTCCGAAGCGATGTCTCGGCCCAGTGGCTGATCGCCGTTCTTCGGGCGATCGTCCACGTAGCGAGCACGGAGCTGCAGGCCGGGCGACTCTCGCAGGCGGAGGTCGAGCAGACGATGCTGACGACGGCGCTCGCTGCGATCAGCTCACCGCAGCCGGCGCGGCGCCGCCGGTAGCTCGTTTGATCGGCTTCCGCCGCTCGCTGCGCGGCGACTGCCGAGATCCGTGTTCGTTTTGCGGGATCGCGGGTAGGACCGAGCAGCCGAGGCGGCCCTTCCGTGCCCCACTTCCCGAGACGGCGCTCCACCCGCGTGAGGTTCTCGAGGACTCCCGCGGCCTGCATCCCGCGCCGGAGAGGAACGCAATGCCCGACGACTCGCTCGTCTTCGCCCTTCCGAACGGCCGCACCGCCGAGGTCGCACCGCGACCCGCGCGCCTGATCTGCAACCGGCTCTGGGAGCTCGGCATCGCGGCGGGCGCGGCCACGGCCGCAGCCCGCATCAGCGACGCGTTGCACGGCCCGGTCGCCCTTCGAGCCGACGTCGCGTTCAGCGAACGCGAGGCTCCGACGATCGTCGAGGCCGCCAAGTCGCACCCGCCGACGTGGGCGCGACTTGTGTCGCCCGGGACCCTCGACACGATCTCGATCGCGGAGCGACGGCGGCTCGTCGACACCTGCCTCGAGGTGATCGACGAGCTCAATGCGGACGACGAGCACGAGAAGCTCCGCGCGCTCGTCGGCGAGCTCGAGCGGTTCCGCGACCGTCTTCGCGCGATGACCGCGCGCGAGCTCCTCCACGACGCCGCCGGGCGCGTCGCGGCCGGCTGGTCGCAGGGCGCCGACGCGCGCGCGTCCGACGGGGAGCCCGTCGACGTCCTCGACCCCGGCGCGGCCTCGTGGTCGCTGCTCGGCGCGCTGCAGAGCGCGGCGTTCGCAGCCCGGGGCGCGCGGGTCGACGAGATCAAGCTCGCCGTCACCGCGATCGCGGAGTTGATCGCCGATCCGTCGCTCGCGAACTGGAACGATCAGCCGAAGCGAACGCAGGACGAGGTCCGCTCTGTGCTGGCGCGCGCCGAAACGCTGACCGGGGAGCCCGCGGAAACGTCCCGTTAACGCCGGGCGAGCTGCTCGTCGATCCAGGCGCCTGCCGTGCTCGCGTCCTCAGCACGACCGAGCTTCACGGCCTTTGCAGCGCTTCGATCTCGAGCATCGTCAAGCAGCCCGGGCAGACGGCTTCGTCGTCGATCGCTTCCCAGCCGACGTAGTCGTCGTCGTCGCGCGGCACGCGCCGGCAGCGCGAGCACGTGACCTGGTACGAGGGGTTCGAGCTCTCCGGCTCCATACCGCGCCCTCCGGTGACCCAGGCGCGCTGCCCGCGCGAGAGGAAGTAGACGTCGCTCCCCGCCACTGGCGATCGCAGGGCGACGGAAGGCGCGAGCCGCAAGCGTACAGGCGTCGACCGCTACGGTGCAGCGATGGACGCCGGCATCCACTTCATGAACTTCACGCTGTCGGGCGGCGCTCCGGCGCTGCGCGCGCACGTGCGCGACACGGCGGAGGCGGCGGAAGAAGCCGGCTGCACGATGTTCACGTGCATGGACCACTACTTCCAGATGGAGCGGTTCACGCGTGCGGAGGACCCGATGCTCGAGGGGTACACGACGCTCGGGTACGTCGCGGCACGCACGGAGCGCATGAGGCTCGGCCTGCTCGTCACCGGCGTCAGCTACCGATACCCGGGCCTGCTCGCGAAGATCGTGACGACGCTCGACGTTCTCTCGGGCGGCCGGGCGATGCTCGGGCTCGGCGCGGCGTGGTACGAGCGGGAGCACGTCGCACTCGGTGTCCCGTTCTACCCGATCGCCGAGCGACTCGAGCGGCTCGAGGAGACGCTGCAGATCTGCCTGCAGATGTGGAGCGGCGACGACGGCGCGTACGACGGCACGCACTACCGGCTCGCAGAGACGATGAACGTCCCGCCTGCGCTCTCGCAGCCGCACCCGCCGATCCTGATCGGCGGCGGCGGCGAGCGGAAGCTGCTGCGCCTCGTCGCGAAGTACGCCGACATGAACAACCTGTTTCCGTCGTCGCCCGAGGAGCTGCAGCACAAGCTCGACGTGCTCGCGCGACACTGCGAAGAAGTCGGCCGCGACCGGTCGGAGATCCGCAACACGACGCTGACGCGCATCAACGACGGCACGACCGTCGACGACCTCGTCGACTCGATGGCGCCGTACGCGAACCTCGGAATGGAGCACGTCCAGATCTCGCTCGTCACGGAGGAGCCGGCGCGGCTCCTCGAGCGCGTCGTCGCGCCGGCCGTGCCGCGGCTCGCCGAGCTCTAGCGGGAGCTCGGGCCGGCGACGAGCTCCGACCAGCGCGCGTCGACGTGCGCCTGGATGCGCTCGACGTCGCCGTCGGTCAGATGCTTGAACCGCCCCTGCGCCGCGAGGTACTCGCGCACCGGCACCGGCCGCTTGGGCGTGAACGTGATCTCCGGCACGCCGCGCTCGGCCTCCCAGAGCGGGAACGTCTTCGACTCCACCGCGAGCCGTGCGAGATCCGTCGACTGCGACGTCCCGTACCGCCAGCCGGGCGGGCACGGACCGAGCACGTGCAGGAAGCGGAACCCCTCGGTGGTGGCCGCCTTCTCGACCTTGCGGCGGAAGTCGCGCAGCATCGGCAGCGTCCCGGCGGCGAGTGTCGCGACGTACGGGACGCCGTGCGCCGCCATGATCCGCGCGACGTCCTTCTTTCGCCCGCGCTTCGGCGCCGCCGCCGGGGTCGTCGTCGTCCACGCGCCCTCGGGCGTCGCGCCGGACTTCTGCACGCCGGTGTTCATGTAGGCCTCGTTGTCGTTCAGCACGTAAAGGATGTCCTCGTTGCGCTCGGCGGCCGCGGAGACGCCCGAGAAGCCGATGTCCGCCGTACCGCCGTCGCCGCCCCACACGACGACCGTCGCATCCCGGACCCCGCGCAGCCGGAACGCCGACAGGAGGCCCGACGCCTCCGCGGCGGCCGACGCGAACGGCGTCAGGTGCACCGACACGGCGAACGCGCTCACGGGGTACACCCCCGCGATGATCGTCCAGCACGACGCCGGCACGACGAGGACGATGTGCGTGTCGGGTCGCGCGGCGGCGATGCCGCCGAGCACGTGGCGGATGTTGATCGCGGGGCCGCAGCCCGCGCACGCGGCGTGACCCGGAAGCAGCAGGCGCTCCTCGCGGACGACCTCGTCGACCCACGCGGACATCACGCCACCGCCCACGCGATGTCGTGCTGCTCGAGCGCCCAACGAAGCGTGTCCGGCGTCACCTCGGCGCCGCCGAGGCCGCAGATCACGTTCGCGGCTTCCGGTGCGACGGCGCGGACGTCGGCGCCGAGGGGTCCGAGCGACCCGAAGGCCGGTGCGCGATCGACCGCGACGATGCGCGTCGCGCCGTCGAGCGCGGCCTCGACCTGCGCGAACGGGAACGGGCGGTACGCGTGCACGCGCACGATGCGCAGTCGCTCGCCCAGAAGCTCCTGCGCCGTGTCGCCGATGCTGCCGATGACGACGAGGGCGTCGGGCGCGGCGTGATCGCCGGTCACCTCGACCGCGCCCGTCTTCGGCCGGTCGAAGTGCGCGGCGAAGGCGGCGGCCACCTCGTCGATCACGGCGCGCGCTCCGTCCACCGCGTCGGCGAGATGCCGCTGGAAGCCGAAGTAGTCCGCCGAATCCGGGAGCGCCGAGAAGACGGCCGGGTGCCGCGGGTCGAGGAGCCACTCCTGCGGCGGGTCGAGCGGCGGCAGGAACGCGTCGACCTCGTCCTGCGACGGGACGTCCACCACCTCCGAGGTGTGCGAGACGATGAAGCCCTCCGCGCACACGAGCACCGGCAGCAGGCACCGCTCGGCGATGCGATACGCGCAGATGACGTCGTCGAGCGCCTCCTGCGCCGTGGACGCGTACAGCTGCACCCACCCCGTGTCCCGCTGCGCCATCGAGTCGGACAGGTCGGGCTCGATCGACCACGGCGCGAAGATCGCACGGTTCACGTTCACGGCCACGAGCGGGATCCGTTCGCGCGACGCGCGGTGCAGCTGCTCGTGCGCGTACAGGAGCCCCTGGGACGACGTCGCGGTGAAGGTGCGGACGCCGGCGCGCGCGGCGCCGATCACGTAGCCGAACATCGAATGCTCGCTCTCGAGGTTCGTGAATTCCACGTCGTCCCGCCCCGCGACGAGCTCGGCGAGCTTCTCGACGATCAGCGTCTGTGGCGTGATCGGGTAACAGCCGATCGCCTGCGCGCGCGCCAGTACGGCCCCGTACGCCGCGGCCTCGTTGCCGGTGACGACGCGCTTCACGCGACCGCCTCCATCGCGAGCGCGCCGCGCACCGGGCAAACCGTCTCGCAGATCCCACAGCCCTTGCAGTACAGGTAGTCGACGGCCATCACACCGTCCTCGCGCGCGATCGCGCCCTCAGGGCAGAAGAGCGCGCAGAGCCCACAGGCGTTGCACGGGTCGAGCAGGACCGGGCGGTCGAGCGACCAGGAGCCCGTGTGGTTCGCGCGGGAGTCCACCGTGCTCACGGGGAACAGCGGCGTCTCCGGATGCCGCGCAGGCGCCACCGCCTCGAACGGTTCGTCGTCGACGAGCTCGTGCTGTCGCGTGCACGACTCGAATCCGGCGCGCGCGGCCGCGGCGTTGCGCGTGCCGATCCGTGCGGCCACGGCATCCTCGAGCCACGGGAGCGCCGTCGGCTCGAGCACCCGCACGCACGCGCCCAGGAGGGCCGTGTTCCCCATCGGGCGCCCCTCGGCCGACATGATCCCGTTCGCCTGGGCGATCCGGGAGGCCGGCACGCGTGCGACGCGGAACGGACCCGCGACGGGGAATCGCTCCTCTCGGTTCAGCACGACGGTCCCGCCGCGACGCACGAGCGAGAGCTGCGCGGGCGTCGGCGGCGCCGGCGTCACGACGGCGAGGACGTCGCACGCGCGGACCTTGTAGCGGCGGTGGATCGGGCGGTCGTCCCACCGAAGCGACGCCGCGATCGGCGCGCCGCGCCGCTCCGCCTTGAACTCCGGGAACGCCTGCACGTGGTGGCCCGCGCCGGCGAGCGCCTCGGCGAGGAGCTGGGACGCGAGGACGACGCCTTCGCCGCCACGGCCGACGAGGAGCATCTCGTTCACGACCTGATGCTTCTCCGAACCTCGGGCTCAGGACATCGGGGAGAGTCCCGAGGGCGGTTCGGTAGTTCAGGCCGCGCTCATGACCGAGCCGACCTGCGTCAGCGCGGCTGCGGGACGATCCGGATGTACGGCTTCGGCTCCTGCCACTCGCCGAAGATCTCCTTCGCCTCGTCGTTCGAGACGGATCCGGAGATGATCACGTCGTCGCCCTGCTGCCACTGCGCGGGCGTCGAGACGCGATGGTTCGCGGTGAGCTGCAACGAGTCGATCACGCGAAGGACCTCGTCGAAGTTGCGCCCGGTCGTCATCGGATAGACGAGGATCAGCTTGATCTTCTTGTCGGGGCCGATGACGAAGACGTTGCGCACCGTCTGGTTGTCGGCGGCGGTGCGGTCGCCGGGATCACCGCTCGTGTCGGCGCCGAGCATCCCGTACTGCTTCGCGACGTTGAAGTCGTGGTCGGCGATGATCGGGTACTCGACCGCCGCGCCCTGCGTCTCCTCGATGTCCTTCACCCAGGCCTCGTGCTTGTCGGTCGGGTCGACGGAGATGCCGACGATCTTCACGCCGCGCCGGTCGAACTCCGGCTTGATCTTCGCCATGTAACCGAGCTCGGTGGTACAGACGGGCGTGAAGTCCTTCGGGTGCGAGAAGAGAACCGCCCACTGCTCGCCGATCCAGTCGTGGAAGCGGATCCGCCCCTGCGTGGTGTCCGCCTCGAAGTCGGGCGCGGTGTCGCCGAGCTGCAGTGCCATCGAAAACCCTCCTGCGTCGAACCCGTGGGAAGGCCCGAGCGTACCTGCCCGCACTCAGGCGGCAGCGCGCAGCGCCGGGACGGCGCGCTTGAACGCCTCGACGACCCGCGGGTCGAACTGCTCGCCCGAGCCGCGCTCGATCTCGTCGGCGGCAGCCGCCCACGTACCCGCCGCCCGGTACGGGCGGTCGCTCGTGATCGCGTCGAGCGTGTCGGCGACGGCGAAGATCCGAGCCGGCAGCGGGATGTCGTCCCGCACGAGGCCGAACGGATAGCCGCTCCCGTCCCAGCGCTCGTGGTGGTGGCGCACGACGGAGATGCCGTGGCCGTCGAGGAGACCGACGCCCTTCAGGATCTCGGCGCCGAGCGTCGTGTGCTGCTGCATCACGACCCGCTCTTCGAACGTCAGCGGGCCGGGCTTCTGGAGGATCTCGTCGGGGATGGCGACCTTGCCGATGTCGTGCAGCAGGTAGCCGAACTCGACGCTCGGGTCCTCGAGCAGGTCGGGAGCGAAGAAGCGTGTCAGCTCGACGGCGTATCGCTGCACGCGCGTCGAGTGCTCGCCCGTCGGCAGGTCGCGATACTCGAGCGCCGCCGCGAGCGCGTACAGGGTCTCGTTGTACGACTGCTCGAGCTGCCGACGCTGACGCCGCTCGATCTCGAGAAGCCGGCGGACGTCGTCGGCGTAGAGCAGGAGCTGGTCGGCTGCGGGCATCCGCGGCGCCTCCGTGACGAGCTGGTAGCGCGCGCCCGCGGCGCGATGCACGGCGGCGAGCAGGTCGAGCGGGCTGAACGGCTTCGTGACGACGGCCGCGACGCCCGCCGCATCCGGCGCGGCGACCGAATGCCCCGTCAGCAGCACGACGCCGACGCTCGGATGCTCCGACGCGAGCTCGCGCGCGTAGGTCAGGCCGTCGACTCCCGGCAGGCCGACGTCGAGCACGACGACATCCGGCGTCCGGTCCGCCACGGCGACGCGCGCGGACGGAACGTCCTCGACCTCGTCCACGGCGATGTCGATCACCTCGAACGTCGTGCGCAGCAGCAGGCGCAGCTGCTCGTCGTCGTCGACGACGAGGATGCGGAGGCGGCGGTTTGCGGCGAACCCGGGAATGCCCTGCATATGGCCTGAAACACATTCTGAGGAACGCCGAACGGCAAAAGATCACCCGGTCGGGGGACTCGGTTCCCCGGTTAGGGTGCCCCGCATGTCGAACGCAACCATGCAGACGAACCACGGGACGATCGAGCTCGAGCTCTTCGACGACGACGCCCCTAAGACCGTAGAGAACTTCAAGAAGCTCGCAGGCGACGGGTTCTACGACGGCGTCGTCTTCCACCGGGTGATCGAGGACTTCATGATCCAGGGCGGCGACCCGACCGGCACCGGCTCCGGCGGACCCGGCTACCAGTTCGAGGACGAGCCGAACGAGCACGCCGTCGTTCGCGGCTCGCTCGCGATGGCGAACGCCGGCCCGAACACGAACGGGTCGCAGTTCTTCATCGTCACCGCCGACGCGTGCCCGTGGCTCGACGGCAAGCACACCGTCTTCGGGCGCGTCGCCGAGGGGATGGACGTCGTCGACGAGATCTCGAAGGTCGACACGGGCCCCGGCGACCGGCCCCGGGAGGACGTCCGGATCGAGGCGGTCACGCTCGGCTGAGGCCGCTCCGCTAGCCTGGGCTCGTGGCCGAGGAAGAGCACGGCCAGACGACCGAGATCGTCTGCCCTCACTGCAAGAAGCGCTTCACCGCAGACCTGATGGCGGGGTCGGCGGAGCGCTACCGCGGGTTCAAGTGCCCGCACTGCCGCCTGTTCGTACCGGCGGCGCGGGTCAAGGCCTAGCCCCCTCGCGCCGATACGAGCGGGGTGGCAGTGGACGCCGCCTACCCGCATGTCGCCCGGCCGTTCGCGCTCGCGCGGGGCCTGACCGCGCGCGTCGGGCTGACGCTCGTCGTCGTCTGCTCGTTCGCGGCGCGCGCCGTCGCCTCGGCGGCGCACCCCGTGCCGCGCTACTTCCCGGACGAGTACCTCTACACCGCGATCGCGCGTGCGCTCGGATCGGGCCACACGCCCGCCGTGCGCGGCGAGGCGGCGCACTTCCCCGCTCTCCTGGAGCCGCTGCTCGCGGCGCCGCTCCAGGCGGCGTTCGCTCCGGACGTCGCCTACCGGCTGACGCAGGCCGAGAACGCGCTCCTGATGTCGCTCGCCGCGGTGCCGGTGTACCTGCTCGCGCGGCGGCTCGCCGTCTCTTCCGGGTGGTCGCTCGCGTGCGCGGCGTTCGCGGTGCTCATCCCCGATCTCGTCTACTCCTCGTATACGCTCGCCGACCCGGTCGCATATCCATTCGCGCTCGCCGCGGTCGCCGCCGGCGTCGCCGGGCTCGAGCGGCCGTCGCGCCGCGGCCACGCCGTCTTCTTCGCGTTCGCCGGCCTGGCGACGTTCGCGCGCGTCCAGTACGTCGTCCTCTTCGCTGCGTACGTCTTCGCACTCGTGCTGCTCAGCCGCTCGCGCCGGCTGCTCCTGTGGAGCGCGGCGGCGGTCGTCCCCGCGGCTCTCGTCGGGTCGCAGGCCCTCGGCTACTACAGGAACGTCGTGCATCTGCACGTTGGCGGCGCGCTCGTGCACTGGGCAGCCGTCGACGTGTTTCTGCTCGCGTTCGCGTCGGGGGTCGTGCTCGTCCCCGGCGCGCTCGTCGCGCTCGCGCGGCCGCGCGGCCGCGCCGAGGCGGCGTTCTCGATCCTCGTCGCGGCGTTCGCCGCAGCGCTCCTGTTCGAGGCGGCCCTCTACGCGTCGAACGGGTCGGCGCGCTTCCAGGAGCGCTATCTCTTCTCGCTGCTGCCGCTCGTGTCGGTCGCGTTCGGGCTCTACGCGAAGCACGGCCGCCCGTGGAAGCTCCCGGTCGCGGCTCTGTCCGTGCTGCTCCTCGCGCTCTCCGCGCGCGTGCCGCTTTCCGGCTACGCGGCCGCCGACGGCAAGACGGACTCGCCGTTCCTCTTCGCAGTGTTCCGGCTCGAGCGGGCGGTCGGAACGGCGAACGGATCGCTCGTCGTCGCGCTCGTCGCGGCGTTCGCGTGCGGCGGCGCACTGCTCGTGTCGCGCCGCGGCGGCGCGAGTGTCGCCTTCGGCGCAGCGCTGGCGGCGATGGCCGCTGCGTCGTTCGGCGCCGTCGCGAACGACGCGTCGAACGCGCGCCAGATCCGCCACGACTACCTTCCCGCGAACCCGTCGTGGGTCGATGCGCTGCACGCGGGCCGCGTGACGCTCGTGCAGACGGTCGGCTCACCACCCGATCGCGCAGTCGAGCAGCTCTACTGGAACCGGAGCGTCGTGCGCGAGGTGCGGCTCGGCGACGCGCTTCCGACGGACGTGTACGCGGCGCCGCGCATCCGACCTGCCGCCGACGGATCGCTCACCGGCGCGGGGCCGAACGTGTTGTTCCAGGGATACGCGGCGTGGGCGCGGTTCGCGAACGCGCGCCTCGTCGCGACCGCCGGCACGTGGTCGGTCTGGGCGGCCGACGACACGGCGCGGCTCTCGCTGCTCGAGCAGGGCCGGTACTCCGACGGGTGGCTTGCCCGGTCGGGCCGCCTGACCGTGTGGCCGGACGCGACGGGCCACGTGCGCGGAACGCTTCGCTTCTCGCTGACGCTGCCGCGCTCGGCGCAGCCCGTGACGGTGCGGTTCGGGAAGGCGTCGTACCGCGTCGAGCCCGGCCGCGTCACGAGCGTCGGCTGGTCGCTCGACAAGCAGGGACGCTTCAGCATTCCGTTCGCGGCGAAGACCGGCCGCTTCCTCGAAGACCTGCGCTCGGTCAGCGTGCAGTCGACGCCGCCGGTGCTCGAGCGCGCTCCGGGCGGCGAGCTCGCAGCCACGACGATCTCCTAGCTCCGCAAGCGCTGAAGCCGGCTGCGTAGCTACACGCAGTCGCGGAGAGCCTGCGCTTCGGGCAGGCTCTCGAGCTTCTTCAGCGTGTTGTTCTCGATCTGGCGGATGCGCTCGCGCGTGACGCCGAACGCCTTGCCGACTTCTTCGAGCGTGCACGGCTGGCCGCCGGTGAGACCGAAGCGCAGCTCGATCACCTGACGCTCGCGCTCGGGCAGCGCGTTCAGCGCGTTCTCGATGTCGGAGCGGCGAAGCGTCAGCGACGCGGCCTCGTCCGGCGTCTCGATGTTCTCGTCCTCGACGAAGTCGCCGAGCTCCGAGTCCTCCTCCTCGCCGATCGGCTTCTCGAGCGATACGGGGTGCTGCGCCATCCGGAGGATCTCGCGCACCTCCTCGGTCGTCATCTCGAGCTCCTCGGCGATCTCCTCCGGGCGCGGCTCACGGCCGAGGCGCTGCACGAGCTGGCGCTCGATGTGCACGACCTTGTTGAGCTTCTCGACCATGTGCACGGGGATGCGGATCGTGCGCGCCTTGTCGGCGATCGCGCGCGTGACGGCCTGGCGGATCCACCACGTCGCGTACGTCGAGAACTTGTAGCCCTTGCGATAGTCGAACTTCTCGACGGCGCGGATCAGCCCGAGCGAGCCTTCCTGGATCAGATCGAGGAACGACAGGCCGCGGCCGAGGTAGCCCTTCGCGATCGAGACGACGAGGCGGAGGTTCGCCTCGATCATCTGCGTCTTCGCGCCCATGTCGCCGCGCTCGATGCGCTTCGCGAGATAGACCTCCTGGTCGGCGGTCAGCAGCGGCACCTTGCCGATCTCGCGCAGGTACAGCCGCAGCGAGTCGAGCGACGGCTCGACCGTCAGGTCGAGCTTGGGCGCCGCCTTCACCTCTTCCTGCTCGACGAGCGGCCGCTCGCCGGGCATCTGCTTGTGCTCCTCGCCCTCGACCAGCTCGACGCCGTGGTCGATGAGGTACGTCGTGAAGTCCTCGACCTGCTCCTTGGTGAGCTCGATCTCCTCGATGCCCTTGACGATCTCGTCGTAGGTGAGGAACCCCTTCTCCTTCCCCGAGTCGACGAGCTTCTGAAGTTCTTCGACGTCGGGAAGAGCAATGTCGACAGTGAGCACCTGAGCACGACCTCCGGCTTACGCGTGGTTGACGGGGGAACAACCGATACGCATGGAGCCGGCACTGCTCTTGTTGCTCCGGCCCACCCTCTGACGTGCCTGACAATACATCAGGATTGGCCGAAGAGGAACGAATTTCTCGTCGGCGTCTACTCTCCTCCTCGTGGACGCCGGACTACGTGGCACGCGCGTTCTCGTCACCGGCGGCTCGGGCGGCATCGGCAGCGCGTGTGTGCCGCGATCGCGGGGCATGTGGCCTCAAGACGACGTGCCGGGGTGGGATCTTCCACTCGAACGCCGACGCGCAGCGCTCGACGCGAACACCAAGTCGTGCTCGCCTCGCCGCGTCCTCCACGAGGCGTAGCGTGGTGCCGTGGTCGCGCTCCTGATCGCGCTCTTCCTCGCAGGGCCGCCGAGGGCGACCCTCGACGGCGTCCCGCTCGCGGTGTCGTCGTGGTGCTGGGGGACGCACTGCGGGGCGCCGATCGCCGCGTCCACCCGTACCGTCTCCGTCGCGCGAGGCTCGACCGTCACCGTGCAACTCGCGTTCGAGCCGGTCTCGGTGCACGTCGCGATCGCGGGCGTGCCTGAGCGCACGGTCGTCGGCACGCACGCCGTCACGTGGCGCGCGACCCGCGCCGGCGGCGTCACGATCACTGCGACCGGCGGCAAGGGCTGGGTCACCTACGTCGGGCGCCTGCGAATCCGTCCCTGAAAAAGAACGGAGACGGCGTCGCCGCTGACGCCGTCTCCCGTGAATCTGCCATCTGTTCCCGGGGCCCCGCCGCATCGGGCCCCCGCAGGTGACGATCGGACTATGGCGGATCGCCGGTCGCTTGATCTATCGCTGGAAGGGTGGTTCACCGCGGTACTTGACTACGCTCAGGCGCGTGCCCGGGACGTTCGCCGACCGCCTGCGGGAAGGACCGCCGATCGTCGCCGACGGCGGCATGGGCGTCGTCCTCGCGGCCGCCGTCCCCGGGCTGCGCGCGCCCGAGGAGGCGAACCTCCGCGCGCCCGACGCCGTCGTGTCCGTGCACGTCAGCTTCATCAACGCCGGCGCCGAGCTGATCGAGACGAACTCGTTCGGCGCGAACCGCCGGAAGCTCGCGCAGCACTACCTCGAGGACGAGCTCGACGCGATCAACTCGGCCGCGGTCAAGCTCGCGCGCGAGGCGCGCGAGATCACCGGCCGCGAGGTCTTCATCGGGGCGTCGATCGGCCCGGCCGGCTGGCACGCTCCCGAGCCGTTCGCCGAGCAGGCGCGGATCCTCGAGGGTCGCGGCGCCGACGTCTTCATGCTCGAGACGTTCTACGACCTCGACGAGCTCGCGTCCGCGATCGAGGGCGTCCGCTCGGTCTCGTCCCTCCCGATCGTGGCGCTGATGAGCTTCGACAGCGACGCGGTGACGATGGGCGGCGTGTCGGCGCGCGCGGCGGCCGACCGTCTGCGCGCGCTCGAGGTGGACGCGTTCGGCGCGAACCACGGTCGCGGCCCGGCGGCCGCGCTCGCAGCGCTCGCCGAGATGTCCGCGGAAGGGACAGCGCTCGCCGCGCTGCCGAACGTGGGCCTCGCGACGTTCAGCGGTGCGCGACTCGCGTTCCCGCACGCGACGCCCGAGTACTTCGGCGAGTTCGCGGCGCGCGCGCGTGCGCTCGGCGCGCGGGTGATCGGCGGCTGCTGCGGGACGACTCCCGCGCAGATCGCCGCGATCCGCACGGCGGTCGACGAGAACCGCGAATCGTCGGCGCCGGTGCACGCGCACGCGCGCGCCGAGCCGCTGCCGGCCTCCCACGAGGAGCCGACGGAGCTGCAACGACTGCTCGACGCGCGTGAGTTCGTCGTCTCCGTTCAGCTCGACCCTCCGCTCGGCGGCTCGAGCGCCGGCCTCGTCGAGGCCGCGCAGCGGATCGCCGAGTCGGGGCTCGCGCAGGTCGTCGACGTGAACGACAACCCGCGGGCGCGTGCGCGCATGAGCGGGCTGATGGCGTCGGTCGCGATCCAGCGCTCGGCGCACCTCGAGGTCGTGCCGCACCTGACGCCTCGCGACTCGACGATCAGCGGCCTCGAGTCGCTCCTCCTCGGCGCGCACGCCGAAGGTGTCCGCAACGTGCTCGCGGTGACCGGCGACGCGCCCGAGCAGGGCGACTACCCCGGCACGGGGTCGGTGTACGACGTCGATTCGATCGGGCTCGTCGAGCTGATGACGAAGCTGAACGACGGCGTCGACTTCCACGGCCGCGCGATCGACGCGCCGACGTCGTTCGTCCCCGGCGTCGCCGTCAACCCGACCGCCGACGACCTCGACCTCGAGATCGAGCGATGGCACCGCAAGCTGGCGGCAGGCGCGCGGTTCGCGATGACGCAGATCGTGTTCGACATGAGCTATCTCGAGACGTTCCTCGACCGCGTCGGCGGCTCGCCGATCCCGCTGCTCGTCGGCGTATGGCCGATCCGCTCGCTCGAGCTCGCCGTCCGCGTGCACAACGAGACGCCGGGGATCGTGGTCCCGGAGCACGTGCAGGAGCGGTACCGGGCGGCCGGAGCGGATGCCGCGCGCGTCGGCGCGGAGCTCGCGGGCGAGCTGATCGCGCGGGCGCGGGAGCTCGCCGCCGGCGTCTACGTCGTCGCGCCGTTCAGGCGGCCGACGGGCGTGCTCGACGTGCTAGCTGCAGCGGCCGGTTGAGACCGGTCGCCTCGCGCGCGCGAGGTCGCGCTGCACGATCGTGCTCGGCACGGCGTACCCCGCGCCCCCGCCGATCCGCGCTGCGAACACGAGCCCCTCCGCCGCGCCGGCCGTGTTGACGATCGGTCCGCCGGAGTTGCCGTGGCGCACGAGACCGCGAATCGCCGTCACCTCGCGCAGCGAGCCGTTCACGATCACGTCCGCGGTCGCACCCACGCGGCCCGGCCGCGCGTCGAACGGCCCGTTCTCGGGATAGCCGAGGATCGCGACCGCGTCGCCGTCGCGCGGCGCCGCGAATGCAAGCGCGCGGCCTGGCGCGGTGGTCCGGAGCACCGCAACGTCCTGCTTGCGGTCGACGAGGAACGCCGTCGCGGCGTGGCCGCCGGCGCGGATCCCGCTCGCGCCCGTGACGACGTGCGCCGCCGTGACGACGGTGCCGCGACGGACGTACCAGCCGCTCCCTTCGACGCCGAAGCCGCATGACGTCGCAGTGATCTTCACGACGCTCGGCCGCGCCGCGTGGACCGCCGCGGAGGCGAGCACGCGCCGGTCGGGCGCGAGGCTCGGCGGCGCCGGGCCGGCGATCGACGGGAACGGGTCGATGCGGTTGAGCGCGCGCAGGATCGTCCTCGGCGGAGCGATCGCATTCAGCTGCTGGACGATGCGCGAGTCGCGGACCTGGTCGCGGAGCTTCGTCTGCCCCGGCAGCTGCAAGAGCATCGCGGCCGCGACCCACACGATCGCGAATCCGAGCAAGGCGCCGGCGACGAGCCCGCCGAGGCTGTCGAGTGCGCGCAACGGCGGGAGGACGAAGAGCGCCCGGCGGAGCGACGAGCCCGCGAGCGAGGCGACCGTCTGCAGGACGAGTGCTCCGATCGCAGCGCCGACGAGGCCCGCGACCGGCGTGTACGGGGAGCTCGATCCGTTGTGGAGGAAGTGCGGCGCGAGGCGCGCACCGGCGACGGCGCCGGCGGCGAGGCCCGCGAGCGAGAGCGCGGTGAGGATCAGCCCGCGCCGCAGCCCCGAGAGCGCCGACAGCGCCGCGATCCCGAGCGCGATCCAGTCGACGCGAGTCACGCCGCCAGGGTAGAGATTGGGTCGGTGGAGATCTCCGTCTCGTTCACGCCGTCCGAGGCGCTCGACGCCGAGGCGGCGATAGTCGTCGACGTCATCCGTGCGACGTCGACGATCGCCGCCGCGCTCGCGTCCGGCTTCGAGGCGGTTCGGTGCGTGACCACCGTCGAGGACGCGCTCGCGCTGCGCGGCGAGTGCCGGCTCGCCGGAGAGCGCGACTGCCTGCCGGTCGAGGGCTTCGACTTCGGAAACTCGCCGGCGGAGATCGCCGCAGCGCGCGGCTCGGGCGAGCTCGCGCTGACGACGACGAACGGGACGCGCCTCCTGATCGCGGCGTGCGAGCGGAGCGAGCGTGTCTACGCGGGCGCGCTCGCGAACCTCGACGCCGTCGCGCGAGCGGTGCGGGCGTCGGGCGCCCCGCGCGTCGCGGTGCTGTGCGCAGGGTCGGACGGGTTCTTCTCGCTCGACGACGCGTACACGGCGGGACGCTTCGTGCGTGCGCTCGACGGTGACGCAGACGACAGCGCCGTCGCGGCTACGGCGCTCGCCGATGCGCTCGGCTCGCCGCACGGCGTGCTCGATCGAAGCCGGAGCGCGGCGCGGCTCCGGGCGGTCGGGCTCGAGGCCGACGTCGACTGGTGCGCGCAGGTCAGCGTCGTCGACGTCGTCCCGGTCGTGATGGATCGCGGCCCGGCGACCGCTACACTGCGCGCCGAACCGGGGGCGTAGTTCAGCTGGTTAGAACGCCGGCCTGTCACGCCGGAGGTCGCGGGTTCGAGTCCCGTCGCTCCCGTTCAGAAAGCCGCCGCGCAGGCGGCTTTTTTCTCCGTCGCCCGTGCAGGAAGGCGATCGATTCTTACCTCCCGTGCCGTTGAACTCTGACAATGAGACACGCGCTCGGAGCCGCGGATGACTGACCACGTGTGTTGTTGCTTCGGGCGCGGCCTCCTGCTTACTCGCGGCAGGCCTTGCCTCGCGCCTTTCCTGCGCGACGATGGCTCGTGCCTGCAAAGCGACGGCCTGGGCGCAGCGCGCCGATTGCGGCGCTGCCCGGGCCCGCCCTAGTATCGAGTTTCCCGACAAGGAGGCTGCGATGGCGTGGGTGCAGATCCAGAAGTCGACCGAGGCGAAGTGGGACGACTATGAGCGCGTCCAGCACGCAGTCGGCGACGACGCGCCCGCCGGCCTCATCTGTCACGCGGCTGGCGAGATCGAAGACGGCCGCTGGCAGTCGGTGAGCATCTGGGAGACGGAGGAACACTTCAATCGGTTCCGGGAGGAGCGGCTGATGCCTGCGGTGCAGCGGGCTCTTCCAGCAGCGATGACCGAAGGAGGCCCGCCGCCGAGCGAGACGTTCGTAGCGAAGCACGTCCTCAAGCCCTGACGCTCGGCGTTCCGAGTGGCTGGGCCCTCCGCGAGGCGCGGCCGAGCGCGCTCGCCTGGGCCGGCGAGCGTGCGGTTACCGCTTGACCCGAGTGACGGCGTTTCGCGCGAGCCCCGCGGCTTTCTGCCTCGGCCGCGGGTCGGACGCCGCGCCCCACGCTCTCGCGTAGAGCTCGCGCGCCCGTTTGCTTCGGGCGACTTCGACCGCCCCCACCCCGCCGGCAAACAGCAACTCACGACCGCGCTTTGTCTTCAGCGCGAGCAGAAGCGCTTTCACGACCCACGGCATGGGGGTTGCAGTACCCGGGCCACCCGACGAGAAACGACACCCGAGCGCTCACACTGATCGCATCGGCTCGCCCACCGTTACCGAATGAGACCGCCTGACGCGCGCGGAAGACGGGCGCGCTCCCGAGTTCGCACTCGGCAACGAGCAACCGGTCGAACAACGGCGAAGGCTTGCGACGTATTCGGCGATTGACCTCCGGCACCAGAGTGAGCCGTCCGTCGTCGGGTTCCGACAGCCGGCGGATCACCAGGCGGGCCACGGGACGCGGCTTCATTCCGGGAATCCGGGCACACCGGCCGGGGCGCCGCCTTCGCCTTCCCACCGGTCGGTGTCGGCGCGTGCTCCCGCCTCGTCTTCGTTCGCGCCCGGCGTCGTGCCGGAAGCTGCGTGCCCGCCGTCGGCGTCGTTTCGGTACGCCTCGTACGCCGCGAGGGGAGAGCCGTCGTGTCGGCGACTGTCGGCGAAGAACCGCGCGCGGAAGCCCCGCCAGTCGAGGACATCTTCGCCCGCACGCCGGAGGCTTTCGGGCGCCGGCCGACGGCGCGCGTCCGGGTGGCGCGGATCGAACGCTCCACGCTTTCGCGAGTGCTCGATCCTCACGGCGCGTCACCGCCGCCGGCGCGATCCGCGGACGTCCGCCGGCGCCGCGTGCGCAGGCGGAAGACGACGCTCGTGACGATCCCCAGCAGCCAGCCGAGCACCGCCGTGGCGAGGATGATCCAGACGAGCGACGCGTGGCTCGACCCGACGACCCAGTTCAGCCTTACCTGCCGTGTGTTCCCGACCGCGAGCGCGATCAGGACGACCAGGAGCGCCACGAGGCTGAGCGCGGAAGCGTAGAGCCGGGTGCGATGGGCGTGTCTCCGCAGGCGGTCGCCGCGAGCCTCGACGGGCTCGCTGCGCGGCTGCGGCTCCCGCGCCTGCGTGTCGACGTGCACGCCGTCTCCCTCACGTGTCGCCGTCATGCGCGCACCGCCGCGAGCACGCCGGCGACCCGCGCGGCGACCGCAGCCGGGTCGAACGGCTTCGTCAGGTACGCCAGTGCCCCGAGCGTCCTCGCCCGTTCTGCGTTTCCCTCGCCGACCTCGCCGCTCAGGAAGATCAGCGGGATCAGGCGCGTGCGCACGTCCCGGCGCATTCGCTCGGCGAGCCCGAACCCGTCGAGCCGGGGCATCTTCACGTCGGTGACGACGAGATCCGGTCGTTCGCGACGCGCCTGCTCGAGCCCGTCCAGCCCGTCGGCGGCTTCGAGCACGCGCAGGCCTTCGGCCGCCAGGTTCACCGCGCACACGAGCCGCACCGCCGCGTCGTCGTCGACGACCAGCACCGTCCTCGCCCGGGTCCCGGAAGCGGGCCCTCCGACCGCTCTCGGCTCTGTCCAGATCTCCATAACCGCTCCTCCCATCGCAAGCTCCGTGCCGACCGGGATGTGGTCGGCCCAGCTGCTCCGGCCTGTGTGCTGAGGGCGGATATGTCGCGGGCCGGCGTTACGTCTGGCCCAGCGGGATCGCGGCACCGGATCGAGTCACCGAACCGCGACCACCAGTGTACCCCCGATCGGGCCGCGCCGCGCGCGGTCTCACCGGTCCGCTCCCGAGCTGCTGTCGCGTGTCCCGGTCGGGCCTCCGTGCCAGTCCAGGCACAGCACCGTCGCGTCGTCACGCAGCTCGCCGCCGCACGCTTTCACCACCGCCTGCGTCAGCACCTGCACGGCCTCGCGAGGATGCAGATCGCGGGTGCCGGTGAGGATCTCGCGGACGTCGACGGCGCCGGCGTTGCGCTCGAGGATCCCGTCGGTGACGAACACCAGTCGGTCTCCGGGTCGCAGCCCGAGCTCACGGACGTCGTAGCGGGCGCGGGCGGCGATGCCGAAGGGAAGGCCGGGCGGCAGGTCGAGGTTCTCCGCGCGACCCTCACGGACCAGGATCGGCAGCGGGTGGCCCGCGTTCACGATCCTGGCGACACCCGAGTCGTGATCGATCCGAACGACCTGCCCGGTGACGAAGTCGCCGTCCTCGGTGAAGCCGCAGAGGGCTTCGTTCGCGAGCAGGATCTGTTCCGCGAGGGTCACCCCACGCCGCCGGCCGTTGCGCAGCGCCCCGACCAGGACCGTGGCCAGCACCGCCGCGTTCAGCGTGTGACCGATCGCGTCCGTCATCGAGAGGTGCAGCGTGTCGCGTTCGACGCTGAAGTCGAACGTGTCTCCGCCGACGTCACCGGACGGCTCCAGCCATCCGGCGAGCGTGAAGTGGCCTCCCTCGCACGTGTACGACGCCGGCAGCAAGCGGTGCTGCAGCTCTGCCTCGAGCGACAGGGGCACCGAGCGCTGGCCCCACTCGAACAGGTCGGTGAAGCGGCGGTTGGCGATCAGGATGTACGCGAGCGCATGCGCACCCGCCGAGACGGTCGCGAGCGTCTCACGACAGGGCTCGTCGTCGAGCCCCAGCGACAGGACGCCGACCGCTTCCCCGCGGCTCGTCACCGGAGCGTAGAGCCGGTGGCCGTGAGGCCCTGCGACGATCTGGATCTCCTGCTCGGTGAGCGCCTGCCCATGCGGGGTCCCCGCGAGCGCAACGCGCTCGCCACGCTCGCGGTTCAGGTCGTCGTCCGCGCCGGCTCGTCGGACGTGGCTCAGGCGCACGAGCGCCCGGCCGCTGTAGTCCGCGATCAGGAAGCCGACGTCGCGCGCACCGAGCGCATCCGCGAGGGCGGCGGCGACGACTTCCGGCGCGGCGACGGGAGGAGCTGCTTCCACCGCAGCGAGCAGCGCCTTCACGTCGAGGGAGACGGGCGGGGGGCGGACGCTCACGGCGTCCACGGCTCGTCGCCGATGGTCGCGTACGCGTGCGCAGTCGGCGGCCGGAGCAGGAGAAGGTGGCTCTCGACGACCGCCGCGGCGACGTCGCTGAGCTTACGGCCGTTGTGCTGCGAATGGTCGCGGAGCATCTCGAAGGCGCGATCCGAGTTGATCGAGTGGCGCGCCATCAGGATCCCCTTCGCCTGTTCGATCAGAGCGCGGCGACCGAACGCGCCCTGCAGGCTCTCGTATTCGCTGAACCGCTGGAGGGTGATGTCGATCGCGCTCTGCAGCTCGTCGGGGGTCGCGTCGACGATGTAGGCGAAGACGCCGCGCTTCGCCGCCTCGCGGGTGTACGCGGGGTCACCGGCGTGGAGGATCGCGATCACCGGACAGGAGGCTTCGCGGACGATCTCGGAGATCAGCTCCAGCGCATGCTGAG
The DNA here is from genome assembly GCA_036518135.1 of Gaiellaceae bacterium. GTDB lineage: Bacteria > Actinomycetota > Thermoleophilia > Gaiellales > Gaiellaceae > PALSA-600. The sequence goes on along the minus strand of DATDNT010000030.1, from coordinate 13,899 downwards.
AGCTCTCGCCGAGACCCACCAGGGCGACGTCGGGCCGTTCCCGCGCGGTCACCGCGCCGACCTGCTTCACGTAGATCTCGCGGGCGATCACGTCGTGCCCGAGGTCGGTCACGACGCGCGCGAGCAAGTCGAGCCGGTCGCGCCGCTCGTTCGCGATCAGCACGCGCAGATGCGTCAGGTTGCCCGTCGGCACGCCATGGTCTCCTCCCGTCGCTCCAACCGTGAGTCGACCCGCGCGAGCTGTGGGAGGACGTTTCGTCGGGCCACATGGCGTGAGACCCGACGAACATCTGCAGCATCGCTTGGTTGTGACGCTGCCGGGCGAGCGTACCACCGCCTCGGCGCGGCGGTCGAAGCGACGGCAGCGAGGTACGATCGTGCAGTGCCGCCGATGCCGCGCTCTCACGAACGAGCGATGGCCGAGAACGGCCTCGAGCCTCTCCGGGTGCTGATCGCGAACGAGCGGCGCGACCGGCTCGAGCTGCTCGCAACGGTGGTCGCCGCTCTCGGGCACGAGGTGATCGCACGCGAGATCGACGTGACGGAGGTCGGCGCGGTCACCGCCCGGGAGCAGCCCGACGTGGCGCTCGTCGGGCTCGGCGAGAGCTCGGTGCACGCACTCGAGCTGATCGGCGAGATCGTCCGCGAAGCCGCGTGCCCGGTGATCGCGCTCCTCTCGAGCCGCGATCCCGCGTACGTGCGCGAAGCGGCCAGGCGTGGCGTCTTCGCCTACATCGTCGACGCGACGGCAGACGAGCTGCAGAGCGCGATCGACATCACCCTGCAACGGTTCGCCGAGTACCACAGCCTGCAGGGCGCTTTCGGCCGACGCGCGGTGATCGAACAGGCGAAGGGGATCCTGATGGCGCGCCACTCCATCGATGCCGACCGGGCCTTCGAGATGCTGCGCGACCACTCGCAGCACAACGGCCGCAAGCTGGCCGACGTCGCCGCGGCCGTCGTCGAGAGCCACCTCCTGCTCCTCCCGCCGCCGAACCCGAACGCGCGGTCGAACTAGCGGCCCACTGCCGCGAGCGACGCGGACGATGCCCGGCTTCAGCAGAAGCTACAGCGCGTTCGACCGGTTCCAGCAGCGGCATCCGTCGATCGGCTTTCCGCTCGCGGTGCTGCAGAAGTACCGCGACGACCAGGGCGGCTACCAGGCCGCGACGATCGCGTACTACGGCTTCTTCGCGGTCTTCCCTCTGCTGCTCGTCCTGACGACGGTGCTGGGCTTCGTCCTCCAGCGTCATCCCCATCTCGAGCGCAGGATCGTCGACTCGGCGCTCGGCCAGTTCCCGGTCATCGGGCCGCAGCTCAGCCACGGCTCGCTCCACGGCAGCACGGTCGCGCTCGTCCTCGGGATCGGTGCGGCGTTGTGGGCCGGCATGGGCGTGTTCCTCGCGTCCCAGAACGCCATGAACCACCTCTGGGGCGTCCCGTTCAAGCGTCGGCCGGATCCGCTGCACGCGCGCGGACGGGCGCTCCTCCTCCTCGTGCTGCTCGGCGGCGGCGCGCTCGCGGCGACGATCCTCGCGGCGCTCGCGACGGCCGGCGCCGGCTTCGGGCTCGCGTGGAAGCTCGGCTCGATCGCGCTCTCGACCGCCCTCGACATCGGCCTCTTCTGGATCGGCTTCCGGCTCCTCACGGCAAGCGAGGTGAGCTGGCGGCAGCTGCGCGGCGGCGCCTTCGGCGCCGGCGTCCTGTACGAGCTCCTGCAGACGCTCGGCGGCTACTACGTCGGCCACACGCTGAAGCACGCCGACAACGTCTACGGCACCTTCGGCCTCGTGATCGGCCTGCTCTCGTGGATCTACCTGTCGGCGCACATCACCCTGCTCGCAGCGGAGGCGAACGTCGTCGCGACCCGGAAGCTGTGGCCGCGAAGCTTCTCCCTCGTCATCGAGCAACCGGCGACCGCAGCCGACAAGCGCGCGCTCGTGCAGCGCGGCAAGGTCGAAGAACGTCGACAGGACGAGGCCGTCAGCGTGGAGTTCCCGGGCGAGGACGCCTGATCGACACAGTCGCGCCGGGTCGCCCGTCCGGCGGGCGGGGATCTCGGCTATCGTTCGGTTGCGGCTCCACAGCGACCGGAGCCGCGAGTCCTCCCACAGCGACGCGGGTTGGAGTGCAATGGGCCGACCCGAGCTCCGTGGTCGGCGTCGACGCTTCGACCCGGGAGGATTGACGACCGCCACCTCGATCACGCTGCTCGCAGGCTCGCCCTCGTGAGCGCGCAGCCTGTTGCGGCGAGGCGCGCGCGGACGACCTGCGACGGTCGGCCGTGCCCTCGCTTCAGAGGCACGAGCCACCAGCTCGCGTTCCTCGCGGCGGTCCCGGCCGCGGTTGCGGTGGGTTTGACGACCCATGGCGGAGTGCCCCGCGCGTCCGGGACGGCGTTCGCAGCCGTGGTCGCGGCGATGTTCGGAGTCAGCGGCCTCTTCCATCGGGGTTCGTGGGCGCCGCACGTCGCGCGTCTCCTCGGCCGGCTCGACCACACGATGATCTACGGGCTGATCGCCGCGACGTACGCGCCGATCGGATTGCTGGTCGTGCACGCCGAGTGGCGTCTGCCCGTGCTCCTGACGGTGTGGGGCGGCGCCTGCGCGGCCGCGGCGATCGAGCTTGCGGGGGCGAAGCCGCCGGCGTGGGTGACGGCGGCGATCTGCGTCGCGCTCGGCTGGGTCGCCGTGCTCGTGATGCCTCAGATCGTCGGCGGCATCGGCCTCGCCGGCACGGCGCTGCTGCTCGCCGGCGGTATCGCGTACAGCCTCGGCGCGGTCGTCTACGTCCGCGAGCGACCGAACCCCGCACCCGCGACATTCGGGTACCACGAGGTGTTCCACGTGCTCGTGATCGCCGCCGTCGCCTGCCAGTACGCGACGATCGTCTTCTACGTCCTGCCGCGCGCATGAACGCCCCCCGGCTACGAGTCGCAGCGGGCGTCGCGTTCTCCGCCGTCATCGTCGGAGCGTGCTTCCTCACCGCCCGGCGGCTGACGACGACGTCGTGGCCGTTGCAGCAGGCGAACGTCCCGCTCGTGCTCGGCGCCTCTGCGGCGTACCTCGCGAGCTTCTTCCTTCGTGCGCTCGGCTGGCAGGTGCTGTTCCGCGGCGATCGGCCCGACCGGAGCCGCTGTCTCGCGGCCTGCGGCGCGGCGGCGGCGAGCGGCGCGGTGCTCCCGTTCCGGCTCGACTACGCCGTCAAGATCTGGACGCTGCGACGACTCGGAGGCGTGCGCCTCGGCCTCGACGCCGTGGCGCTCTCCATCGTCTCGCTCGGGATCGTCGACGCCGTCGCGATGCTCCCGCTGGCCGTCTGCGCGCTCGCGACCAGCGACACCGTCTTCCTCGCTCCGCTGATCGTCGTGCTGCTCTTCTGCGTCGGGTGCATCACGATCCTGGCCCTCGGCCCGCGGCTCACCCGACTGCCGTTCGTCGATCGTTCCGCTCGCGTGCATCGCTCGGTCGAGCGCGTCGCCGAGCACGCCGGCATCTCTCGCTCGACGGGCGTCGCAGGCGCGTTCCTGTTCGGGTGCTGGTCGATGCGCGCGCTGGGCTGCACGCTTCTCCTGAGCGCGCTCGGCGCCGGCTTCTCGCCGACCTTCGCGCTCGTCGTCATCTGCCTCGCAGCCGCGACGTCGATCCTGCCGATCACCGCCGGCGGCGCGATCGTCAACATCGGCACCACCTCAGTCGTCCTGCTCGCGCTCGGCGTGACGGAGCGGGCGGCGATCAACTTCTCGCTCGCCTCCGGCATGTTGCTGACGCTCAGCGCCCTCGTGGCCGCCGTGGTCGGCGCGACGACGTCCATCGCCCACACGATCCAGCGACGACACCTTGCCCCTGCTGCATAGGCCCCGCCCCTCCTCGCCCTCGGGCGCCGCCCTGCACGCGCAGGTCCGGGCGCTGCCGATTCTCCTGACGACGCTCGCGCTGCCGGGCGCCGGCGCGCTCTACCGCTTCGGGAGCCGTCCGGTCGCGAGCGACACGGCCGTCGCCGGGATCCCGACCACCGTCGTCCGGCCGGACGGCGCGCCGCCTTGGCCGACGCTCGTGTTCGTGAACGGCGCGACGCCGGACGGCCGCAGCCACCCGACGGTGCAGCGACTCGGCCGTGCGCTGGCGCGGGCGGGTGTGGCGGTCTACATCCCCGACCTCGACGGCGTCGCCTCCGGCGAGTTGTCTCCGACGACGCTCGAGCAAGCAGTGGCCGTCGCCGAGACGGTCGCGGCGTCGCCCGACACTGCCGCCGGGCGCGTCGGGCTCGCAGGTGTCTCCATCGGCGCGACGCTCGCGCTGCTCGCCGCGGCCGACATGCGGCTCCGCCGCTGCACCTCTGTCGTCGCGTGCGTCGCGCCGTTCGGAGACCTCGCCGACGTGATGCGGTTCGCAACCACCCATCCCGGGTCTCCCGCCTACCTGCGGAACGGCCTCGCACGGTCGCTCGCGGCGATGCTTCCTGCTACTCCCGAAACGGTGGACCTCCAGGTGAAGCTTCGCGCTATCGATCCCGACTCGGACCGTGTCGCCTTGCCGAAGGATGCGTTCCTCGCGGCCGGGCGCGACGCAGAGAAGCTCTACGACCTGCTCGCGAACACGGACGCCGCGCGGTTCGACGAACTCCACCGGGCACTGCCCGTCGCCGTCCGGCGAGCGGTCGTCTCCCTCTCGCCCGTCCACGTCGCGACGCGCATCTGCGCCCCGGTCGAGATCGCGACCGCTCCGCGCGACCCGTACTTCCCACTTTCCCAGGCACGCGCGCTCACAGCGGCAGCTCCGCACGCCCGCCTCACGGTCACCTCGCTGCTCGCACATGCGACGCCGCGACTGACCCCGCGCTACATCGCCGAGCTACGTCGGCTCGACGCGTTCTTCGTGCGTTCACTCGCGGCGGCGACGGCGTGAGGGCACGCGTGCAAACGCACGGGGCGGGCGTCCGCACCGCGATCGTCTCGACGTATCCGCCGCGCGCGTGCGGGATCGGAACGTTCGCATTCGATCTGAGGGCGGCGCTTCTGCGGACGCGAGCCGTGGACGTGGCCGAGCTCGTCGCCGTCGTGCACGAGCCGTCCCGCCCACAGCGGCGCGGAGTGCTGGCGACGATCGCGCAGGCCGTCCGCGGCGACTACGTCCGAGCGGCGCGCATGCTCGGTCGGCTCGACGTCGACGTCGTGCTGCTCCAGCACGAGTACGGGATCTTCGGCGGTAAGGACGGCGAGTACGTGCTGTCGCTCGCGCAGGAGCTGGCGCAGCCGCTCGTCGTCACGCTGCACACCGTTCTCTCCGACCCGACGCGGCACCAGGCCGACGTTCTGACCGAGCTCTGCTCGGAGGCTGAGCTCGTCACCGTGATGACCGACACGGCACGGCGGCTGCTCGTCGAATCGCAGACGTGCGAAGACCACAAGATCCGCGTCGTCCCGCACGGCGCGCCGGCGTCGTTCAACGAGCGCGCCGCGCAGGCGGTCGAGCGGCGAGCGGCGGACAGCGGCGAGTTCCGGCTCTCGACGTTCGGCCTCATCTCGTCTGGCAAGGGGATCGAGCACGTGCTCGACGCGCTGCCGTCGATCGTCGAACGCCACCCCGATGTCGTCTACACGATCGCGGGCCGGACGCATCCCGACGTCGAGCGCCGCGAAGGCGAGCGGTATCGACTGATGCTCGAGCGTCGTGCCTTCGAGCTCGGCCTCGGGACTCGCGTGGTGTTCGACGACCGGTTCCTGTCGGTCGACGACCTCTCGGATCTGCTCGCCGAGACCGACGTCTTCCTGACGCCGTACGCGAGTCGCGATCAGATCTCGTCGGGTGCGCTGACGTTCGCGCTCGCCGCCGGCTGCGCCGTCGTCTCGACCCCTTACTGGTACGCCCAGGACATGCTCACGTCCGGAGCCGGCGCGCTGGTGCCGTTCGGCGACCCGGACGCGATCGCCAAGGCCGTGCGCAATTACATCGACCGGCCCGACCGGCTCGCGGACTCACGGGCCGAGGCGCGAAGGATCGGCGCGACGCTCGGCTGGCCGGCGGTCGCGACCGCCACCACTGCCGTCCTCCGAGAAGCCCGTGAGCTCGCGCCGCGCCGTCGTCCGGCGGGGGTCGCCGACCTCCACCTCGCCAGCCTGCGCACCGATCATCTGCTGACGCTCATCGACGACGTCGGGATCGTGCAGCACGCGGACGGCATCGTTCCGCGCCGCGACAGTGGCTATTGCGTCGACGACGTCGCGCGTCTCGCGGTCGTCGCGCTGGCGCTCGCCGAGCGCGGAGACGCGCCGGTCTGGACCCCGCACCTCTACCGGGCGCTCGCCTTCCTCCGCGACGCGACCGGCACGCATGGGATGCGCAACTTCATGGGGTACGACCGGCGCTGGCTCGACGAGCCGCACCTCGGCGACCACGTCGGCCGCGCCGTCTGGGCGCTCGGCGACATCCTCGCGACGGCCTGGATCCCGGCCGTCGCCCGGCCCGCACGCGACCTGCTCGACCGGCTCGTGGCGACGGTCGACGGGGACGTCGCACTGCGAACGGCGGCCTACACGGTCCTCGGGCTCGCCCGGCTCGACCCGGATCGACTCGAGCCGGTCGCCCAAGCGCTGCTCGAACGACTCGTCGAGCAGCTCGCCGCCGCCTACACGGACACCGCCTCGGCGGAGTGGTCGTGGTTCGAGGACGCGCTCACCTACGACAACGGACGCCTGCCTCAGGCACTGCTCACGGGAGCGGACGCCCTGGGACGCGCCGACCTCACCGAGCTCGGGCTCGAGTCGCTGAGGTGGCTCGGAGACGAATGCGGCCTCGACGGCGACACGCTGCGCCTGCCGGGGCACCTCGGGAGACGGCGCGGCGAGAGCGCGGGCTCGGACGGCGACGAGCAGCCGCTCGACGCAGCCGCCCTGGTGGAAGCAGAGCTCAGCGCGTTCGCGATCACGCGCCGCGCGGAGCACGGCCAGCGTGCGATCAAGGCGTTCGAGTGGTTCCTCGGGCGGAATCGACTACGGAGGCCTCTCTACGACTTCGCGACCGGCGGCTGCAGCGACGGGCTCGGAACCGAGGCGCTGAACGACAACGAAGGCGCCGAGTCGACGCTCGCCTTCCACCAGGCGGCGCTCCTCCTCGACGCCGCCGGCGTCCGCGCCGGCATCGAAGACCGCACGCGCGAAGGAGTGTTGACATGAGCGCACGGGAGCTCTTCGTACGTCACCCGGAAACCCGATCCTGACGGCAGAACCGGTGCCGAAGCGGATGAACGACCTCAGGGCGCGCGCAGGAGCTTGCGGCGTTGGTGCTCGGGATCGATGCGCACGACCCGCCACGCGAGCCCGCACCGCTCGAGGCCGCCGACGACCCAGCCGCCCGGGTCGATCTCCCGGCGACGGAGACCGTGGAACGCGGAGGTGGGAAAGGCGTGGTGGTTGTTGTGCCACGACTCGCCGAACGAGAGCCATGAGAGCCACCAGACGTTGCGCGACTCGTCGGTCGAGGCAAAGCGGCGCCTGCCCCACATGTGGCAGATCGAGTTGATCGAGAAGGTCACGTGGTGGAGCAGGAAGATGCGAACGCCACCGCCCCAGACGAGCCCGGTGACGAAGCCGTACCACCCGCCGAGCAACGCCCAGCCCGCCAGGGCCGGGAGAAGCAGCGACACGACCACGAGCGGGAGGAACATCCGGGCGATCGCGCGCAAACCCGAGTCGGCCAGCAAGTCCTTGACGTATTTCTGGCGGTCGGCCCGTCCGGCGTCCGAGAAGAGCCAGCCGGTGTGTGCGTGCCAGAGGCCCTTGATGCTCTCGACGGGGCCGTCTCCATAGCCCGCGTGCGGGCTGTGCGGATCGCCGAACCGGTCCGAGTACTGGTGATGCTTGCGATGGTCGGCGACCCAGGTCAGGACGTCACCCTCGACCGCCATCTGACCGAGGATCGCGAAGACGTAGCGCAGGGCCTGCGACGTCTGGAACGACCGGTGCGTGAAGAGACGGTGGAAGCCGACCGTGACGCCGACTCCGGTCGCCAGATATCCGACCGCGAGAATCGCGATCTCCGTGACTCCGACCATCCTGTTCCACAGCAGGGCGAGCGCGACGAGAAGCGCCAGCAAAGGGAGCGTGATGCCGGCGATGTTGATCGCCAGGTAGGAGGCGCTCAACGGCTGCGCCCACGTGACCTCCGCCGCCGTCGGGACCGTCGCGCCCGTCACCGGGACGGCGGCGACGAATCTCTCTGTTGTTCTTGTCCTGATCTCGCCTCCGAACGTCGAGGAACGCAATCGGGCACTGTCCGACCGCTTGCTCGGGGCGGCGTATCGAGCTTCATCTTCCCGAGCCGCCGCCGCGCAAACCACGCCGAGCGAAAGCGGGTATCCGACGACCTTCTAAGGCCGCACGTCCCGGGTGGCGATCGCCTCGTACAGCGCGAGGTACTCCTCCACCATCCGGCCTGCGTCGAAACGGCACTCCACCGACGCGCGAACCGCCGGTCGATCCAGCAGCCCGCACGCGCCGACGGCGGTGGCCGCGTCGGCGACCGAGGCGACGACGAAGCCGTTCTCTCCGTCGCGGACGATCTCGGGCATCGAGCCTCGCGCGTACGCGACGACCGGCGTTCCGCACGCCATCGCCTCGACGACGCTGAAGCCGAACGGCTCCTCGAAGTCGATCAGGTGCAGGAGCGCAACGGCGCCGCCGAGCATCGCGTCCCGTCGTCCGGCGGCGACCGGTCCGACGTACCGCACGCGACCGCCGTCGATCCGCGGCGCGACCAGGCGATCGAAGTAGTCCGCGTCCTGCACGATCCCGGCGATGACCAGCGGCAGCCCGGCGCGCTCCGCAACCTCGATCGCCTCCGCCGTGCCCTTGTCCGGGTGGATCCGCCCGAAGAAGAGGAGGTAGCCGCCCTCCCCCGCGCCGAGCGAGAACGTTCGCATGTCGATTCCGTGATGAATCGTCGCGGCGTATTCCAGGCTCTCGTGACGGTCCGAGTCACTGATCGCGACGTACTGCCCGATGTCGTTGTACTGCGCGTAAACGGAAACGATCTCCTCGGAGGAAAAGCCGTGGATCGTCGTCACCACCGGCGTGTCGACGAGACGGCTGAAGCTGAGCGGCAGGAAGTCGAAGCTGTTGTGGATCAGATCGAACTCGCCGGCCCGCTCGAACACGGCGGCGATGTGCAGCGCCTCCCAGACCTTCGCGTCGATCCCGGGGTCCTCGGCGTACCCGACCGGCACCGTGCCGACGAGCTCCGCGCGCGTGACCGAATCGGCCGTCGCGAACAACGTCACGGCGACGCCCCGCTCGACCAATCCCTCCGTCAGGAGCGAGGCGAACTGCTCCCACGGCCCGTAGTGCCGCGGCGGCACGCGCCACGCGATCGGCGCCAGCACCGCCACGCGAAGCGGAGCGGTGGCGGTTGGCGGCGATCCCTCACCCTTCTCCCCACTCGGGGACCGCCGCTCGGTCGCCTCATCTCGCGCCGGCAGCATCCGCAGCTCCGTCGCGAGACTCGTGCACCGTCCACAGTAGCGGCGGTTCGTTCACTCGGACGCTCGACGGTCGAGCGTCTCGAGCATCGTCAGGCAGCCGGGGCAGACGGTGCCCTCGTCGAGCGTGTACCAGGTGACGTAGTCGGCGTCGTGGCGAGGTTCGCGGCGGCAGCGCGAACAGCTCAGATGACTGGAGAGCGAGCTGTGCGGGTCCAGTTACGTCCGTCCTTCCTTTCCCCGACGCCGCTGCTCGGCCGGGGTATCGAGATCGCTTCGCGCCGCTGACGGTCGCAGGGCGGCGGAAGGACGGAGCCCGCAGCGTAGCCGCGGCGACATTCAGGCCGGGCCGGCCGACACGGCGGAGGCGCGCGTGAGCGGCTCCGTGCCGTCGGCATGATGGCCCGTCTGTGCTGAAGGTCGTGCTTCTCGTCCTGCCGCTCGGACTCGATACGTTCGCTGTCTCCGCCGCGCTCGGGATGCGCGGGTTACCGCGCCGCGACCGGCTCAAGGTCAGCGTGCTGATGGCCGCCTTCGAAATGGCGATGCCGGTCGTCGGCGTCGTTGTCGGACTGGCCTTGGGGCATGCGATCGGTAGCGCCGCGAACTGGGTAGCCGTCGCCGTTCTCGCCGCTCTCGGCGCCTGGATGCTCTTCCACGAAGAGGGAGACGAGGGCGAGAAAGCCGCTGGGCTGGCGACGAGGGGAGGCTTCGCCGTCATCGCCCTCGGGATCTCGATCAGCCTCGACGAACTGGCTATGGGATTCACGATCGGCCTCCTGCACCTCTCCCTCTGGCTGGCCGTCGTCCTCATCGGCACCCAGGCATTCCTGTGCTCGCAACTCGGGTTGCGGCTCGGCAGCCATCTCAACGAGACCCTCCGAGAACGAGCCGAACAGCTCGCAGGACTCGCTCTGCTCGGCCTGGCGGCTTTGCTCATCGTCGGGCAGGTCGCGTAGGACACCACGGTCGGCCCGACGGCCATCTGAGACCGAGCGCCTTGGTCGGGCCCGTGTTCAGGAATGGCTCCTGAACTTGGCGGGTTCAGCTCATGCCAGGGATGGCGGCGCAGGCGGCTGCTTTGCCGTTGACGATGAGGACAAGCACGTGCGCGCCGTCGGACACGGTCGCCCAGCGGACGTCGCCGCCGTGGAAGCGGAGCCTCGTCGCCCAGGCGGCGTGGCCCCGACTGTCCGCCCGGGCGCTTCCGGCGGCTGCGAAGCTCGCACTTCGCCTTCGGCAGGTGCCGGCGTTGAGGATCGCGCGCAGCTCTGCGTGTGGCCTCGCTCCAGAGACAGTGAAGGCGACGCGTGTCCCGGTGCCGGCTGAGCCGACAACGGCCGATGCCGAGAGATGTGCTCCCGAGGCGAGTATGACTCGCTCCGTGGGCGTTGCCGCGACGCCGGTTGTGGCCGCCACGAGCGCGGCTGCAGCGGCGGCCGCGGTGGCGAAGGGCTCGAGTTTCATTTGGGTTCCTTTCGAGGTTGCGGCGCGGCGGTGTTCGTTGTGTCGCAGGTTGATCACTGGGGTGCCCAGCGGAAGCGGCGCGCGGCGACGACGAGCCCGGCGATGCCCCAGGCGGCGAGTACTGCGAGGTGCGTCCACGCGATTCCCGGCGCGGTCGTGCGCGGGTCGAACGCCCGGAGTTCCGCCTGGGCGAGGTGGCGAACCGGGAAGACGTTCGCGATCTCTCTGAGCCACTTTGGGTTGTTCGCATCGGGGATGAAGACGCCTGAGATGAAGTACAGCGGCAGCGTCACGAATTGCAGGATCGGCTGGGCCGCATCGGTGCTGCCGATGAATGCCGACGCTGCGAACGCGAGGCAGCAGAACGTGAACGCGCCGAGCACGCTCGCGAGGATGACCCCGGGCAGCTTCGGTGTCGGGACCGGGACGCCGAAGGCGACTCGCCCGATGATGATGACGGCCGCGACCATGACCAGCGCGACCGCAATCGCGACTGACGATCGAGCGGCGATGAGAACCCATGCCGACACCGGGGTTGCGCGTCGTCGCTTCAGGACACCGCTCTGCCGCTGCGCGACGATCGAGACGGCGAGGTTGACGAAGGACGCGGCGATGATCGCCAGCGTCGCTATGCCGGGAACGTAGTAGACCGACACCTTGATCTTCGCTCCGGTTGCCGTCGTCGTTGTCCCGCCGATAACGGTCGAGAAGATGACGAGGAAGATGATCGGGAACAGGAGCGTGAAGAAGCGGCTCTGCGGGTTCCGCCAGAAGGCGATCGCCTCGTACCGCGCTTGGTGAAGAACCAACTGCCGCCGGCGCCCTTGGACGCGCGTCTCTGCGGTCATGGAACCGTCGCTCCGGTCAACTCGAGGTAGACGTCTTCCAGCGTCGGCCGGCGGACCTCGATATCGGGCAGATCCACACCCTGTGCCTCCGCCCAGTCGTGGAGAGCGCGGAGGTCGGCGAGCGGACGCGTCGACTTCGCCTCCACGAGCCCGACGCCGATGACCGCCGCCGCGTCGAACGGGGCCGGCATGTCCGCGACGCCAAGGTGTCGCGGCAGCGTGAACGTGATCCGTGCAGACGAGCGATCCCGCCCTCCGAGCGTTGCTGGAGTGCCTTCAGCGACGATCTCGCCGGCGGAGAGGACGATGATTCGGTCGGCGAGAAACTCGGCCTCGTCCATGTAGTGCGTCGTCAAGAAGATCGTCTTTCCGAGATCACGCAGACCGGCGATCACATCCCAGGCGGTTCGACGCGCCGAGGGATCAAAGCCTGTCGTCGGCTCATCGAGAAACACGAGCTGCGGGTCTCCGATCAGCGCGAGCGCGACGTCGAGGCGCCGCCGCTGCCCACCCGAGAGCGTCGACGCAACCGAATCGGCCTTTCCTTCGAGACCGACGAGCGCGAGCGTCTCGTCCACCCGACGCGGCCGAGAGTAGTACCCCGCGTAGAGCCGAAGACACTGGCGCGCCGTCAAGTACGCCTCGGGCTCGGACTCCTGCAGCACGACACCGATCCGGTCGCGCCACTCGGCGCCACCCTCGGCCGGGTCTTCGCCGAGGACGCGGAGCTCGCCCGCGGAGCGCTTGCGGTATCCCTCCAGGATCTCGACTGTCGTCGTCTTGCCCGCCCCGTTGGGACCCAGGAAGGCGACGATTTCTCCACGCTCGACGTCGAAGTCGACCCCACAGACAGCCTCGAACCCCGCATAGCTCTTACGCAACCCGCGGACACTGATCGCAGCGTCGGAGCGCAACAGGACACCCGAAGCCGTCGGCGGAGACGGACGCGATCGTCGCGGCGGCTGGGTGTTCGACGGGGCCACCTCCGCCCGCTGCGCCTGCTCGGCCTTCTTCCGCCGCCAGCGCTTGAACAGCATCCAGATGATCAACTCGTCACCTCCTTCCGGGTGCCCAGAACATGCACGTCTCCTCGGAGCCAGTTCATGCTCGCCGCAGCCGCGCCCTCAGACGTCGGCCACCAGGGCGATCGCACGTCATCCACGAGAGTGATTTCGGCCCACCGCCCGGATGCTACGACGCTGCAGCGCCCGAAACCACCCAACGAAGGAGCTCCCCGTTCACTCGGCTGTGCGAGCGCTCGCGAATGACGCCGGAGCGTGGTGTGAGCGATCATCGAGCGGCACGTTCGAAGAACCGCCGCCGGAGGAGAGTCGATGATCACGCTCGATCACGTCGGGTTCGCCGTTGCCGACTACCAGCGAAGCAAGGCCTTCTACGAGAAAGCGCTCGCGCCGCTCGGCCTGAAGCTCTTGCTGGAGTTCTCCGGGGCGGCCGCCGGATTCGGCAGGGACGAAGGGGAACGACCGGCGTTCTTCATCGAGGCACACGGGGAGCCGGTACGGGGACGGCTTCATATCGCGCTGAGGGCCGAGAGTCGGACGCAAGTGGACGCCTTCCACGCTGCAGCCATCGAGGCAGGTGGGACCGACAACGGCGCACCCGGCCTGCGGTGGTACCACCCCGACTACTACGGCGCCTACGTCCTCGATCCGGACGGCAACAACATCGAGGCTGTCTGCCACCAGCCGGAGTAGGACCGTGCGCTGGTGTGCCGTTACGTCTGCGGCGAAGTGGCGAATAACGGCGACTTACGGCTGCTCGAGCAGGCCCGGCTCGATCCCTCGGTCAATCGTTCCCGGTCGGGATCACCGTGGCGGGCTCCACCATCAGCAGCACCGTGCGCCCGTGCGCGCGCGGATGGTGAAGGACGCCACGCGGGATCGTCACACCCTGGTGCACACCGAGGACGAATGGCTCCCGCCCCTCCACCTCGAGCTCGAGCTCTCCTTCGAGCACGAGAAAGAACTCGTCTTCGTGCTCGTGGCTGTGCCAGTCGACGAGCTCGCCCTCGATCACGGCAAGTCGGACGACGGAGTCATTCACGCTCGTGAGCGTCTGATTCACCCACGGCCGATACCCCGCGCCCTCT
>DATDNT010000029.1:0-11318 GCA_036518135.1 Gaiellaceae bacterium | reverse complement strand
GCTTGAGAGGAGTCGTCTCTAGTACGAGAGGACCGAGACGAACAGACCTCTGGTGTATCAGTCGTTCTGCCAAGAGCGCTGCTGATTAGCCACGTCTGGATGGGATAACCGCTGAAAGCATCTAAGCGGGAAGCCCACCTCGAGATGAGGCCTCCCATCTCCTAGAGAGAGTAAGAGCCGTGGAAGACCACCACGTCGATAGGCGGGACGTGCAAGCACAGCAATGTGTTCAGCGGACCCGTACTAATTGCTCGAGGTCTTGATTTGAAGAACTCGTGTTCGTAGCTATGGAGTTTTGAAGGTGACGCTGCTCCGAAGCGCGTCCCTCACAAGTTGGGCGGTCATAGCGGCGGGGAAACACCTCTTCCCATTCCGAACAGAGAAGTTAAGCCCGCTAGCGCCGATGGTACTCGGGACGCGAGTCCCCGGGAGAGTAGGACGCCGCCCATTACTTTCGAAAGGCCCCGTGAGGGGCCTTTCGTCGTTCACTCGCCGAATGACGCTCGCGGCCGATGACGGCGGGCGAGGACGCGCCGGCTCCTTCGTCAAGCGGCGCGGAGACGCTCGCGCCACTCCGGGTCGAGGTCGCGCAGGCGCTTCACGCGACCGCCGACCGGCGGGTGCGAATCGAAGAGGGCGCCGAGGCCCTTCTCGGCGAACGGGTTCGTCGTGTACAGCGGCTCCGTGGCGGGCGAGGCCTCGAACGGCACGAGCTGCATCGCGTGCTCGAGCCGCAGCAGCGCGTCCGCGAGCCCGTGCGGCGAGTCGCACAGCTCGGCCGCGGTCCGGTCGGCCGCGTACTCGCGCTTCGGCGAGAGCATGAGATGGACGAACGACGCCGCCACGGGCGCGAGCACGAACAGGAGCGCGCGCTGCAGCATTCCGCCGACGCGAGACGCCTCGACGAGCGCCATCGCGACGATCACGACCACCGTCTGCAGCAGGACGTCGCGGTTGCGGATGTGTGCGAGCTCGTGCGCGACGATCCCCTCGAGCTCCGCCGGCGAGGCGACGCCCATCAGGCCGACGGACAGCGCGATCCCCGACCCGCCGCCCGCGCCGCGCCCGCCCGACAGCGCGCGCGGGTAGCCGTCAGGGAGGACGTAGAGCTTCGGCTTGACGACGCCCGCGACCATCGCGAGCCGCTCGACGGTCGAGTGGAGCGCGGGTGCCTCGCCCTGGACGAGCTCACGTGCGCCGAGCATCCCCATCACGATGCGGTCGGCGTACGCGTAGATCGCGGAGGCGAGCAGCAGGATCGACCCGGCGAACAGGATCGACAGCCGGTACCCGCCGAGCTGCCAGCCGGCCGCGCCGAAGAGGAGCGCGACGACGGCGAGGAGCGCCCAGCACTTCAGGACGTTCCGGAGGACGAGGAGTCGGTTACGGCTCGTCGTCGCCGGGCTCTCCGTCGTCCTCGGCGAGACCGCGCGGCGGCCAGTCGGGCTCAGGGGCGTCGCAGCGGCTCGAGCAGTGGAGGGAGGCGACGTTCTGCAGCGGGATCAGGATGTGCCCGTTGAGCTCGACGTGGGCGACGTCCTCGACGTAGCAGTACGCGGTGAGGACGCCGTCCTGGTACTCGCCTCCGAAGAGGGCGATCTCGACCTGCTCGCCCTTGTACTTGTTCGTGTAGTCCTCCATCCCCGCCCGGCCGAGCCTAGCCGATGGCAGTCGCGAGCCGCCCGTCGCGGAAGCGCAGCTCGAGCACGTGGCAGTTCGGCACCGGGCGGTAGGGCTCCTCGCTCGTGACGTCGTGCAGGGCCCGGGTCGTGCCGCCGTGCGCGACGAGGAGGATCCGCCCGCCGGGATGGGCGCGCGCGATCCGCTCGACCGCCTCGAGCGTCCGCGTCGCGTGCTCCGCATGCGTCTCGCCGTCCGGCCGTACGCCGTCCGGATAGCGCTCGCGGATCTCCTCCCGGGTCAGGCCGGACCACGACCCGACATCGATCTCGCGGAGGCCGGGATCGACGACCACCGGCACGCCGTGCGGCTCGGCCACGATCTCGGCCGTCTCCCGGGCGCGCCGCAGGTCGGACGAGTACACGGCGTCGAAGGGCGTCTCGCGGAGCTCCTCGGCGAGCGTTCGGGCCTGCTCCCGCCCCGTGGGGTTCAGCGGCGGATCGGCCCACCCCTGCCAGCGGCCCTCGCGGTTCCAGTCGGTCTCGCCGTGGCGGACGAGGAGGAGCGTCGTCATGGCGGCAGCTACCGTAGCGACCCGTGGATCTCGGCCTCTCCGGCAAGGTGTGCGTCGTCACCGGCTCGACCGGGGGGATCGGCCTCGAGGTCGCGCGCCTGCTCCACGACGAGGGCGCGACCGTCGTCACGTCCGGCCGCCGCGACCGCGGCGGCGGCGACCTGCACGTCGCCGGAGACCTGACCGAGCGCGGCGCCGCGGACGAGCTCGTCGCACGCACCGTCGAGCGGTTCGGCCGCATCGACGGTCTCGTCAACAACGTCGGCGGCACCGAGATCCGCACGCTCGCCGGCCTGACCGACGACGACTGGTACCGCTCGTTCGAGCTCAACCTGATGACCGCCGTGCGGGCGACGCGTGCTGCGCTCCCGCACATGGAAGCAGGGAGCGCGATCGTCAACGTGTCGTCGACCGCGGGCAAGCGACCGTCGACGGGGATGCCCGACTACTCGGTGATGAAGGCCGCGATGTTGTCGTTCTCCCGCCTCGTCGCGGACGTCCACGCCGACGACGGGATCCGCTGCAACGCCGTCACGCCCGGACCGACGGCGACGGATGCGTGGCTCGGCGCGGGCGGCCTCGCGGAGCAGCAGGGCGAGCGCGACGAGGTGCTCGCGAAGGTGGGGGCGGGGCGGCCGCTCGGCCGGCTCGCCGAGCCGGCGGAGATCGCGGCCGTGGTCGTCTTTCTCCTGTCTCCGATGTCGTCGTACGTGACCGGCGCGGCGTGGTCCGCCGACGGCGGCACCGTCCCGATCATCATCTAACGTGGGCAGATGCCAGAGGTGGCGTCGCAGCCCTTCGCGGAACGGATCCGCGCGCTCGAGGAGCGTGAGCTGTCGCCGCTCGCGGTGCGGTCGTACGAGACCGCAGGCCGGCCGCGCGCCGAGGACGAATGCTCGGTCCGCACGCCGTTCCAGCGCGACCGCGACCGGATCCTCCACTCGAAGCCGTTTCGGCGCCTGAAAGGGAAGACGCAGGTCTTCATCGACCCGGCGGGCGACCACTACCGGACGCGCATGACGCACACGCTCGAGACGACGGGCATCGCGCGGGTCGTCGCCCGCGCCCTCGGGCTGAACGAGGATCTGACCGAGGCGATCGGCCTCGGCCACGACATGGGCCACCCGCCGTTCGGCCACGCCGGCGAGGCCGCGCTCGACGAGCTGCTTCCGGAAGGGTTCCGCCACAACGAGCAGTCGGCGCGCATTGCCGAGGAGCTCAACCTGACGCGCGAGGTGATCGACGGCATCCTCACGCACACCGGCGATCGCGAGCCGCGGACGCTCGAGGGGAAGATCGTGCGTGTCGTCGACCGGGTCGCGTACATCAACCACGACATCGACGACGCGATCCGCTACGGGATCCTGTCGGAGGACGACCTGCCGCGCGAGGAGATCCGCACGCTCGGGCCGACGGGCGCGAAGCGCATCGACACGCTCGTGCACGACCTCGTCGACACCTCCGGCGCGGCCGGCGACATCGTGCAGAGCGACGAGATCGGCGGGGCGATGCTCTCGCTGCGCGCCTTCATGTTCGAGCGCGTGTACCTCGGGCCGGTGACGCAGCCGGAGCACGAGCGTGCGCGTGCCGTCATCCGCCGGATCCACGCGAGCGGCGCGTCGGTCGAGTTCATCGCCGGCATGACCGACCGCTTCGCGCTGTCGTACGCTGCGGGCCTCTGATGGCGCGGATCAAGGACACCTCGGTCGACGCGGTCAAGGCGGCCGCCGACATCGTCGCCGTCGTCGAGGACCGCACGTCGCTGCGCAAGCAGGGCGCACGCCTCGTCGGCCGGTGCCCGTTCCACGAGGAGCGCACGCCCAGCTTCTCGGTGAATCCGGGTCAGGGCCTCTACTACTGCTTCGGCTGCCACAAGGGCGGCGATCTGATCTCGTTCGTGCGCGAGACGCAGGGGCTCGACTTCGCCGGTGCGATCGAGTGGCTCGCGGACCGGTTCCGGGTGCCGCTCGAGTACGAGGACGTGTCGCCCGAGCAGGCCGCGAAGCGCGACCGCCGCGCACGGCTGTACGAGCTGCTCGACGACGCGGCGGCCTATTACGAACGCGTGCTGTGGGAGACGGAGGCCGGCGGGTACGCCCGCGACTATCTGAAGAGCCGCGGGCTCGCCGAGGACGCTGCGCGCGCGTTCCGGCTCGGCCTCTCGCTCAGCGGGAACTCGCTGGCGCGGAAGGCGCTTGCGAAGGGGTTCACGCGCGACGAGCTGGCGGCCGCCGGGCTCGCCAGGGCGAACGGCTCGGACACCTTCCAGCGCAGGCTGATGTTCCCGCTCGCCGACGCGCGCGGCCGCGTCGTCGGCTTCCAGGCGCGCAAGCTCCACGAGGACGACCCGCTGCGCGGTAAGTACGTGAACACGCAGGAGTCCGAGCTGTTTCACAAGAGCGCCGTGGTCTACGGGCTCGACAAGGCCCGGGCGGCGATCGCGAAAGAGGACCGCGCGTGCGTCGTCGAGGGGAACACCGACGTGATCGCACTGCACCAGGCGGCGTTCCGGACTGCGGTCGCGTGCATGGGCACGGCGCTCACCGAGCAGCAGCTGCGCGAGCTCGGCCGGCTGACCCGGCGGCTGTGGCTCGCGTTCGACGGCGATGCGGCCGGTGAGTCCGCGGCGCTGCGCGGAATGGAGCTCGCCGTGGCGCAGGGGTTCGACGTCAACGTCGTCGCGCTCCCGCCCGGCATCGATCCGGCCGACGACCCGTCCGGCTTCGAGGCGCGCCTGAAGGACGCGGAGCCGTACGTGCTGTATCGCGTGCGCATCGAGATGGACCGCGCGGACGACCGGGAGGCGGGCTTCCGGCGCGCGAAGGAGATCCTCGACGGCTTCCCCGAAGGGCCGGACAAGCTCGCGGCCCAGCGCTTCGTCACCGATCGGATCGGCACGACGGTGTCGTTCAAGACGGGGGCCGTGCCGACGGCGCGCGCCGCCGCGAACGCGCCGCGGGTCGTCGACGCGGGCTCGCGCCTCGAGCGCGACGCCCTCGCAGGCGCGCTTGCGCACGAGTCGCTGCGGCCGCTCCTCGCCGAGCTCACGGCGGAGCACTTCTACGACCCGACCCACCGCGCGATCCGCGCGCACATCGTCGACGGCGCCCAGCTCGACGACGGCGGCATCGCGCTCCTCGCGGAGCTCGACGCGCGCGCCGAGGCCGAGGGGATCGACGTGCCGACGGGCGAGGAGCTCCTGTGGCGCCTGCGCGAGCGCGAGTTGCGCCGCGAGCTGCAGACGGCCGACCTCACGCGGACGAAGGAGCTGCAGGAGATGCTGCAGAAGCTCCTCGAGCGCGTGCAGGCGCTCTCGGGCTCCTAGCCGACGAGAGCCTCGCCCGTCTCCAGGTCGAAGAAGTAGAGCCGAGCGACGTCGACGGCGAGGCGGGCCGGTTCACCTTCGCGGGCGGACGACCCGCGCGACACTCGAGCGACGAACGGGCTGCCGTGATGGTGCGTCTGCTCGTCGGCCGCCGCAAGTGCCTCGTCACCCACGACCTCCTTGAGCGCCGCAGCCCTGACGGGCGGCGCATCGACCGCGAAGTGGAGGTAGATCTCGGAGCCCATGTCCTCCCGGATGTCGACGATGACGTCGAGGCGCCGGTCGTCCGGCGTCTCCGGCCGCGCGTCGTCGAAGTCCTCGGGGCGGATGCCGAGCGCGACTCGGCGCCCGACGTGGCGACGGAGGTCGCCGTCCGGCACGGCGAGGTCGTGCGGACCGAAGACCGCGGCGAGCGCGCCGTCCCGCTCGACGAGTTGCGCCTCGACGAGGTTCATCCCCGGCGAGCCGATGAAGCCCGCGACGAAGAGGTTCGCCGGCCGGTCGTAGAGCACCTGCGGACGATCTGCCTGCTGCAGGATCCCACCGCGCATCACGCAGACCCGGTCGCCGAGCGTCATCGCCTCGCTCTGGTCGTGGGTGACGTAGATCGTCGTCACACCGAGGTCGCGCTGGATTCGTGCGATCTCGGCGCGCATCTGCACCCGTAGCTTCGCGTCGAGGTTCGAGAGCGGTTCGTCCATCAGGAACGCCCGTGGCTCACGGACGATCGCGCGCCCCATCGCGACCCGCTGTCGCTGTCCGCCGGAGAGGTGGCGAGGCCGCTTCGTCAGCACCTCGGACAGCCCGAGGATCCGCGCTGCGCTCTCGACGCGGCGCCTGATCTCCGCCCTGTCGAGGCGTCGCATCTTCAAGCCGAAGGCCATGTTGTCGTACACGTTCATGTGCGGGTACAGCGCGTAGTTCTGGAAGACCATCGCCATGTCCCGCGCCTTCGGCGGCAGGTCGTTGACGACGTCTCCGCCGACGCGGACAGTGCCGTCGGTGATCGCCTCGAGCCCGGCGATCATCCGCAGTGCGCTCGTCTTGCCGCAGCCGGACGGGCCGACGAAGACCACGAATTCGCCGTCGTCGATCGCGAGATCGAGAGCGTCGACCGCCAGCGTCCCGTCGCCGTAGACCTTCGTGAGGCTGTCCAGCTCGATCGTGGCCACGGGCCTGCGACGTTAGCGGCTGGTGCTCTTGCATACAACATCGTGTTCCCATTAATCTCGGGCGATGGGGGTGGTCGCGGCGCAGCCGCGGGCGAGGAAGCTTCGGTACGCCGCCGAGCGGCAGGGGACGCTCGCGGCGCTCCTGATCACTCCCGCCGTCCTCTTCATCGGGCTGCTCGTGGGCGTGCCGCTCGTCCTTGCCGTCTACCTCAGCTTCACCGACGCGACCGCCGGGTCGCTGAGCGGCAAGTGGGTCGGGATCCACAACTTCTCGGCGCAGCTCCACGACGCGACGTTCCGGGGCGCCCTGTGGCACACGTTCCTCTTCACCGTCATCTCCCAGGCCGTCGTGATCGTCGTCGCCGGTCTCCTCGCCCACGCGCTCGTGCGGAAGTTCCCGGGGCGGTGGCTCCTCCGCTTCGTGATCCTGCTGCCGTGGGCCGCGCCGATCGCGCTGACGGCGATCGGGTTTCTCTGGTTCTACGACCCGCAGGCCAGCATCTTCACCTGGTTCCTCGAACGTCTCCACCTCGTCTCGCGGACGAACCCGCCGAACTGGCTCGGAACGCCGCGCGCGGCGATGTCCTCGATCATCACCGTGCAGGCGTGGCGAACGATCCCGTTCGCAACCGTCATCTTCCTCGCAGGCATCTCCTCCATCCCGGAGGAGGTGGACGACGCTGCCGCGATGGACGGCGCGACCGGCCTCCGGAAGTTCTGGCACGTCTCGCTACCGCTGCAGCTGCCGATCGCTCTCGTCGCGATCCTCTTCGGGATCGTGTTCACGGCGACCGACATGGTCGTGCCGTACATCCTCACGAACGGCGGTCCGTTCAACTCGACGCAGGTTCTCACGACCTGGGCATTTCAGACCGGGATCAACGCCGGAAACGTCGGCGAGGGCGCGGCGATCGCGCTCTTCATGCTGCCGCTGCTCGCCGCCGTCGTGATCGGGATGCTGTTCTTCGCGCGGCGCGCGGAGGTGACGTGACGGGCGCCGTCCTGCGCCGCCGGCTCTTCCAGTACGGCGTCGTCGTCCCGTTCGCCGTGCTCCTCGGCTTCCCGTTCGTGTGGATGGCGGTGACGTCGCTGAAGCCCGAGTTCCAGGTCTACGATCCGACGAAGGTCTGGAGCTTCCATCCGACCCTCGCGAGCTACGGCTTCCTGTTCCACCACACCGGCTATCTCAGGTGGATCCGCAATTCCTGCCTCGTCGGCCTGGCGGTGGTCGTGATCACCCTGGCCGTGGCAATGCCGGCGGGGTACGCGCTCGCGCGCCTGGCCGGGCGTGTCGGCAGGACGCTCGGCGTTGCCATCTTCCTCACGTACCTCGTGCCGCCGACGCTGCTCTTCCTGCCACTCTCGCGCGTGGTCGCGCAGTACCTCCACCTGAGCGACCGGTTGTGGTCGCTGATCCTCGTCTACCCGTCGTTCACGATTCCGTTCGCGATCTGGCTGATGATGGGGTTCTTCAAGACGATCCCGCAGGAGCTCGAGGACGCAGCGCTGATGGACGGATGCTCGCGCTTCGGCGCGCTCGTGCGCATCGTCTTCCCGATCTCGCTGCCGGGGATCCTGACGGTCGTGATCTTCACGTTCTCGCTCGTGGTGAACGAATTCGTCTACGCGATCACGTTCATCTCGAGCTCGACGAACCGCACCCTGACGGTCGGCGTTCCGACGGATCTCATCCGCGGCGACCTCTTCAACTGGCCCGGGATCATGGCGGCGATCCTGATCCCGAGCATCCCGCTGGCCCTGGTCTACAACGCGTTCCTGAACAGGTTCATCGCCGGATTCACCGGTGGTGCGTTCCGCTAGGAAGGAGGGAGCAGTGACTGAGATCCAGAACGGGTCTCGGCCCGGCGAAGGGCGCCTCACGAGGCGCGAGCTCGTGAAGAAGGCAGGTGCCGGCGCAGCGGCACTCGCGGTGGGCGGCGCGGCTGCGCCGTTCTCGTTCGCCGGCCCGCTCAAGTTCAAGGGCCGCGACCTGAAGGGCGACCTGTCGATCATCCAGTGGGTGCACTTCGTGCCGTCGTACGACGACTGGTTCGACAACACGTGGTGCACGCAGTGGGGTCAGAAGAACGACGTCCAGGTGAAGGTCGAGCACATCAACAACACGCTCCTCGACACGCGCGCGGCAGCGGAGGTCGCGGCGGGAAGTGGACACGACCTCTTCATGAACCTTCACCCGATGGCGTCGTACGAGGATCAGGTCATCAACCACGCCTCGATCGTCCACGAGATCGAATCGAAGGTCGGGAAGTACGGCGACCTGGGTCGACTGTCGACGTACAACCCGAAGACGAAGAAGTACTTCGCGGTGTCCGACAACTACGTACCGGACCCGGTCGTGTGGCGTCACGACCTGTGGAACGGGATCGGCGAATCGCCGGCGACCTGGGATCACGTCCGCAGGGCCGCGCCGAAGCTGAAGGGCATCGGCCATCCCATCGGCATCGGGCAATCGCAGGAGCTCGACTCCAACATGGCGCTGATCGCGTTCCTGATGTGCTTCGGCGGCTTCATCCAGGACGAGCACAACAGGCCGACGCTCTACACGAAGAACACCGTCGAAGCGGTGTCGTTCATGGCAGACCTCTACAAGCGCGGCGAAGACGCTGCGATCTTCGGCTGGAACCCCGCGTCCAACAACAACTACCTGTACGCGGGCACGGCGTCGATGATCCTGAACGCCATCTCGGCGACGCGCACGCCCGAGTCGCTGCACCTGCCGTTCTCCGACAGCCTCTGGATCTGGCCGATCCCTGCAGGCCCGCACGGTCGCCTGGGGCTCGAGCACGTGATGGGCTGCTACTCCATCTGGAAGTTCGCACAGAACAAGGAGAATGCGGAGAAGTTCGTCGCCGATCTATGCATCAACTACAAGCAGGCGACGCTCGCATCGCAGCTCTACAACTTCCCGAGCTTTCCCGGTGCGTTTCCGTTCAAGGACATCCGCAAGGTCGCCGCACAGGATCCGCACAAGCCGAGCGGCAAGTACACGATCCTCACGACGATCGCCGAGAAGTACACCCACAACATCGGCTATCCGGGCACGACGAACGCGGCGATCGACGAGATCTTCTCGAAGTACCTGATCCCGCAGATGTTCGCCCGCGTCTCGCAGGGTCAGATGAGCGCCAAGGAGAGCGTCCGCGACACGATGAGCACGGTCAAGGACATCTACGCCAAGTGGCGCAAGCGCGGGAAGATCTAGAGAACGAACGCGGCGGGACTCCGGCACTCCGGAGCCCCGCCGCATACGGCTAGCGGTGGTGCGTGCGGTGCGGGTTCAGCGCCTGCTTCGCATGGTTGAGCTGATGCACGACGTACGAGACGCACTGGCCCTGGTTCTTGAACTTCGGGCTGGTGAACGTCTTCCACCCGCCGTTCTTGCACTGCGACAGCGCGTAGGCGCGGGCCGACGTCAGCTTCTGCGCCACGCCGTTGAAGGTGACCTGCGAGATGTCGGCCGTACCCTGCACGTCGACGATGACGTCGACGGAGCTGATCGAGCCCGTGGGAACGGGCATGCTCGCCGCGGTCAGCGCCGCGGGCGTGAAGGTGTACGTCGCCGTGCCGTCCGCGTTGATCGTCGGCGTCACGTTGTTGCAGCCGAGGAAGTACACGGTCGAGCCGACCCACACGTTGAAGCGCGGCGAGCCGCCCTGGCACTGACCGGCGTTCGCGAGCGTGAACGACGCCGACTGGAACGTCTGCCCGGCGACGCCGGTGACGTGGGCGAGGGCTGCCGCGTTGGTCGCGGTCGGGCAGTTCTTCGCGAGGTGCAGCACGCCGTGGCTGTACGTCGACGTCACGCATCCCGTGTTGCCGGGGTCGTACACGCTCGGTACGAGTCCCGCGGCGGCCGTGGCGGCGAACGCGAGCGCGCACGCGGCGACCACGGTGATCATGAGCTTCTTCATCAGGTATTCCCCTTCCCGTTTCCGGTTGTCCCGGTGAGGGTTTCCGGGGGCGTCCGAGGAAGGTCGGCCGGGCGTCAAGGGCCGGTAAAAGCTCCCCGGGTTGGACTCGAACCAACAACCCTT
The DNA here is from genome assembly GCA_036518135.1 of Gaiellaceae bacterium. GTDB lineage: Bacteria > Actinomycetota > Thermoleophilia > Gaiellales > Gaiellaceae > PALSA-600. The sequence goes on along the minus strand of DATDNT010000029.1, from coordinate 572 downwards.
CGGTTAACAGCCGAATGCTCTGCCAATTGAGCTACCGGGGATCGGCGCGCGGCATTGTAGCTACCGTTTCCGCCAGATGACCGGCCTCCTGGCTCACGCCGCGCCGATCAATTACAAGTTCCCGCTGCCGATCTGGCTGTACGTCACCGCCGGCGGCGCGGCTGTTCTCCTCTCGGCGCCGGCGGCGCTCCTTGCAGTCACGGAGGGCGACGTCGTGGAACGGCGCGGCCCTGATCTCTACCGCTTCGCACGCTGGCTCGGGCCCGTGCTCGTCGCGGTCGGCGCCGCGTTCGTCGCCGTGTCGCTCGTCGGCGGGCTCTTCTCGACCACCGACCAGTCGCAGGAGTTCTTCGAGAATCCGGTGACGACGCTGACGTGGGTCGACTTCTGGATCGGCCTCGGGATCGTGTCGTGGCTCGTCGGGAACGTGTGGGAGCGCGTCTCGCCGCTGAACGTCGTCGCGCGCAGGCTCGACGGTGCGCTCGCGCGCCGCGAGGTCCAGCCGCTCGCCTATCCCGCGCGGCTCGGGCAATGGCCCGCCGTCGCATTGCTGCTCGTGTGGTCGTGGATGG
>DATDNT010000028.1:0-44276 GCA_036518135.1 Gaiellaceae bacterium | reverse complement strand
GGGCGGTGCACTTCACCGCCCACGACGAGCTCTCCCTTCTCGGACTGCTCCTCGCGCTCGGCGCGCTGCTGGTCGTCGCAGCGGTCAGGGGGCTCCCGGTCTCGCTGCCGCTCGTCCTCGGCGGGCTGCTGCTCGGGTTCGTGCCGGGGCTGCCGCACCTGCAGCTCGCGCCCGACCTCGTGCTCGTCGGCGTGCTCCCGCCGCTCCTCTACTCCTCGGCGTTCTTCACGGGGCTCCGCGACCTGCGCGCGAATCTCCGGCCCGTCGGGCTGCTCGCGTTCGGGCTCGTCGCCGCGACGACCGTCGGCGTCGCCGTCGTCGCGCACGCGTTCGTGGACGACCTGACCTGGGGCGACGCGTTCACGCTCGGCGCGATCGTGTCCCCGACGGACGCGCTCGCCGCCACCGAGGTCGCGCGGCGGATCAACCTGCCGCGGCGCGTCGTCGCGATCATCGAGGGCGAGAGCCTCGTCAACGACGGTATGGCGCTCGTCCTCTACAAGTTCGCCGTCGTCGCCGCGGTCAGCGGCGCGTTCTCGATCTGGAACGCCGCCTGGCGGCTCCCGGTCAACGTTGCCGGCGGGATCGCGGTGGGGCTCGCGGTCGCGTTCTGCGTGCGGCAGGTGCGGAAGCGCGTCGACGACACGCCCACGGAGGTCGCGATCGCCCTTCTCTCCGGGTACCTCGCGTACCTGCCGGCGGAGGCGCTCGGGGTCTCGGGCGTGCTCGCCGCCGTGACGATCGGCGTCTACATGGGGTGGTACACGCCGGAGCTCACGAACGTGCAGACGCGGCTCTCGGGGAACGCGTTCTGGGAGATCCTCGTGTTCGTCGTGAACGCGCTGCTCTTCGCGCTGATCGGGCTGCAGCTCCGGCAGATCGCGTCGCGGCTCCCGATCACCGGCACGCTGATCGTGCAGTCGGCGATCGTCGTCGCCGCGGTCGTGGTGATCCGCTTCTTCTGGGTCCCCGTGTTCACGTACGTGCCGCGGCTGCTCTTCCGGCGGATCCGCGAGCGCGACCCGTACCCGCCGTGGCAGGCACCGGTCGTGATCGCGTGGGCGGGCGTCCGCGGATCGGTCACGCTCGCGGCGGCGCTCGCGCTGCCGTCGAACGTCCCGCACCGCGACGAGATCATCTTCGTGTCGTTCGTCGTCGTGCTCGTGTCGCTGATCGGCCCGACGATCACGCTGCCCGGCCTCGTGAGGATCATCGGGCTCGAGGACGACGGCGGCGCTGCGCGGGAGGACGCGAAGGCGCGGATCAAGGCGGCCGAGGCCGCGCTCGCGCGCATCGAGGAGATCGCCGCCGAAGGATGGGCGAACGAGGACTCGCTCGAGCGGGCGCGCGGCCAGTACCGCTTCCGCGGCAGGCGGTTCCGCTCGCGCTACACGGGGGAGGACGTCGACGGCGCCGAGGACCGCTCCGAGCGTTACCAGCGGCTGCGGCGCGAGCTCCTCGACGCGGAGCGAAGCGCTGTCGTCGCGCTGCGCAACGACGGCGTGATCACGGAGGAGGTGATGCTGCGCGTCCAGCGCGACATCGACCTCGAGGAGCTCCGGCTGGACCTCTAGACCGGTGCGGGCTACGTCGTCAGGACGACGGCGCCGGGCGCGTGGTCGTGCGGCGGCTGCGACGTCACGACCCAGCCGTCGTAGCCGCGCAGCGAGTACGGCACGCTGAGCCTGACGGTGGTCGTCTTTCCGTGCACGCGGAACGAGCCGCACGAGGCGACCGGCTTCCCGTTCTTCGTCAGCCAGAGCTCGTAGTACGCCTTGCGCGCGGTCTGCTCGGGCAGGCCCGACACCTCGACGAGCATCGGCCAGTTGCCGACGCTGTCGGCGGCGGCGACCCTGATCACGCCGTGCGCGCCGGGCGCGCCGTGCATCGCCACCGTCCGCTCCGTCGCGAACGCGGCGGGCTTCGCCTTCGAATGGCCGAAGGCGTAGCCGCCGACGAACGCGGCGAGCGCGGCTGCGAGCGCCAGCACCGCCGGCGCCATCTTCCGGCGCCGGAAGAGGATCGGGACCTCGGGCGGATCGACGGGCGCGGGGACATGCTCGAGCTCCGGCGACAGGTCGGGCGGCGGCCCCGCGAGCAGGAGCAGGTCGTGCACGCGGCGGAGCCGCGCCTCCTCCTCCGGCGTCAGGTCGTCGCCGCCGAGCAGCTCGTCGAACCTCATGCGAAGTCCTCCCCCAGGATGTCGGCCAGCTTCATCAGCGCGGCACGCGTCCGCGTCTTCACCGTGCCGAGCGGGATGGCGAGGAACTCCGCGACCTCGCTCTGGGACAGGCCGCTCCAGTATGCGAGCGCGATCACCTCGCGCTCGCGCTCCGGCAGCTCCTCGAGCGCGCGGTGGACGCGCCACGCGACCCAGCTCTGCTCGGCCTGGTCGAGCGGCCCGGCCTCGTGCGCCGGCTCGTCGGGGATCTCGGCGGGAATCTCGGTGCGCGCGCGGGCGCGGTCGACGATCGCGTTCCGCGCGACGGCGTACAGCCACGGCGCGCCGGGGCCGCGTTCCGGCTTGTAGGAGCCGGCCGAGCGCCAGATCGACGCGAACGTCTCCTGCACCGCGTCCTCTGCGCGACCGCGGTCGCCGAGCCGGCGAAGCGCGAGGCCGAAGACCGGCCGCGCGTAGCGCTGGTACAGCTGCTCGAAGGCCGAGCGGTCGCCGCCCGCGGCGCGCTGGATCAGCTCTCCGTCGCTCGTCACGAGGGGCATGGTACGGAGTGAAAGGGCGATTGCCACCGCCGGGAACTACGGCCGCGGCCGGAGACCGGTTTTGAGGAGCCGCCCGCCGTCGACGACGAGCGACGTCCCCGTCAGGTGCTTCGCGTCGGCCGCGTAGAGGACGGCGTCGGCGACGTCTTCCGCGCTGCCGATGCGGCCGAGCAGCGTCTCGCGCGCCCGTCGCTCCTCCTGGCCCGGCTCGACGGCCACCGGCCCCGGCGAGACGCCGACGACCCGGATCCCCGGCGCGAGGGCGCGTGCGAGCACGCGCGTCAGCATCGCCTGTGCAGCCTTCGCGGCACAGTGCGCAGCGAACGACGGCCACGGCTGGTAGCCCGCGACGTCCTCGACGACGACGAGTACGCCGCCTTCGAGATGCGGCTCGGCCGCCTGGCCGAGGAACAGCGTCCCCTTCGCGGTCGCGCCGGCGGCCGCGTCCCAGTCCTCCTCGGTCAGCTCCGCGAGCGGCTTCGGGACGAACCCGTCGCTCGCGGCGTGGACGACGAGCTCGAGGCCGCCGAGCTCCTCGACGGCCCCCGCGACGAGCGCATGTGCCCCGGCGCGCGAGGACAGATCGCCGGCCGAACGGCCCGCCGCGACGACGCGCCACCCCGCGTCCTCGAGCTTCGCCGCGATCGCCGCGCCGACGCGGCCCGTGCCGCCGGCGACGAGCGCGCGCTTTTGAGCCGGCTGTAAGGACATGCTCGGCGGCAGTAAAACAGAGCAACTCCGCGCATCGACTTACGTCTGAGCTGGAAGAACGCCGTACCCGATCCGAAACTCGAAAGGCAGGTCACGATGCGCAAGCTGATCCTCGCGGCTGCGGCAGTCGTTGCGGCGGTGGCCGCCGGTCTCGCGGTCGCGGCGACCGTCAAGACGGTGAACATCTACGACTCCTCGTTCTCGCCGAAGACGGTCACCGTGACGGAGGGCGACACGGTCACGTGGGTCAATCGCGGAAGCCAGAATCATCAGGTCTACGCGGACCATGGGCAGTTCGTCTCGCCGATCCTGAAGCCGAGGGCGAAGTACTCGTTCACCTTCAACGCCGCCGGCACGTACGGCTACTCCGACGAGCTCCATCCGAGGCTCAAGGGCACGGTCGTCGTGAAGGGCGCGCCGCCGACGCTGACGCTGCAGTCGTCGGCGCAGTACTCGGTCGCGGGCGACAAGGTGACGCTGTCCGGCATCGTCTCCAGCCACAAGCCGAACGAGCAGGTGCAGATCTTCTACCAGCCGTATCCGGCGCCGAACGCGATCCTCCGCACGACGGTGCTGACGACGACCGGCGGCGCGTTCACGTTCACGGTCGCGCCGGGGATCCTCACCACGTACCAGGCGACGTGGAAGGGCGCGTACGCGGCGCCGACGACCATCCAGGTGCAGCCGCGGCTCACGCTCGGCAAGAGCGGCGCGTGGCTGATCCACGCCTACGGCGGGCACGGGCTCGCCGGGCGCTACGTGCAGTTCCAGCGGCTGAACACGTCGACCGGGCAGTGGGTGACGTTGCGGAAGGTGCAGCTGAACTCGCGCTCCGGCGCGCGCGTCGCGGTGGCGCTCCCGAAGGGCGTCAACCACCTGCGGCTCGCCATGTCGGTGAACGAGGCCGGCGCCGGTCTCCTCGGCGCTGTCACGCAGCCGCTGACCTGGGTGCAGAAGTGAGCGAGAGGCGCGCGGCCGCCTAGCGGCTGCGCGCCTCCTCGTACCTGCGGCCGACCTCTTCCCAGTTCACGACGTCCCACCACGCAGCGAGGTAGTCGGGACGGCGGTTCTGGTAGCGCAGGTAGTACGCGTGCTCCCAGACGTCGATGCCGAGGAGCGGCGTGTCGTCCTGCATCAGCGGGCTGTCCTGGTTCGCGGTCGAGTAGACGGCGAGGCCGGTCCCGTCCCAGACGAGCCACGACCAGCCGGAGCCGAAGCGCTTGACCCCGGCGTCGATCATCGCGGAGCGCAGCTGGTCTGGATCGCCGAAGGTGTCGGAGATCGCCTGCGCGAGCGCACCCGTCGGGTCGCCGCCGCCGCCGGGCTTCATGATCTCCCAGAACAGCGTGTGGTTCGCGTGGCCGCCGCCGTTGTTGCGGACCGGCCCCTGCTTGTCCTCGGGCAGCTCGTCGAGCGTCCCGAGCACGTCCCCGATCGGCCGGTCGGCCCACTGCGTCCCTTCGAGCGCCTTGTTCAGGTTGTCCACGTACGCCTGGTGGTGCTTGTCGTGGTGGATGCGCATCGTCTGCTCGTCGATCGTCGGCTCGAGCGCGTCGTACGCGTACGGCAGCTCGGGAAGCTGGTGTGCCACTGCACTCTCCTTCGTCGGTTCTCGTGAGGAGGATATGCTCCGCGCCGCATCCACGGATCACGGAACGAGGAGACAGATGTCGACCAAGTACGAGGAGATCACCCCGCGCGAGCTGAAGCCGGCCGTGTACGAGCTCGACGGCATCTCGCGGGAGACCATCGAGGCGCATTACAAGCTCTACCAGGGGTACGTCAACAAGCGGAACGAGATCCTCGGGAAGCTCGACGGCGTCGACCTCTCGAGCGCCAACCAGGTCTACTCCGATCTCCGCTCGCTCAAGGTCGACCTGACGTTCGCGATCGGCGGCATCAAGAACCACGAGATCTACTTCGAGCACCTCGGCGGCCCGGGCGGCGATCCGGCGGGCATCTTCGGGGACCTCGTCAAGCGCGACTTCGGGTCGGTCGCCGACTGGAAGGCGGACCTGAAGGCGACGGGGATGGGCGGGCGCGGCTGGGCGTGGACGGCATACGACTGGGACGAAGGCCGCCTCTTCAACTACATCGGCGACGCGCAGAACACGTTCCCGGTGTGGAACGCCACGCCGCTCGTCGCGCTCGACGTCTACGAGCACGCGTACTTCATCGACTTCGGCACCGATCGCGCCGCGTACATCGAGAAGTTCTTCGACAACCTCGACTACGACGTCGTCAACGACTGGGCCCAGAAGTACGGGATTCGCACGTAGCCCGGCGCTGACCCCGGCTACATTGCGGCGATGGCCTTCGCCGTCCTGGTCGTGTGCGGGTACCTCCTCGGCTCGTGCCCGTGGGGGTACTGGCTCGTGCGCCTCGTGCGGCACGAGGACATCCGCAGGACGGGCTCCGGCAACATCGGCGCCACGAACGTGTGGCGCACCTACGGCCGCTGGCTCGGCGCGCCGGTCGTCGTCCTCGACACGCTGAAGGGGTTCATCCCGGCCCTCGCAGGAATGCTGTGGGTCTCGCCGCACCATCTCGCCGGGATCTGCGCCGGAGCCGCGGCGATGCTCGGTCACTGGCGCCCGCTCTTCCTCCGGTTCGCGAAGGGCGGCAAGATGGTCGCGACGTGCGGCGGCGTCTTCTTCGGCGTCGCCGTGTGGGTGGCGCTGACCGCGGGCCTCGTCTGGCTCGCCACCTTCATCGTCTTCCGCTACGCGTCGGTCGCGTCGATCGTCGCAGGCATCTCGCTGCCGGTGATGGCCGCCGTGTACGGCTATCCGACGTCCGTGATCGTCTTCGGCTCCGCCGCGGCGGCCGCGATCCTCTATCTCCACCGTACGAACCTCCGCCGGCTCCGCGCCGGCACCGAGCACCGGTTCCAGCTGCGGCGCCCGGCGAATGCGTAAGGCGCTCGTCCTCGCAGCGGTCGCCGGTGCGCTCTTCGCTGCCCCGAACGCACTCGCGGCGGGCTGGTGCGGGAGCGGCGAGACGCCGACCGACCGCACCGACGTCGTCACCGGAAGGCAGATCCACGCGGTGTGGGCGGTTCCCTCCGACGGCGCCGACACGTTCGCAACCGGCGCGCCGCGCATCGCCGACGACATCAACTCGATCCTCTCGTGGTGGCAGGGCCAGGATCCGACGCGCGTCCCGCGATTCGACACGGCCGCGTTCCCCGGCGGCACGTGCGCGGACATCTCGTTCGTGCAGCTGCCGCGAACGGGCGCGCAGTACGCGGCCCTCGGCGCGAGCGGCGCCTTCAACCGAATGTCGACCGACCTCGAGAACGTCGGGTACTTCAACCCGTTCAAGAAGTACCTCGTCTACTACGACGGCCCGTCCGTGGAGTCGGGCGTGTGCGGCACCGGCGGCGGCGATTTCGCGACCGGCCCGTCGTTCGCGTTCGTGTGGCTCAGCGGCTGCGCCGGCGTCTCGAGCGACAACGTCGGCGCCCACGAGCTGCTGCACGCGCTCGGCGCCCTACCCGAGGGCGCTCCGCACGCGTGCCCCGGCGACACCGGGCACCCGTGCGACTCGACGCAGGACATCCTCTACCCGTACAACAACGGGCTGCCGCTCGCGCAGGAGATCCTCGACGTGAACCATGACGACTACTACGCGCACAGCGGCACCTGGATCGACATCCAGGACTCGCCCTGGCTGCACCTGCTGAACGTGGCCCCCGTGGCGCTGACGCTCGCGCTCTCGGGCTCCGGCCACGTGAAGAGCGACGTCCCCGGCGTCGACTGCAGCGCGTCGTGCACGACGCAGTGGGACCCCGGCTCCTCGTTCACGCTCGTCGCCGACCCGCCGGCGGGCAGCCGCCTCGTCAAGTGGCAGGGGGCGTGTACCGGCTCGCTCGACTGCTCGATCTCGTCGATGTCGGCGCCGGCGTCGGTCACTGCTGTGTTCGGGCCCTCGCGGATCGCGGTGCGCGTCCGCGTCACGGGCAAGGGACGCGTGCAGTGCCGGCCCGCGTGCTCGAGCACCTTCGTCGCAGGCAACTCGCTGACGCTGCGTGCGGTCGCCTCCCCCGGCTGGCGCTTCGTCCGCTGGGCGGGCGCGTGCACCGGGACGGGTCTCGTCTGCCGTCCGAAGACGGACTACGCCGTCACGGCGCGCGCGACGTTCAGGCAGCGCTGAGCCAGTCGCGCAGCTCGGTGTGGCGCGACGCGACCCGCCCGCCGAGCTCGGAGCGCAGCTCGCCGACGGTGCCGGTCCGCTCGGCGACGACGTCGTGGCGGTGGATCGTCTCGAGGTTCACCTGCTGCGCGAACAGGAAGTCCGCATCGTCGAGCTCCGGGTAGCGGTCCAGCGCCGCCTTCAGCGCGTACCGGACGGAGTCCTCGACGAAGCGCGGCTGCAGGTGCGCATGCTCGACGACGAAGAGCTCGTCGGGGCGCTTCATCAGCTCGAACACCGGCGAGCTCATCGAGCGCTCGACGATGTCGACGAGGTTCTCGGCGTTGACGCGCGCCTCGGTGCCGACGAGCAGCGTCCCCCTCCCGCGCTGGTTGTGCGTCGCGAGCGGGACGAGCTCGAGGATGCGGCCGACGTCGCCCGCGGCGAACCCCGCCTCGAGGAGACGGTCGGCGGCGGCGTCCTTGACGAGGCCCTGCGCGCACGGACAGGCGTTGATGCCCCACGCCTCCACGCCGACGACGCGCCGGACACGCGACCGCGACGCGGCGGCGATCCCGATCAGCTTCGCGATCTCCTGCGTCGGCAGGTCGGTGACGGGGGTGCGCCGCGCGAGCGGGTACTGCGCCTCGATCCGCACCTCCGCCCGCAGCGCCTGCTGGCGCTCGACGATGTGCCGGGCGATGTGCTCCGCGAGCGTCTCGACGAGGAACGCCTCGCCGATCACGACGTCGTCGATCGCCTCGCCGAACAGCTCCGGGAAACGCGACATGTGGACGCCCTTCTGCGCCGGGTCGAGGTCGACCGTGCACGAGATCTCGGCGGAGAAGGTCTTCTCGCGGCCGTCGTGGCGGATGCGGATCGCCTTCTGCACGCCGGTGACGCCCGCGCGCGAGAGGCCGAGCTGCACGTCGGGCACCGACGCCTGCATGTCGAGGGTGAAGTCGTTGCGGGTCTCCGCCATCGGGTAGAACCGTAGCGCGCCCATGGACGATCAACCGTTCCCCCGTCTCGTCTCGCTCGCCTGCCACGACCTGCGCACGCCGCTCGCGACGATCTTCGGCTTCGCGAGGACGCTCAACCGCATGGGCGAGCACGACGAGCGAACGGCGCGCTTCCTCGGGATGATCGAGGAGGCCGCCGAGCAGATGACCGAGCTGCTCGACGAGCTCGGCGCGGCCGCGCGGATCGAAGGCGGCCGCTGGGAGCCGGTGCTACGCGAGGCGGACACGGCCGAGCTCGTCCAGGCGGACGACGAGCGCATCGTCGTCGAGGGTTCCGGCCGGCCGGTGCAGACGGAGGTGGAGGCCGTCGAGCGCGCCCTGCGCGCGCTCGCCGTCGCGGCGCTGCGCCACGGTCCCGTCGACCGCGTCACGTGGCGCGTCGACGGCCACGACCTCGAGCTGTCGCCCGTGACGGAGTCGGCGGCGCCGGTCCTGACGGGCGAGGCGCCGCGCGACCTCGGCTCGCTCGTCGCGCGGCTCGTGATCGAAGAGCTCGGCGGGACGCTCGCGCTCGACGGGCAGACGCTACGCGTCCACCTGTAGGCGCGCTGCGACCCACGACTGGAACGCCGCGACGAGCGGCTCGGCGTCGGCGAGCAGCCGGCCGTGGTCGAGCATCCCGGACGCCATGCCGCGGTGCACCGACTCGACGAGCTGCGTGTCCTCCTTCCCGATCTGGTCGTCGTAGGCGAAGAAGTCGTCGCGCCACGCGTCGTCGACCCCGGGTGCGAAGAAGTAGTCGAGGTAGCGCTCGGTGCGCGACGGCGCGGCCGGGAGGATCGGCCCGATCGAGAGGTTGCCCGGCCCCGGGAACACGTTGATCCCGGTGTTCGGATAGAGCAGGTGGAACTGGCCCTGCAGGCCGGACGTTCTCTGGGTCGCGTACTGCGCAGCGAAGGTCGCACGTGCATCGAGCCGGTAGCGGTCGGGATGGACGTCGACGTCGTCTGCGAACGCGGGGTGCGCGGTCGGGCAGTGGTAGCACTCGAGGAAGTTCTCGACGACGATCTTCCAGTTCGCGTTCGCGCCGAACGCGACGCGCGAGTGGAAGAGGAGCTCGTTCACGTCGACGACCTGCGCGAGGATCGCCGGCAGCTCGCCGAGCTCCTCCTCGAGCGTGGGTGCGTCCGCGCTCGGGTTGACGAAGAGGAACGGCCCCCAGACGCCGACCGACGCAGGGAGCAGCGACCACTCGCTGCTGTCGAAGCCCGGCTCGCGATCGGAGCGCGGTGCGCTCCGCAGCGAGCCGTCGAGGCCGTACGTCCACGCGTGGTAGCGGCACTGGATCGTCCTGCGCGTGCCGCAGCCGTCGGTGAGGACCGCGCCGCGGTGACGGCAGACGTTGACGAACGCGCGGAGCGCTCCGTCGGCGTCGCGCGTGACGAGGATCGGGATCCCGCCGGCGTCCGTCGCGAGGTAGGAGCCCGGCGCCGCCACCAGCTCGGAGCGGCCGGCGTACTGCCACGACGACGCGAAGATCGCCGCGCGCTCGCGTCGCAGCAGCTCTTCGTCGGCGTACCAGCGGAACGGCAGCGTGTCGGTCATAGCCGCCGCGCCTCGACGATTCGCTGGAGGAACTGCTGCGTCCGCGCCTCGCGCGGCGACGTGAACATCTGCTCCGGCGGGCCCTCCTCCAGGATCGCGCCGCCGTCGAGGAAACAGACGCGGTCGGCGATGTCGCGTGCGAACGACATCTCGTGCGTGGCGAGCACCATCGTCATCCCGCCGTCGGCGAGCTCGCGGATCACGTTCAGCACCTCTGCGACGAGCTCGGGGTCGAGGGCGCTCGTCACCTCGTCGAAGAGCATCAGCTCCGGCTGCATCGCGAGCGCGCGGACGATCGCCACGCGCTGCTGCTGGCCGCCGGACAGCCGGTCGGGGTACTCGTCGCGCTTGTCGGCCAGGCCGAACCGGTCGAGGAGCGCGACCGCACGCTGGTCCGCCTCTGCGCGCGACAGGCCGAGCACGTCGCGCGGCGCGAGCGTGACGTTCCGGATGACGCTCATGTGCGGGAACAGGTTGAACGACTGGAACACGATCCCGATGCGGCGGCGCACGGCGTTCACGTGCTGGGTGCGCGTGATCTCCTCGCCGCCGAGGAAGATGCGGCCGCGGTCGATGCGCTCGAGCAGGTTGATGCAGCGGAGGAGCGTCGACTTCCCCGAGCCGGATGCGCCGATCAGCGCGATCACCTCGTGCTCGCCGACCGCGAGGTCGACGTCACGCAGCACGGTGTGCTTCCCGAACGACTTTGTCAGCCGCTCGACCGCGAGCATCTCGCTCACCTGGCGCCTCCTGCCTCGCGGCGCCGCCGGTCGCGCAGGACGAGCCAGTCGGTGAACCGCGCGAGCGGGATCGTGATCGCCACGAACAGCACAGCGGCGGAGAGGTAGGCGGTGAAGTTGAACGTCGCGTTCGCGTCGATCTGCGACTGCTGGAACGCCTCGACGGCGCCGAGGGTCCCGACGAGCGCGGTGTCCTTCTGCAGCCCGATGAAGTCGTTGAGGAGCGGCGGGATGACACGGCGAACGGCCTGCGGCAGGATCACGCGGCGGAGCGTCTGGCCCCGCGAGAGGCCGAGCGACCGCGCCGCCGCCTCCTGGCTCGGATGGATCGAGTCGATCCCGGCGCGGTAGACCTCCGAGACGTACGCGCTGTAGATCAGCACGAGCGACACGACGCCCCAGAACGTCACGGACTTCGGGACATAGCTCAGGCCGAGCGCCGGTGCGCCGTAGCCGAGCATCGCGATCACGAGGATCGTCGGGATGCCGCGGAAGAGGTCGGCGTACACGATCGCGAGGGCGCGAAGCGGGAAGAAGACCGGTCCCGGCAGAGACCGCAGCACGGCGAGGAGCAGCGCGAAGACGAGGATGAACACCTCCGCGATGCAGAACAGCTTGATGTTGAGGACGAATGCGCGCGCGATCTCCGGGAACGTCGACCGGAACTCGTGCCAGTCGAAGAAGGTCCGCCGCACCTCCGGCCACCCCGGCGAATGCGTGATCGCGTAGCCGACGATCGTGAAGAAGACGATCGTGCTGAGAAGCGCGATGGCGACGCTCCGGCGGGGATCCCCGCCGGAGCGCAGCCCGTCGAGCAGGGGCGAGCGCCTGCCTGCTACTTCAAGATCGGCGCGCCGGTCGCCTTCGCCAGCCACAGCCGCTGGAGCTTCTTCAGGGTGCCGTTGGCGCGCAGCGACGTGATCGCACGGTTGACGCACGCCGTCAGCGGGTTGCCCTTCTGCAGCACGACGCCGAAGTGGTCGGTCGACGCGCCGCCGGTGTTCTCGAACTGGCCGAGGATCTTGCCCTTCGGAACCTGCACCGCCGTGACGTAGAACGCCGTCGGCAGGTCGACGACGAGGCCGTCGATCTGCTTGTTCTTCAGCGCGAGGACCGCGCCGGCGTTCGTCGGGAACACGGCCGGGGACTGCGACGGCTTGATCCGCGACTTGATGAACGCGTAGCTCGTCGTCCCGAGCTGCGCGCCGAGCTTGTACGACCGCAGCCCCTTGATGCCGCGCACCGACGCGATCTTCGTGCCCTTGTTCACGACGACCGCCTGGTTCACGTCGTAGTACGACTTCGAGAAATCGACGACCTTCGCCCGCGCGGGCGTGTACGAGATCTGGTTGATGTCGAAGTCGAACGACTTCGAGCCGGGCGCGAATGCCTTGTTGAAGGGGACGTAGATCCACTTCACGTGGCTCTTCTGGTAGCCGAGCTTGCCCGCGATCGCGTATGCGACGGCGGACTCGTAGCCCTTGCCCGTCGACGGGTCGTTGATCTTCCACGAGCTCTTCGAGCCGCCCGCGTACCACGGCGGATAGGCCGGGTTGTCGGTGCCGATCGTCAGGGTGCCGCTCGAGACGGTCGGGCAGTTCGCGGCGGCGACGGCGGTCGCCGCCGGCTTCGAGCCGCCGGCCGTCGCGACCGCGGCGGCGACCGCCGAAGCGGCGACGAGCGCCGCGAGCGGCAGCAGGATGCGCTTGGACATCGGTTCCTCTCTTCTGATCTTCTCGCGGGGGAGCACCAGCGTATCGCCCGCGCCGCGGTGAAGCGGCTCCGTCAACCGAGAACTGGTGATTGCGTGAAGTACGTCCGATCTGGGAAGGTGGGGCCCATGATCTCTGCGGCGTCCTTTCTCGCGATCGAACTCGCAGCGGCGGGAGTCCTCGCCCTCTGGGTGGTTGCGCGGTTCCCCCGGCTCGGCCCGCGCTCGCTGCGGCCGGCGCTCTTCCTCGTGCTCGTCTCGCTCGCGCTCTTCAAGGTCGCGGCCGCGGCGGCGCCGCTCGTCGTCTCGTTGCCGCACGGGGCGTGGCTGCTCCTCTTCGGGTGCGCGCTCCCGAGCTTCTTCGGCGGGTTCCTCGCCGTCGGCTGGCTGTTCCGCGTCTGCGCGGGGATGCTCGGCGGCTCCGGCGGCGGGCCGGGCGAGCCGATCACGGCGCGCAGCTAGCCCGCGCGCCGGGCGAGCTGGACGTCGGCGCCCGGCTCGAAGCACTGCCGGCAGCGCGCCTCGTACGAGTCGAGCGCGCCGACCTGGATGGTCTCGCCGCCGAACGGGGCCGGCTTCCCGTCGACGAGCCGCTGCGTCATCGTGGCCGGGCCGCCGCAGCGGTGGCAGACCGCGTCGAGCTTGTCGACGAACTCCGCGAGGCAGAGCAGCGTCGGCATGGCGCCGAACGGAAGGCCGCGGAAGTCCTGCGCGAGCCCGGCCGCGACGACGCGGGCGCCGCCGCGCACGAGCTCGTCGACCGCCTCGACGATCCCGTCGTCGAAGAACTGCACCTCGTCGATCCCGACGGCGTCGTAGCCCGTGGCCAGGCGCCGCACCTCGACGCTCGACGCGGCCGTGACGGCACGCATCTTCGCGCCGGCGTGCGACACGACGTGGCCGACGTCGTAGCGGTCGTCGATCAGCGGCTTCACGATCAGCGCGCGCTGACCGCCGATCTCGGCGCGGCGAAGGCGCCGGATCAGCTCCTCGCTCTTGCCGCTGAACATCGGGCCGCACACGACCTCGAGCCAGCCCCCGGCGTGCGGCTGCGACCTGACCATGGGCCGCACCCTAGTGCGGGCGCCAGACGTACACGTTCGTCTCGTACGGCGTGAACCCGAGGCCGCGGTAGAGGCGGTTCGCGGCCTCGCGCTCCGGCCGCGTCGTGAGGTGCACGGACCGCGCGCCCGCGGCCTCTGCGAAAGACAGCGCCTCGCGCGTCAGCGCCTCGCCGATCCCGCGGCCGCGAGCCGCCTCGTCGACGACGACGTCGTGGATCCAGCCGCGGACACCCGTCGGGAGGCGGTAGAGGAGGAGCGTGAGCATGCCGACGACCTCGTCGCCCTCGCGTGCGACGAGGAGGCTTGTTCCGGGCGCCGCGACGACCTCTGTGAGCTCGAGGAGGCCGGGCGGCTCCGCGGTCGCAGACAGCTGAGGGAGCAGGCGCACGAGCGCCCCGACGAGCGCCTCGTCGGCAGCGAGAACACGCTCGATCCTCATGCGCCGCGGCTGTTCGCCGTGATCTCGAGCTTCCGGCCGCGGACGCCGACCGAGATCGCCGCGCCGCCGCGCACGGCGCGCAGCGTCCCGAAGCTCTCGCCGGTGATCTTCCAGCCGCGCTTCGGCAGCGCCTGCTCGTACCAGCGGACGACGGCCCGCGCCGTTGCGTTCGCGGGCAGCGTCCAGTCGCGTGCCCCGAACTGCGTGTTCGACGCGCCGCTCGTCGTCGTCCGCGGCGCCGCGGAACCGGGATACGCCGGCACCCTGTCGAGGAGCGCGACGTTCGCCCGGGCGTACGGGTCTGTCTTCTTCGAGCCGCAGCCGGCGAGGACGGCCGCGGCGGCCAGCAGGAGCAGGAGCCTCACTTCAACAACCTCGACAGCCGGCGGTCCTTCAAAACGCGGCCGTCAGTCTGGCACGCCGGGCAGTAGAAGATCGTGTGCTCCTCGAAGTCGACGCGCGCGATCGGTGTCTCGCAGCGCTCGCACGGCCGCCCGAGCTTGTCGTGCACTCGGTACGTCTTCTCGTCGTTCGCGCCGGCGAGCCGCAGCTCGAGGCCGCGGTCCATCTCGCCGCGGATCGCGCGCGCGAGCTGCTCCGTCTCCGCCTCGTCCACCTGCGTCGACAGCGCGTACGGCGACAGCTGCGCCGTCCAGAGGATCTCGTTCGCCCACGCGCGTCCAATGCCGGCGATCAGCCGCTGGTCGCGCAGCAGCGAATGGAGCCGCCGCGAGTCGGACGCGAGGATGCGCGCGACGTCTTCGACCTCGAGCTCGTTCGCCTCGGGCCCGAGATGCGCGAGCTCCGCGCGCGCGTCGTCGGGGCGCAGGAGCCACACGCCGGCTCGCTTCTTCGAGCCGGCCTCCGTCAGCTGGAGCTCGCCGCCGTCGACGAAGCGCAGCCGGAACACCGGTGTCTTCGCTCCCTTTCCACCCTGCGGCACGTACTTCAGTCGGCCGGCGCTCATCAGGTGGACGAGGACGACGAGCTCGTCGTCGTCGGTCGGGAGCAGGAACCTCTTGGCGCGGCGTTCGACACCGCGGAACCCCTCGCCTTCGAGCGACGAGAGCGGCGGGTCGAACGTCTTCAGCGTCGCGATGTGCGCGGGCCCCGCCTGCTCGACGGGCGAGCGGCGGACGAGCGGATCGAGCTGCTGGCGCCATGCCTCGACCTCGGGCAGTTCGGGCAACGTAGTCTCCGGCGTCGGTGGACGCGATCAGGGTAACCGTGCGCCGGGGGGACGTCGTCGAGGCGACGCACCGCGTGCACGTCGCGACGACCGAGGGTGAGTGCTGGGGGGACGGCGGACTTCGCTTCTTCCTGCGCTCGTCGTGCAAGCCGATCCAGGCGATCCCGTTCGTCGACGGCTACGACGATCTCGGCGACGACGAGATCGCCATTGCCTGCGCGTCGCATCGCGCCGAGCCGGCGCAGCTCGACGCGGTGCGCAAGGTGCTCGCGCGCGCCGGCGCCGGCGTCGACGATCTGGAGTGCGGGCTGCAGGAGGGACGCCGTGACGGGAAGCTCGGGCACAACTGCTCGGGCAAGCACGCTGGAATGCTCGCGGCGTGCCGCGCGCACGGGTGGCCGCTGCATCCGTACCGCGACGGCTCGCATCCGCTGCAGCAGCGGATCGCCGAGCTCCTCGGCGGCGGAAGGGTCGCCGTCGACGGCTGCGGTGTGCCGACGTTCGAGACGTCGCTGCGGGACGCTGCGGCTCTTCTCGTGCGGACGCCGGAGCGGATCCGCACGGCGATGCGCGCGCGGCCGGAGCTCGTCGGCGGGTCGGCGGGCGCCGTGGACACCGACCTGATGCGCCTGCGCGAGGGATGGATCGCGAAGGGCGGCGCGGAGGGCTTGTTCTGCGCGGCCGACGGCGGCGGCCGCGGGATCGCGCTGAAGGCCGAGGACGGCGGGTACCGCGCGATCGGCCCGGCGCTCGCGCTCGTCCTCGAGATCGACGAGCTCCGCGAGATCCCCGTGCGGAACAGCCTCGGCGAGGTCGTCGGCGCGATTTCGGCTGCCTGAACCCGCTTTACGACTCAAGTCGACGTCGGTTTCTGCCGACACGTTCTGGGATGCGGTTCTTCCTGCTCGTGCTCGCGCTCGCCGGCGTCGTCGCGGTCCTGGCCGGCTCCGGCCTCGGCTCGTCGAACGGCGTTCCGCGCGCGACCGCACCGGTTCTCCTCGCCCACGACACGACCTCGTTCGCCGCGCCGCGGGCGCAGCGCGAGCCGTCGCTCTGGTCGTCGCGGCGACCGGCCGTCGCGCTGCCGCGGATCCTCGACGACACCGTCCTGCACCGGTCGAGCGTCTTGAACCCGAGCGCCGACATCTCGAAGACGCAGTTCCTCGTCGCGACGCAGGGGACGTACGACGTCTACAGCCGGACGATGCAGCTCCTCGGCGCGGACTCGTCGGCCGACTTCTGGTCCAACTTCGGCGGCCCCGACGCCGCGGGACTGTGCGCCACCTCGCCGCAGGGCGAGCCGTCGGTCGCCTACGACTGGAACGCCGACCGCTGGGTGATCTCGGAGGCGGCGTACGCGGTCGACGGCTCCGACACGCCGCTGGGGCCCTACGTGCAATGCGTCGCCGTGTCGTCGTCGGGCGACGCGACCGGCACGTGGAGCCGGTACGTCTTCCAGGTCTCGACGAGTGCGTACCCCGACCGCGCCACGATCTCCGTCTGGAGCGACGCGTACTACCTCTCGTTCAACCAGCACGATGCGAGCGGCAACTGGGACGGCGCCGGCGCGCTCGCCGTCGAACGCTCGAAGATGCTGTCCGGCGCCGCCGCGCAGGCGCGGTACTTCGACCTGTCGACCGTGACGCCGGGTCTCGGCGGCTTGCTGCCCGCCGACATCAACGGCCTGAACCAGCCCGCGTCGGGCGCCCCGGAGCTCTACGTGCAGATGCACGACGATCCGTCGGACATCAACGACCGCGCGGAGGTGTGGGCGTTCCACGTCGACTGGACGGCGCCCGTCACCGGGTCGACGTTCCAGCCGCTCAGGAACATCCCGCTCGACAGCGGCGGCTTCACCTACAGCACGCTCTTCTCGTGTCCCGACGGGTCCGGCAACACGTGGAGCAACTGCGTCCTGGAAGCGCCGCCGCCGCCCCAGTCGACCGCGATCCAGCTCGACCCGATGGCGACGGCGTACGGCGACAGCTCCGACCGCCTGCCGCAGCTCGGCGGGAAGGTCGAATGGGGTGCGTCGGCGAGCGGCGACCAGTCGATGTCGTTCGCAGCGACTGTCGACAACGGATCGAACGTCGCGGCGATCGCCTGGTTCCGGCTGCAGAACGTCGGCGGCGCGGGCTGGACGATCGGCGCCCGCGGGACGTACAGCCCCGACGCTTCGAGTCGCTACCTCCCGTCCGCAGGCTTCGACAACAGCGGGAACGTCGCGCTCGGCTTCGTGCGCAGCGACGACACCCACTACCCGACGACGGCATACGCCAACGCGTCGGGCGGCGGTGGCGACGTCGACATCACGGCCGGGACGCGTTCGTACACCACCGACAGGGAGTTCGGCGGCGGCACCTCGCTGGCGCTCGACCCCGTCGACGACTGCACGTTCTGGTTCGCAGGCCCCGTCGCGACGTCGGCGGGCGCGAGCCTGTCCTTCAAGAGCTTCACGCTCGCCGGCTGCACCGCGTCGACCTCGCAGGTGCCGCTGCTGACGGCGGACCCGACCTGGACCGCGCCGCTCGTCCGCGAGGGCCTCACGATCACCGGCAACGCCGGTGTGCTCTTCAACGCGACGACCGTCACCGACCAGTGGCGCCGCTGCGACACGCGCGGCCTGAACTGCGTCGACATCGCGGGTGCGACGGGTTCGTCGTACACGATGACGGCCGCGGACGCGAGTGGCACGCATACGCTTCGCTTCGAGCAGATCGGGACGAACACGAACGGATCGAGCATCGCCGTCAGCACCGCGACCACCCTCGTGCAGTCGATTCCGCCCGTGAACACGGTGCTGCCCGTGATCTCGGGCAACGCGCAGGACGGGCAGACGCTCTCGACGACGAACGGGACGTGGACGAGCTCGTCGCCCCTCTCCTACACCTATCGCTGGCGCCGCTGTTCGGGCGGAGTCTGCGCGAACATCGCCGGCGCGACCTCGTCGAGCTACACGCTCACCTCCGCCGACGTGGGGTCGACCGTCGACGCCGTCGTGAGCGCCGTCAACACGGGCGGCGGGACGGACGCGAACGCGGTCGCGACGTCGGCTGTCGCGGCGGCGCCCGCCGTCTCGTCGGGCGGCGGTGGAGGCGGGGGCGGCGGTGGAGGCGGCGGCACCGGCGGCACGCTCGACCTGCAGCTCACGGGCTCGCAGACGCCGGCGGCGCCGAACGCGGGCGACACCGTCACGTACTACCTGACCGCGACGAACCTCACGTACAACAGCCAGCTCGCGCAGAACGTCAACGTGGCCGTCACGATCCCGACCGGCGAGTCGTACGTCTCCTCGCAGGTCGATCGCGGCTCGGGCTGCAAGCAGAGCTCGACGAACGCGCAGCAGCTGACCTGCAACCTCGACTTCCTGTCGGCGCAGGCGATCTCGGGTCACATCGTCCTCCTCGTGAAGGTCGATCAGGCCGGCCAGCATTCGCTCACCGCGACGGTGTCGGCGCAGCAGTCGGAGTCGAGCCTCGCGAACAACACGGTGACGCTGAAGGATGCGGCGGCGACGACCACGACCACCACGACGACGTCCGGCGCGCCCACCGGGTTGAACGGCGGCGCGAAGACGCCGACGACGACCAAGGCCGCCGACAAGCGCGCGCCGTCGGCGGGTGCGCTCGCGAGCACGGGCCGCCGTGGCGCTTCCGCGAAGCTTCGGTTCAGGATCTACGACGACAGCGGCGTCGCGAAGGCGGTCGCGACGGTCAAGCGGAACGGGAAGGTCGTCGGCACGGCGAACACGGGGTTCGGCCCCGTCGCGTACGGAAGCGTCTACTACGTCGGCTGGCAGGTTCCCCGGGCGGCGCCGACGGGGAGGTACTCGTTCTGTGTCGTCGCCTACGACCGCGCCGCGCACCGCAGCTCCACGTCGTGCGCGCCGCTCGCGCTGCACTAGCGCCCTCGTTCTCATCGCGGTCGGCCTCGCGCTCGGCGGCTCAGCCGGCGCGGGCCAGGTGAAGCTCCCGCCGCTCCCGGCCCGGTGGCCGCACACGCTCCCGATCGGCCTCGACGAGCATCCCGGTGAGCACGTTCCGCCGCTCGGGGCGCGCTACCAGTACCTCGCGGGCGGCGTGAACACCGGGCAGGGCTGGGCGACGTGGAACTCCGGCGGGACGTTCGCGTCGACGTACGTGCAGGACTCATGGGCGCATCGGGAGCTGCCGGTGCTGACCTACTACATGTTGCTGCAGTCGAAGCCCGCCGGCGGCGACGAGCTGCATGCGGACCTCGGCAATCTGCGCAACCCGTCGACCATGGCGGCGTACTGGCGTGACGTGCGGCTGCTCTTCTCGCGCATCCGCGGGACGAAGACCGTCGTCGTCCACGTCGAGCCTGATCTCTGGGGCTACCTCGAGCAGGCGAATGCGATTGAGCTCGCGTCAGCGTTCGCCAGGCGCTGGATCGCGCTCCGCAACGAGCTCGCGCCGAACGTCGTGCTCGCCTACCACATGAGCGGGTGGGGGACGCGGCACGACATCGTCTACGAAGACCCGCCCGACGCGACGGTGCGCGCGTATGCCGACCGATCAGCCGCGTTCTACCGCTCGTTGCACGCACGATTCGACATCGCCTTCGAGGACTTCTCCGATCGCGACGCCGGCTTCTACGACAAGATCCAGGGCAACCCGAACACGTGGTTCACTCCTGCCGACTTCCACCGCCACCTGCTCTACGCGCAGGAGTTCGTTCAGCGCGCGGACCTGCGGATGGTCGGGTGGCAGATCCCCCTCGGAAACACGGTGATGCGCGCGATGAACGACACCTGGGACCACTTCCAGGACAACCGCGTCCAGTGGCTCCTCGGCCCGCAGTCGCGCGCCCATCTGCGAGCGTACGTCGCAGCGGGCTTCGTCGGCTTCCTCTTCGGCCGCGGCGCCGACGGCGCGACGTGCGCGTGCGACGCAGCGAAGGACGGCGTCACGAACCCCGATCCGATCAACGGCAACACCCGCGCGTCGCTCTCGGCGGACGACGACGGTGGGTACTTCAAGGCGCAGGCCCGCGCGTACTACCGCGCCGGGCCGCTCGCGCTGCCCAAGTAACACTCTGTTACAAGCGCGCGTAACGGCACGCTTTCGGCTCAGACATGTCGCGCGCCCGCGGCGACACTCGGCGGATGGGCGTCTGCATCGCTCCCCGCCTCGACCCGCGCCTCCGGCAGTACATCGCCGGCGCGCCGTTCTTCGCGTCGCCTGCGCAGGTGACGCGCGAGGTGGGCGATCTGGCATGGCAGCTCGGATTGCCGCGCCCGAGCTACCAGCAGGTGCGCGAGCTGATGGGCGGCGCGAACCGCCCGACCGCGCCGCGCGAGTCGGTGCAGACGTCGAAGGGCCGGGTCGTCCTCAGGGCGGCCGGAGCTGCGTTCGACTTCCTCTACCAGTACCCCGGCCCGGGCCTCGAGGACTGGTATCGAAGGTACAAGCGAGGGCTTGTGTAACAGTCTGTTACAAGCCTCTCGTGGGCCGCACCGTCGTTTCCTGTCTCGGCGACTCGATCACCGAAGGCTCGCCGTACTGGGACTCGCGCACGCGCTCAGGCGACGCGGAGGGACAGTGGGAGCACTGGGCGGCGATTCGCCACCCCGAGCTCGAGTTCCGCAACCACGGGATCTGGGGCGAGCGGACCGACGAGATCCTGGTGCGCTTCGACGAGGCGGCCGCAGACGCCGACGTGCTGATCGTCCAGGGCGGGATCAACGACATCGCGCAAGCCCGGCCGATCGACGACGCCGAGCGGAACCTCCGGACGATGGTCGAGCGGGCGCTCGCGCTCGGCCTCCGCGTGGCCGTGTGCGACGTCCTTCCGTGGAACAACGGCTGGCCCGACAGCGAGGCGCCGATCCGCGCGCTCAACGAGCGGATCCGCGCGCTCGGCGTGCCGCTGCTCCCGTTCCACGACACGCTCGAGGATCCCGACGCGCCGGGGCGTATGAGGCCGGAGTGGACGAACGACGACGGCGACCACCCGTCGATCGCCGGCTACCGACGGCTCGGCGAGCTCGCGTTCCGGCTGCCGTAGATACTTCTCGCGGACGACGACACGCCACCCGCCGGGGTCTACCGTGGCGGCATGGCGCTCCTCGCCGCTCGTGGAATCGCGAAGAGCTTCGGCTCGCGGCAGATCCTCCAGGGCCTCGACCTCGACGTCGAGGCCGGCGTCCGCCTGGGGATGATCGGCCCGAACGGCGGGGGCAAGTCGACGCTCCTGCGCATCTTGGCAGGCAAGGAGGAGGCGGACGCCGGCGACGTGACGCAGCGTCGCGGCCTCGTCACGGCCTACCTGCCGCAGCAGCCGGAGGGCGACGACCGCGACGCGCTCACGACGCTCCGCGCGGCGCGGCCGGACCTCGACCAGCTCGAGCACGAACTCGCGGCCGTCGAGCGCGAGCTCGGCGCGACGACCGACCTCGACCGGATGACGCGGCTCCTGCGCCGACAGGAGGACGTGCTGGCGCGCTGGACCGCCGCGGGCGGTCCCGGGTTCGAAGGCCGCGCACGCGCGCTCCTCGCCGACGTCGGGCTCGCCGCCGACGACGTCTCGAAGCCGACGCGCGTGCTCTCCGGCGGGCAGCGGAAGCTCGTCGGGCTCGCTGCGTGCCTGCTGCGAGAGCCCGACGTGCTGCTCCTGGACGAGCCCGAGGCGCACCTCGACGTCGAAGCGCGCGAGCACCTCGAGACGCTGATGCGCTCCTTCGAAGGCGCAGTCGTCGCGATCTCGCACGACCGGTACCTCCTCGACGAGACGGTCGCGCAGATCGCGGAGCTGAACGGCGGCCGCATCCGCATGTGGCCCGGCAACTATTCGGCGTACACGATCGCGCGCGAGCTCGAGCTGCAGCGGCAGGAGCAGCTGTACGTGACGCAGCAGAAGGAGATCGCGCGACTCGAGGAGGCGATTCGCCGCTTCAAGGACTGGGCCCACCGCGTCGTCGACGAACGGCACATCAAGCAGGCGCGGAACAAGCAGCGGCAGATCGACCGCATGGAGAAGATCGACAGGCCCGTCCTCGAGCGGCGCAAGATCGCGCTCGAGCTGCGTCCGCACGCACGCGGCGGCGAACGCGTCGTCGAGCTCGCGGCAGTCGGCGTCGAGCTCGGTGGGACACCCGTGTTCGCCGGCGTCGACCTGGAGGTGCTGCGCGGCGAGCGGGTCGGCGTCGTCGGCGACAACGGCGCCGGCAAGTCGGTGCTCCTGCGGCTGCTCGCGGGCGAGCTCGCGCCGGACGAGGGGGAACGCAAAGCGGGGCCGTCGATCCGCTTCGGCCACCTGCGCCAGGATCAGCGTCCCGACGACCCGAAGGCGACGCCGCTCGAGCTCGTGCGGCGCGCGGCGCCCATCTCCGAAGGCGAGGCAGTCTCGCGGCTGATGAAGTTCCTCTTCAGCTACGAACAGGTGCGTCGGCCGCTCGGGGTGCTCTCCGGCGGCGAGTGGACGCGCCTGCAGCTGCTCCTGCTGATGTTGCAGGGCGCGAACTGCCTTCTGCTCGACGAGCCGACGAACCACCTCGACATCGAGTCCGTCGAGATGCTCGAGCGTGCACTCGAGAGCTTCGACGGGACCGCGATCTTCGTCTCGCACGACCGGTACTTCCTCGACCGGATCGCCGACCGCATCGTCGAGGTGGCCGACGGCGGCGTGCGCTCGTACGAAGGCGGCTGGTCGGACTGGCGCGCTAGGACGCTGCGGGGCGAAGCGCAGCCCGCGCGTGCCGCTCGGTGACGTCGACGAGGAAGCCCTGCAACATGATCGGCCGGTACTCCTCGTCGCGGACAGCGACGGTCTCGTCGTGCACCCACACCGTGCGGCCGTCCGCCGCGACCAGCCGGTACTCCAGGCGAAACGTCTCGCCCGTCTCGTGCGTCCGCTCCACCGTCTCGAGCACGCGCTCGCGGTCATCGAGGTGCAGCACGCTCGCGAAGAAGTCGTTCTCCAGCCAGCGTGACACCGGATACCCGAGCATCGCCTCGATCTGCGGGCTCATGTAGGTCGTCCGCAGCGGCATCCCGAACGAGTTGATGTAGGTCGCGAGCGGAATCTGCTCGACGAGGGTGCGGTACTTCGCCTCCGCCGCACCCAGCCGCTCTTCGCGGTCGCGGCGCTTCGTGATGTCGCGAAGCGAGACGGCGAACAGCAGCGGCCCCGGGACGTCGACCCGCGTGATCGCGATCTCCGCCGGGAACGTCCGCCGGTCCGCGCGCATCGCCGCGGCCTCGAAGCGCGAGCCGAGGAGCGGCCCGGACCCCTTGGAGAACACGTCCGCGAGCTCGTCGCGGTGCTCCGGCGCGATCACGAGGTCGAGGAACGGACGCCCGACGGCGTCGGCGCGCGTGAAGCCGAACGTCTCCTCCGTCGCGGGGTTCAGCTCGACGACGAGACCTTCGTGGTCGACGATCACCACCGCGTCGAGCGTCGCCCGCAGGATCGCGTCCTTTCGGCCTTCGCTCGCCGCGAGCATGCGCTCGGAGCGTTTGCGCGCGGTGACGTCGATCATCGTCGCGATCACGCCGGTGACGTTGCCGTGCGCGTCGCGGATCGGCGCGGCGGAGGTCGCAACGTCGATCAGCGACCCGTCGCGGTGGAGACGGCGAAGGTCGAGGTCGCGCATCGTCTCTCCGCTCGCGATGCGCGTGAGGTTGCCGAGGAAGAAGTCCAGCTCGTCCGCCGGCACGATCGGGCTGACGCGTCCGATCGCCTCCTCGGGCGTCCAGCCGAAGATCTCGGCGGCGCCGCCGTTCCAGGAGCGGACGCGGCCGTCGACGTCGAAGTCGACGATCGCCGTCGGCGACGCGTCGATCAGCGCGCGGTGATGCGCGTAGGCGTTCGCGATCTCCTCGAACTGCGCCGCCTGCTCGAGCGCCGTCGTCGCCTGGTTCGCGAACGCGCGCAGGATCTGCAGGCGCTCCGCGTCCGGCTGCAGCCGGTCGAGCGGGTCGTCCGCCCAGATGTAGCCGATGCGCCGGCCGCGACGATCCTGCAGCGGCACGAAGAGCCAGTGGTTCTGCCACGCGTGCGGGCCGCGTCCGTCGCGCTGCGACCGGTACCCCGGCCCGCGCTCCGGCAGGAGCGACCGCGCTGCGTCGTGCGGGAGCAGGTAGCAGCCGTTGACCTCGAACTCGACGTTGAGGATCCGCTCGAGCTGGTCGGCGTTCAGCGGCTCGCCGACGTTCGTCCCTTGCGCGAACCCGACCTCGGCGACGGTGTGGTGGAGACCGTCGTCCGTCAAGAGCTGCACGGCGACCTTCTCGAAGCCGAGGGCCTCCGAGATGGCGCTGCACACCATGTCGAGGAGATCGTGGACGTCGCGCGTCTCGTTCAGGCGCGTCGAAACGGCGAGCAGCCGCTCGAGCGCGTCGCGGTTCGCCTTCGCGCGTGCATCCTCCTGCGCCGACTGGATCGCCAGGGCAGCGTGCTCGGACACGGCGACGAGCACGTCGATCTCGTCGCCGCTCGGCTTCCGCCGCGACAGCGGCTCGTCGACGGACAGGATCCCGAGCAGGCTGCCGTCGGCGCCGCGCATCGGCACGAAGAGCGCGTCGTCGGGATGCCAGGCGTTCGGGTCGTCGCTCGCGTCGACGGAGGGCGTGTAGACGCCGTCGACCTGCTCCCAGTCGAACTCGCCGTGCGGCACGAGGTACGCGCCGCGCTGCAGGAACCGCTGGTCGAGGAGCGCCTCCCAGTCCGTCACCTGGCGGACCTGGCCGAGCAGCGCCTCGCGCGCGTCGTCGTTGCCGTAGACGGTGGTGACGACGAAGTCGTCCCACTCGCGGCGGTAGATGTTGATGACGACGGTGCGATAGGCGAGCGAGTCGGCGACGGTGCGCGCGATCGCCGCGAGGAGCCCGGGGAGCTCTTCGCCGGTGCGGACGAGCCGCGTGACCTCGAGCAGGCCGCGCAGGCGCGAAAAGATCGTGGATTGCCGCAGATCGACCGTTGCCACCGCACTCGAAGCATCGGTAACCGAAGTTCACGGCGGCTCCCCCGATCGGGGGAGTTAGCCCAGCGAAATGCGCCGATCCGCCTGCTCGATCACGAGCGGATCGTGCGTCGCGCACACGACCGCAGCGCCCGTCTCGCGTGCCAGGCGCGCAAGCAGGATCGCCACCGCGACCGCGTTCGCACCGTCGAGACGCGACGTCGGCTCGTCCGCGAGGAGGAGCCTCGGCTTCGCGGCGACGGCGCGTGCGATCGCGACGCGCGCCCGCTCGCCCTGCGAGAGCCGCGCGACGCGCTGCGTCGCCCGCTCGCCGAGGCCGACCGCGTCGAGTGCCTGCAGCGCGTCCGGCCGTCCGTCCTCGCGGCCGCGCAGCGCGAGCGCGAGCTCGACGTTCTCGAGCGCCGAGAGGTGGGGGACGAGACCGGCCTGCTGGCCGACGTACGAGATCTTCTCGCGCCGGAGCGCGGCGCGGGCTGCACGGTCGAGCGCCGTCACGTCGCTGCCCTCGACGGCGACGGTGCCGGCGTCGGGGAGCTCGAGCCCCGCGAGCAGGTGCAGGAGCGTCGTCTTGCCGGAGCCGGACGGACCCGTGACCGCGTGGAGGAGGCCCGCACGAAGCTCGAGCGAGACATCCTCGAACACCGTCTGGTCCGAGAAGCGACGGACGAGGTGCGTCGCCGTCGCGACGACGCGTCCCGGAGAGGTGTCAGACACCTTGAAGGTGGTGTCCGCCACCCTTTCGGCAGCACGCTCCCCGCTCGGCTCCACGACGACGGCGCCGCCGGCGAACCGCGCCGTCGCCTTCGCGCCGATGCCGGCGCGGAGCAGCAGCTCCTCGGGCAGGCGCAGCCATCCGCCGCGGCCGACGACGATCGTGTCACCGTCGTCGTCGTCCCGTCCCCATTCCTCGGAGACCCGTCCGTCGCGGATGCGGATGATGCGGTCGGCGATCCGCGCCGACTCGGGGTCGTGACTGACGACGACCGTCGTGCAGCCGTGCTCGCGCACGAGCTCGCCGAGGACGTCGTAGACCTGGTCGGCCGTCGCGGCGTCGAGCTCGCCGGTCGGCTCGTCGGCGAGGAAGACGCGCGGCCGGTGCGCGAGCGCGGCGCACAGCGCGACACGCTGCTGCTCGCCGCCCGACAGCTCGCTCGGGCGGCGCTGCCGCTTCGTTCCGAGACCCACGCGCTCGAGCAGCTCGTCGGCGCGGCGCAGCCGCTCGCCCGCCGGCGTCCCGCGCAACCCGAGCTGCACCGCGACGAGGTCGCGGGCCGACAGCTCGGGCGCGAGCGCGCGCGCGTAGTGCTGGTCCGCGTACCCGAGCATCGTCGAGCGGTAGCGCGCGAGGCCGCGCGACGGCAGCTTCCCGAGCTCCTCGCCGTAGACGCGCACGACTCCCGCAGACGGCCGCTCGAGCCCCGCGAGGAGCCGCAGCAGCGTCGACTTGCCGGAGCCGCTCGGTCCGAGCACCGTCAGCACCTCGCCGTCGCGGACGCGCAGCGACAGCCCCTGCAGCGCGGCGGCGTCGCCTTCGGGCGTCGAGTGGACGCGGAAGACGTCGCGGAGCTCGATGGCGGCAACGCTCACGTCGCAGCCTCCGCCGCGCGCGCCGGCGCGCGCCCGCGGAGCATCGTCGCCGCGCCGACGAGCACGACCGCGGTGACGGCGTACGCCGCGGCTGCCGCGACAAGGAGCGGCAGATCGAGCGAGAGCCGGAGCGGCGGCTCGGGCTCGGCCGCGCTCGCCGTCACCGAGACGAGCGAGATGACGAGCGCCGACAGGATTGCACCGAGGGCGATGCCGCCGGCAACGCCGAAGCCGGCGACGAGCGCCGCGCGCAGCCGCAGGTGCGTGCGGATCGTCGCCGGCGACGCTCCTTGCGCCTCGAGGTCGAAGAGCTCGCCGCGGTCGTCGCGGACGTCGGCGACGACCGAGAGCAGCAGGCCGAGCAGCGCGAGCAGGAGCGCCACGGCCGCCGTCCCGGCGAGCGTCAGCAGCGCGCCGCGCGCCAGCGGGTCGGCGCGCAGCGTCGCCAGCGTGTCGGCGCGCGACGCCACGGCGAGCTCCGGCGTGTGAGGGCGCGTCGTCGTCCACAGCTCGTCCGGTGTCCCGAGCCCCGGTGAGCGGGTATCGAGCCGCGTCGCCGCCTGGCCGAGATCGGCGACGACTGCATCCCCGACGATCGAGGGGAACCGGCGCACGACGCCGACGACGCGCGCCGCGATCTGCTCGCCCTCGACCTGCAGCGGGATGATCCCGTGCGGCCCCGCTTCGGCCGCGACGCGCGGTGTCGCGAGCACCGGGAGCGGTGTGCCGTCGGTCGTCTGTGCGGGGCGGTAGACGGCGTCGAGGTCGGGCGTCAGCAGGTAGCCGAGCTTCGCCGCCGAGCCGCTCAGCCCGCCGGTCCCGACCCATCGGCCGAGGCGCACCGGCCTCCCGTCCACGTGCGGCGCGCCGAGGACGACCGCACCCTTGGCGCTCGGCTGGATGCCGGTGCCTGCGTTCGCGGTGAGGCGCCCGTTGTTGAGGATGTCGAACCGCAGCTGCGCGAGCGTCGCGTGGCGGAACGGCACGCGACCGTGCAGCACGACCGTCTTCCCGGCGGCGGTGTGGCCGAGGCCGACCGCGACGTAGTCGCCGAGCGGGCCGCGGAAGAACGCGCGGACGCCGACGTCGTCGCCGCTTCCGCGCGCGGTCATCGTGAACGAGCGGCCGCGCGGGAGCGCGACCGTGCGGAGCGACGCCCGCGAAGGCGCGACGGCGGCTGCGAGGTCGCCGCGCGGGCGCGGCGCGAAGTCGGAGCGCCAGCCGCCGACGGACGCGATCGCGCGCTTCGGCAGCGCGAGGAATCCGAACGTCGTTCCCGACGGCACGTTCCCCGACAGGCGGACGACCTGCGTCGCGCGCAACCCGTGCGCGCCGTGCAGCACGGGCACGAGCTGCGAGAAGTCCTCCGTCAGCACATACGGCGCCGGGACGGCGAACGCCGCCTCGTCGCGCTGTCCGCGCTCGAGCGTCGACCGGTAGGCGACCGCGAAGAGCGCGAGGCCGAGGCTCGCGACGAGGAAGGTCGCGGCGATCGCGGCGTGCCCGGGGTTGCGCGCGAGCGACGCAGCGGCGAGCCGCAGTGCGATCGGCCCGCGGCGCGCGGCGCGGCCGAGCGCGCGAAGCGCGGGCGCGAGGATGCGTGCGCAGACGACGGCAGCCGCGAAGACGATCAGCGCCGGCACGAGGAGCAGGAACGCGTTCGTGCCACCGCCGCCCGCGAGCTGCTGGGTGTTGACGGAGCCGCGCGCCCAGCCGACGAGCACGACGCCGATCGCTCCGAGCGCGGCCATGTCGAGCGGCGTCAGCGCGAACCGTCCGAGCTGCATCCCCGGCGCACGGACCGTCGCGTAGAGGAGGAGCCCGGCGGCAACGGCGATCACGACTGCGGCGAGGATCCCGCTCGTCGAGAGCAGCGCGTGCGAGACGACGGCCCACGCCGGCGAGCCCGCGCGGGCGGCGACGAGCGCGGCGATCCCGCCTCCGGCCGCCCAGCCCACGACGGTGCCGGCGGTCGCGAGCGCCGTCGACTCCGAAAGCGTGAACAGCTCGATCTGCCACCGCCGCGCGCCGAACCACGTGAGCCTCCGGCGTGCGTCGGTGACGTCCCGCCGGAGGGCCGCGGCCGCGAGGATCGTGAACGCGATCAGCAGCGCGCCGCCCTCGCCGCCGAGGAGGAGGAGCCGTCGTGCGGCGACGCTCGACTCGGACGCGGCGGCCGCGACGGTGTCGCTCGGCGCGACGACCTGGAACTGGTCGGACCCCGCCTCGAGCGCAGACGTGAGCCGCTGCACCTTCCGCTCGAACGACGCGACGGCCCACGGGTGCACCTCGCCGTGGCCGATCGGCAGGAACCAGCCATACGCGCGGTAGAAGCTCGCGAGCTCCGGTGTCCGCGAGAGACCCGCGACGCCGTTCGCGATCACCGTCGGCGACGGCTGGGGCGTGTGGTAGCGAACCGCGCGCGCCACCTGCTCCGTGGGCGGTGTCGGCAGGACGAATCCGGCGAACGGCGCGTCGGGCTTCAGCGTCGCGCGTCCCACCTCGATCAGGTTCAGGTTCCTCGTCGCGGCGATCGGCCCGGTGCCCTTCAGCCGCAGCACCTCGCAGTGGGCGGGCACGCACGCCGTCGGCAGGCGCCCCGACACGAGGTTCACGTAGCGGCCGAGATCGTTCGCGGCGCGGACGTTGAGGAGCCGGCCCTGGATCGACGCCTCGCGGAAGAGCATCGCCGCGACGGGACGTTCGCCGGCGAGCTCCGTCACCTTCGGCGTGACGATGCGGTCGAGCTGCGGGAAGCTGTCGGTCGCACCGCTCCAGACGACCTGCACGTACCGGTCCTGCGGCGAGAGCCGATTCACCGCGAGCGCGAGCGCCCGGTCCTGCATGACGAGGCGGCCCGCAAGCACCGCTGCGAGGACGGTCGCGCCTGCGATCACACCGACGGCGACGAGGCCGAGCCGCTCGCCGCCGGACCGCAGGCGGGCGCCGGCGAGGCTCAGGGGGAAGAGGAAGCGCCGCAACACCACCACGGGTAGTCTACTGGTGTTGCCACGCTATGACATCCCCAATGCGGCTCCCGAGCCGCTTCGCCAGGTACAGCTCCTGATCAACAGCGTGGACAAGGAGCACGAGCGCGACTGGGTCGACGACTGGCTCGCCGAGCGCGGGCTGAGGCGGTCGCGCGCCCGCGCGGTGCGGCTGCGCGAGGCGCTGCGCGCGCTCGTGCTCGCGAACAACGGCATCCCCGTCGGCGACGATGCGCTCGCGGTCGTGAACGGCGCGGCGAAGCGCGTCGCGCTCCGTGTCGACGCCGCGGGGGCGGTGTCGGTCGCCGCGGACGGCGACGCGCTCGACCAGGTCGTCGCGGTCGCGCTGCAGGCGATGCTCGACGGGTCGTGGGAGCGGCTCAAGGCGTGCCGCAACTGCCGCTGGTGCTTCTACGACAACTCGCCCAACAGGTCTGCGACCTGGTGCTCGATGCAGCTGTGCGGCAACCGCAAGAAGACGCGCGCCTACAGGCGCCGCCGCGCGGCGCGGTAGCTTCCGGCGGGTGCGTCTCGACCGCGCCCTCCTCGCCGGCTTCGCGCTCGCGTTCACACCGGGGTTCAACGTCGCGAACGTCGGTGCCGTGGCCGAGCAGGTGTCGCACGACTACGGCGTCGGGCTCGGCGTCGTGGGCCTGTTCACGACGGCGCTGTTCGTCTCGCACGCGGCGATGCAGGTGCCGATGGGCCGGCTGTGCGACCGTCTCGGCGCGCGGACCGTCGGTCTCGTCGGGCTCGTCGTCGTGGCGGCGGCGTCCGCGGCGGCGCTCGGCTGGCGCGCGACGTGGTTCGCGATCGCGATGCGGTTCGTCGCCGGCTTCGGGACGGCCGCGGCGTTCGTCGGGGGGAGCGACTACGTCCGCGCGACCGTCGGCTCGCCGGTCGCGCAGGGGCTCTACGGCGCGGTGAGCATGGCGGGCGGCGGGCTCGCGGTCGCGCTGCTCCCGCTGTGGGCATCGTGGCGGACGCCGTTCATCTCCGCGGCCGCGGTCGCGGCTGCGGGCGCCCTCGTCGTCGCCGTCGGGCCGCGCGACGAGGCGCGGGTGCGCGCGGCGCGCGAGCTGCCGAGCGTCGCCGACCGGCGGCTCCTGCCGCTCGCGGCGATGCACGCCGCGTCGTTCGGGCTGTCGGTCGTCCTCGGGAACTGGGTGGTGACGCTGCTGCACCGGGCGGGCGGCGTGTCCGAGCACGCGGCGGGGATCGCCGGCGGGCTCGTGCTCTTCCTCGGGCTCGTCTCGCGGCCGCTCGGCGGGCGGCTCGTCGACCGCCCCGCGCTGATCCGCGCGAGCTTCGTCGTCTCCGCCGTCGGGATCGCCGCACTCACGGTCGCGAGCCCGTTCGCGCTCGCCGTCGCGGGCGCGGCGGTGGTGGGGCTCGCGATGGGAATCCCGTTCGCGCCCGCGTTCGCGGGTGCGGCGCGCCTGCGGCCCGACGCACCCGGCGCCGCCGTCGGTCTCGTGAACATGGTCGCGGCGGTGACGATCCTCGTCGGCACGCCGCTCCTCGGGCTGACGTTCTCGCTGCCGGGCGACGGCAGGATCGGCTTCGCGGTCGTCGCGGCGCTGACGGCGGCGACTACGCTCGCTGTGCGATGAGACGGTGGATGGTCGTGGTCGCGGCCGCGCTCGTGGCGGTCGACCTCGCGCAGAAGGCATCGGAGCCGGTGTACGGGCACCCGCGCTCGTACGCGTACGTCGCGGTCGCCTGTGTGATCGCCGCGGCCGTGATCGCGTTCGTGCCGCGCGTCCCGTCGCGGCTCCTCGCGGCAGCCGGTGCCATCGCAGTCGCGGGAGCCGTCGGCGACGGCGCGTCGGCGCTCCTCTGGCGCGGCGGCGTCCCGAACCCGATCGTCGCGGGGGATGTCGCGTTCAACGCGGCGGACGTCTACGCCGTGACCGGCGCACTCGGGCTCGTGTGCGGCGCCGTCGTGTTCGCGGTGCGCAACCCGCACCTGCTGCACGAACGCCTCTAGACGAGGCGGCGGTCGCCGGTGATGCGGCGAACTTCCTCGACCGTGGTCACGCCGGCGAGCGACAGCCGCACGCCGTCCTCGCGCAGCGTCCGCATGCCGGCGGCGACGGCGGCCTCGAAGATCTCGTCGGTCGAGCCCTCGAGGAGGACGCGGCCGAGACCGTGCACCGGCATGAGCTCGTACAGCGCGACGCGGCCCGCGTAGCCGCTGCCAGCGCACTGCAGGCAGCCAACTGCGCGGTAGAGGGTGAGGGTCGCGCCGGCGGCGATCAGGTTCATCCCGAGCACCTGCTCCTGCGTCGGCTCGTACGCCTGGCGGCAGTGCGGGCACAGCCGCCGCGCGAGCCGCTGCGACACGATGCAGTTGATCGAGCCCGCAAGGAGGTCGGGGTCGACGCCGAGGACGCGCAGGCGCGCGATCGCGCCTGCGGCGTCGTTCGTGTGCAGCGTCGAGAGCACGAGGTGGCCCGTCATCGCCGCCTGGATCGCGATCTGCGCCGTCTCCTCGTCGCGGATCTCGCCGACGAGGATCACGTCGGGGTCGGCGCGCAGGATCGTCCGCAGCCCGCGGCCGAACGTCAGCCCGATGCGCGTGTTGACCTCCATCTGCATGACGCCCGGCAGCTGGTACTCGACGGGATCCTCGATCGTCGCCACCGAGCGCAGCCCGTCGTTCAGGCGGTCGAGCGCGGCGTAGAGCGTCGTCGTCTTGCCCGACCCCGTCGGGCCGCACGTGAGCACTGCGCCGTACGGCTGCTCGATTGCCTTCATGAAGACGTTCTCCGTCTCGCCGCTCATGCCGAGGTCGAACAGCTCGAGCTTCTGCTCGCGCTGCAGCAGGCGGAGCACGACCTGCTCGCCGTGCTTGGTCGGGAGGATCGCCGCGCGGACGTCGACGGCGCGGCCGCCGATGTAGACGACGAACGAGCCGTCCTGCGGCATCCGCTTCTCGGCGATGTCGAGCTGCGCCATCACCTTGATGCGCGCTGCGAGCGCCGCCTGCATCCGCTTCTCGACGGGCGCGTCGTCGCGCATGACGCCGTCGATGCGGAAGCGGATCAGGATGTCGCGCGACTGCGGATCGATGTGCACGTCCGACGCGCCCGCGTTCACGGCCTTGCCGATCAGTGCGTTGACGAGATCGGTCGCGCCCTCGGCGACCGCCGCGTCGTCCTCGACGACGCCTTCCGGCGCCGCGTCGGTGACGGTGACGCTCATGCGGTACGTGCGGCCGATCGTCGTCTCGAGGGCCGCGGCGTCCGCGACCGCGACGACGCAGCTGCGACCGAGCGCGAGCCGGAGCTCGTCGACCGTGTTCAGGTTGCCGGGGTCGGCGACCGCGACCTGCACGATGTCCCCGTCGACGAACCGCACAGGGAGCGCCTGATGCTCGTGCGCGAATCCCTCCTTGAGGAGCTGCGCGGCCCGGTGGTCGACCGCGACCGACGTCAGGTCGACGAAGTCGAGCCCGGATTGCTCGGCGAGCGCCTCGGCGACGGCGCGGCTCGTCGCCCACTTCTTCGCGACCAGGATCTCGCCGAGCCGCTTCTTCAGGATGGGTTGGAGCTCGAGCGCGTCGTTGACGTGCTCCTGCGTCGCGAGCCCCTTCAGCACGAGGAGCTCGCCGATGCGCAGTGCGCGCGCGGGCCGGGGGATCGCCGCTGCTTCCATGGGGGCGTGTATCGGCGCTCGAGCGCGGCGAGTTGAGCCTCCGCGAGTCGCCGGGAGCGGCGGCCCCTA
The DNA here is from genome assembly GCA_036518135.1 of Gaiellaceae bacterium. Lineage (GTDB taxonomy): Bacteria > Actinomycetota > Thermoleophilia > Gaiellales > Gaiellaceae > PALSA-600. Next base: position 10,754 of record DATDNT010000028.1, on the reverse strand, counting down.
CGTCCCCCGTCGGTTGGAGCCGGCCGTGGAAGCCGAAAGGGGGAGCCTTCCGGCGGCCGATCCGCTGCCACCGCACCCGGCAACTCTCTGATTGCCGCGCCGCCGCGGGCTAAACGAGGAGCAGCGTCAGCAGCGCCTTCTGGACGTGCAGGCGGTTCTCGGCCTCGCTCCAGATCGCCGACCGGTCGCCGTACAGGACGTCCGCCGTGATCTCCTCGCCCGGATGCGCCGGGAGGCAGTGCATGACGAACGCGTCCTTCGCGGCGAGCGCGAGCAGCGCCTCGTCGAGGCGATACGGCGCGAGGTCGGCGAGCCGGCGTGCGCGCTCGTGCTCCTGCCCCATCGAGATCCACGTGTCCGTGACGACGACGTCGGCGTGCTCCACGGCCTCGCGCGGATCCGCGACCGTCTCGACGCCCGGCGCCTCGTAGCCGGCGGGCGACGCGGCGACCACCTCGAAGCCGAGCAGCCTTCCGAGCGAGGCGAGCGAGACGAGGACGTTCGAGCCGTCGCCGACCCACGCGACGCGGACGCCGTCGAGCGAGCCGGTGCGGTCGCGGATCGTCAGCGCGTCGGCGAGCGCCTGGCACGGATGCTCGTCGGCGGTGAGCGCGTTGATCACGGGGATCGACGCATGCTCCGCCCACGCCTCGAGCTCCTCGTGCGCGTGCGTCCGCACCGCGAGCGCGTCGAGGTACCCCGAGAGCGCGAGCGCGGTGTCGTGCAGCGACTCGCCGCGCGAGAGCTGCAGCTCGTCCGGCGTCAGCGCGATCGCGACGCCGCCGAGCTGCGCGATCCCCGCCGAGAACGACACGCGCGTCCGCGTCGAGTGCTTCGAGAAGTAGAGGCCGAGCGTCGCGCCCGCGAGCAGCGGCTGCTTCGGCTCCGCCCGCAGCTCGACGGCGCGGTCGAGGATCGCCTCGGCCTCGGCCGGGACGAGGTCGGAGATGCGGAGGAGATCGCGCCCCTGCAGGGACACGGCGAGCGGTGCGGTCATGACCATCTCTCCTTCGCGGCCGCCACCGCGGCCGCCACGTCGAAGGGGCGGGAGCGTTCGGTCGGCGCCGCGTACGTCCCGTCGCGAACCGACGACGCGACCTGCTCGTGCGCGTCGCGGAACGGGACGCCCTCGGCGACGAGCGCCTCGGCGGCGTCCGTCGCGCGCAGCAGCGGGTCGGCCGCAGCCGCAGCCAGGCGCTCGTGGTCGAGCACGAGCCCGTCGACGAGCACGGTCAGCGCTGCGAGGGCACCCGCGATGTCGCGCCGCGCGGCGAAGACCGGCGGCTTGTCCTCCTGCAGGTCGCGGTCGTACGCGAGCGGGAGCGACTTCACGGTCGCGAGGAGGCCCGTCAGCCGGCCGATCGCGGTGCCTGCCTTTCCGCGCGCGAGCTCTGCGACGTCGGGGTTCAGCTTCTGCGGCATGATCGACGACCCCGTCGCCGCCTCCTCGGGGAGCCGCGCGAATCCGAACTCGCTCGTCGTCCAGAGGACGAGCTCCTCGCCGATCCGCGACAGGTGCACGAAGAGAACGGCCGCCGCGTACAGGTAGTCGAGCGCGAAGTCGCGGTCGGCGACCGCGTCGATCGAGTTCCGCATCGCGTTCGGCGGCGCCGGCAACGGCAGCGTCGACCCGGCGAGCGCCGCCGCGCCGAGGGGCGACGGCTCCGACTGCGCGCGCGCGAACGCGAACCGCGCTCGGTCGCGCTCGAGCATCTCGGTCCACGCGAGCAGGTGGTGGCCGAGCGTCACGGGCTGCGCGCGCTGCAGGTGCGTGTAGCCCGGCATCGCCGTGTCGGCCTCCGCCTCCGCCCGCGCGAGGATCGCGTGCGCGAACGCGGCGAGCGCTGCGTCTGCGTCGGCGCATGCGTCCGCGACGTAGAGCCGGAACGCGGCGGCGACCTGGTCGTTCCGCGACCGACCGGCGTGGATCTTGCGGCCGACGTCTCCGAGTTGCCGCTCGATCGACGAGTGCACGTCCTCGTCGGCGGGGTCGACCTCCTCGATCGCGGCGAGCTTGTCCGTCACCTCTGCGAGCTCGCCGTCGTCGAGGATCCCGGCCGCGTGCAGGCGTTGCGCGTGCAGGAGCGTCGCCTGCAGGTCGTAGGGGAGGAGCTCCGCGTCGTCGGCGCGCAGGAACTCCCACGCCTCGCGCGAGAGGCCGCCGCCGACGCGGCCGGACCACAGGGTCACAGCTCGACCCCCAGCCGCTCGAGCATCCGCCGCGCATCGGTGACGTCGTTGATCTTGACGTTGAGCGCGCCGATGCGGTCCTCGGCGCTGAAGGCGGTCGCGCTCCGCTCCATCGACAGCCGCTCGGGCTCGTAGGAGAACGCTTCCCCGCGTGTGTCGAGGATCGTGTAGTCGTCGCCGCGGCGCAGCTCGATGTCGACCTCGCCCGTCACCGGCGCCGCGACGAACCGCTGCAGTGCGTCGCGCAGCATCAGCGCCTGCACGTCGAACCACTTGCCCTCGTAGAGAAGCCGGCCGAGCCGTCGCCCTTCGTCCGTGTAGCGCTCGAGCGTCGCCTCGTTGTGGATCGCCGTCAGCAGGCGCTCGTACGCGATGTGCAGCAGCGCCATCCCCGGCGCCTCGTAGATGCCGCGGCTCTTCGCCTCGATCACGCGGTTCTCGATCTGGTCGGACATGCCGAGACCGTGCCGGCCGCCGACCTCGTTCGCCCAGCGGATCACCTCGACCGGTTCGCCGACGGGGGCGCCGTTCTCGAAGCGGACGGTGACGACCTCCGGCTCGATCTCGACCGACGGGTCCCAGTGCGCGACGCCCATGATCGGCTCGACGATCTTCATCGACGTGTCGAGGTGCTCGAGATCCTTCGCCTCGTGCGTCGCGCCGAGCATGTTCGCGTCGGTCGAGTACGCCTGCTCGACCGACTGCTTCACCGGCAACCCGCGCTCGATCAGCCACTCGCTCATCTCGGTGCGGCCGCCGAGCTCCTCGACGAACGCGGTGTCGAGCCACGGCTTGTAGATCTTGAGGTTCTCGTTGACGAGCAGCCCGTAGCGGTAGAAGCGCTCGATGTCGTTGCCCTTGTACGTCGACCCGTCGCCCCAGATCTCGACGCCGAGCGACGACATCGCGCGCACGAGCATCGTCCCCGTTACGGCACGACCGAGCGGCGTCGTGTTGAAGTAGGTGCGCCCGGCGGTGCGGACGTGGAACGCGCCGCAGGCGAGGGCGGCGAGCCCCTCCTGCGCGAGCGCTTCTCTGCAATCGACGACGATCGCGTCCTCGGCGCCGTACGTCTTCGCCTTCGCCGGGATCGCCGCGACGTCGGGCTCGTCCGGTTGGGCGAGGTCGGCGGTGAACGCGTACGGGATCGCGCCGTTCTCGCGCATCCACGCGAGCGCGCAGCTCGTGTCGAGCCCGCCGGAGAACGCGATTCCGACCTTCTCGCCGACGGGCAGCGACCCGAGGATGACGCCGGACCGTTCGGTGACGCTCACAGCCTGCCCCGCAGCTCGGCATCGAGCTCGGACGGCGTGGTGCCGTCGGCGCACGCGACGAAGACCGTGTTGTCGCCCGCGACCGTGCCCGCGACTTCCGGCAGCGACGCCGCGTCGATCGCGTCCGCGAGCGCGACGGCGAAGCCGCGCGGCGTCTGCACGACGAGCAGCGACCCGGACGCGGTCGTCCGTCCCATGTAGTGGCGAAGGGCGTTCGCGAGCTCCTCGTGCGCGCGCAGGTCGGCGGCGCCCGGCAGCGCGTACACGAGCCGTCCCTCCTCGTTTCGCACCTTCACGAGCCCGAGCTGCGTGATGTCGCGCGACACGGTCGCCTGCACCGCGTCGATCCCGTGCGCGCGCAGCGCGTCCGCTACCTCCGCCTGCGTCGAGAGCGGTTGCTGCTGCACGAGGCGCAGGATCGTCCCCTGCCGCTCGAACTTCGTCGTCACAGAACCTCCCGGAGCATGTCGAGTGCGAGCGACGCCTCCTCGAGGGACAGCGTCAGCGGGGGAGTCAACCGCAGCGTGCGCTCGCCTGCGCTGCCGATCACGAGGCCGTGGGCGAGCGCGGCTTCCACGACCGGCGCGGCGGGGCGGTCGAGCTCGACCGCGAGCAGGAGCCCGAGCCCCCGCACCTCGCCGAACTCGGCGAGCCCGTCGCGCAAGAACCGAGACACGGCGCGGACGTGCGCGAGCAGCTCGTCGTCGACGGTGTCGACGACGGCGCACGCGGCGGCGCATGCGACCGGGTTGCCGCCGAACGTCGAGGCGTGGTCGCCGGGCTCGAAGCCGGCGGGAGCCGCGTCGGAGACGAGCAGCGCGCCGATCGGCAGCCCGTTCGCGAGTCCCTTCGCAAGGGTCACGGCGTCGGGCTTCACCCCGAGCTCCTCCCAGGCGAAGAACGAGCCCGAGCGTCCGACGCCCGTCTGCACCTCGTCGAAGACGAGCAGAGCGCCGAGCTCGTCGGCGAGCGCGCGCGCCGCTGCCGCGAACCGCGGGGTCAGCGGGTGCACGCCGCCCTCGCCCTGCACCGGCTCGAGCAGGATCGCGGCCGTCTGCGGCCCCGCATGCTCGAGGCCGAACACCGCGCCGGGCACGAGCGGCTCGAACGCCGCGCGCTTCGCGGGCTGGCCCGTCACGGACAGTGCGCCGAGCGTGCGCCCGTGGAACGACCCGTCGAGCGCGACGATCTCCGTCTTCCCCGTCGCCTTGCGCGCCCACTTGATCGCCGCCTCGACCGACTCCGCACCCGAGTTGCAGAAGAACGCGCTCGCGCCGCCGAACCGCTCCGACAGCTTCGTCGCGAGCTCCTGCATCGGGCGGCTCCAGTAGAGATTCGACACGTGCCACAGCCGGTCGAGCTGCGCATGCGCGGCGGCGGTGGGGGCGGGGTGCCGGTGGCCGAGCCCGACGACGGCGATTCCGGCGAACAGGTCGAGGTAGCGGTTGCCGGCGTCGTCGACGAGCCAGGCTCCCTCGCCGTCCGTGAACGTGACGCCGAGGCGCGCGTACGTCGGGAGCAGCGGCGCCGTCGCGATCACGCGACCACCGCCGTCCGCCCGATGTGCGCCGTGATCCCGCTCGCGGCCGCGATCGCCGCCGCGCGCAGCTTCGGGACGATGCCGCCGTCGAACGCGCCCGCGTCGAGCATGCGCTCGGCGTCGGTCGCGCGGATCGAGCCCACGAGCTCGTCGTCGACGAGGAGGCCGGGGACGTCCGTGAGGAACACGAGCTGCCGCGCGCCGAGGCCGAGCGCGAGCGCCGCCGCGGCATCGTCGGCGTTGACGTTCAGCGGTCCGACGGCGAGCGGCGCGACGACCGGCACCTTGCCGGCCGAGAGCGCGGCGAGGATCGGCTTCGGCCGGCACGGGAGCGGGTCGCCGACCCAGCCGAGCGCGGGGTTCGGCACCGCCAGCACGCCCGCCTCGTCGCCGATCACGGCGACGGCCGCGTCGCCGAGGGCGACGCACAACTCGGCGTTGACCGCGACGAGCGACTCGCGGACGACGTCGAGCGCGGCGCGGGTCGTCCGCCGCCGCCCGTGCACGAACTGCACCGGGATACCGCGCTTCTCCATCTCCTCCGTGATCTGCGGGCCCGCGCCGTGCACGACGACGACCTCGTGGCCCTCCTCGCGGAGGCCGAGGATCCTCCCCGCCGACTCGCCGGCGACCGCACCGCCGACCTTCACGACGAGGCGCGTCATCTTTCGCTCCGGCGCCGCGCAGGTCGGCGCCTCCGCTCTTTGGTGAGCTCCGTCGAGCCTGCGCTCACGACCGGTACTCCGCGTTGATGCGCACGTAGTCGTACGAGAGGTCGCTCGTGAGGTAGGCGGCTCGACCGTCGCCGAGGCCGAGGTCGAGGGCAATCGTGCAGACCCCGCCCTCGACCGGAGGCTCGACGTGCAGCGGCGCGCCGTCCGCGATGACCTTCGTGCCGTTGTAGGAGAGGGAGACGAGCGCGGGATCGAGCTGCGCGTAACCGCCGTCGAACGGCGCCGAGCCGGCCGCCGCGAGGACGCGGCCCCAGTTCGCGTCGCGCCCGAAGAGCGCCGTCTTGACGAGCGGCGACGTCGCGATGCGCTGCGCGATCGCGCGCGCCTCGCCGGCGCTCGCGGCGCCCGAGACCTCGATCTCCGCGAGGAGCGTCGCGCCCTCGCCGTCGGCGACGATCTGCTGTGCGAGCTCGGCGCACACCTTCTTCAGCGCGAGCGCGAACGCCTCGTCGGTCGCCGGCGTCCGCTCGACGTCCGCCGCGCCGGACGACAGCAGGACGACGGCGTCGTTCGTCGAGCACTCGCCGTCGACCGAGATCGAGTTGAACGACGCGTCGACCGCCGGCCGCAGGAACGAGATCGCCTCGCCGCGCTCGAGCGGGTAGTCCGTCGTCACGATCGCGAGCATCGTCGCGAGGTTGGGGTGGATCATCCCCGAGCCCTTCGCCATGCCCCCGACCGTGAACCCCGGCCCGTGCGCGACCGCTTCCTTCGCGTGCGTGTCCGTCGTCAGGATCGCGTGCGCGGCGTCGGCCCCGCCCTCCTGCGACAGTGCCGCCGCGGCCTCGCCCGCGCCCGCGAGCACGCGGTCGAGTGGAAGCGGCGCGCCGATCACGCCCGTCGAGAGCACGATCACCTGCTCGGGCTCGAGTGCGAGCAGTGCGGCGACGTGCCTCGCCGTCGCCTCGGCGTCCGCGATCCCCTGCGTGCCCGTTGCGGCGTTCGCGACGCCGGAGTTGACGACGACCGCCTGCGGCTGGGCGTGCTCGAGGTTGCGCTTGGACACGACGACCGGCGCGGCTTGCACGCGGTTCTGCGTCCACATCGCGCAGCCCGTCGCCTGCGGCAGCGACCGCACGAGCGCGAGGTCCTTCTTGTCGCGGCGGATCCCCGCGTGCACGCCCGCCGCGACGAAGCCCTTTGCCGCAGTAACGCTCATACCAGCACTCCGTGCAGCCGCAGCCCTGCGGTCTCGTCGAGGCCGAGCGCGAGGTTCGCGTTCTGCACCGCCTGCCCGGCCGCGCCCTTGCCGAGGTTGTCGAGCGCGCAGATCACGATCGCCGTCCCCGTGGCGCCGTCGGTGAAGACGCCGATCTCCGCGGCGTCGGTTCCCTGCACGCGCACGAGCTCGGGCGCGACGCCCTCCGGCAGCACGCGCACGACGGCGCTGTCTGCGTAGGCGTCCTCGAGGAGCGCGCGCACGTCGGCGTCCGTCTGCACGTAGCACGTCGCGAGCAGGCCGCGGCGCACCGGGAGGAGGTGCGGCACGAAGCAGACGGGGATACCGAGCTGCTGGGCGATCTCGGGCGCGTGCCGGTGGGCGCCGACCGCGTACGGCGAGAGGTTCTCGAGGACGAAGCCGGCGTGAGAGGTGGGCTTGAGGCTCTTGCCCGCGCCCGAGACGCCCGACTTCGCGTCGACGACCGCGCTCTCGATGTGCTCGGCGACCGGCCCGAGTGCGAGCAGCGCCGCCGTGGCGTAGCAGCCGGGGTTCGCGATCAGCGGCCCACGCGCGGGGAAGAGCTCGGGCAGCCCGTAGCTCCACGCGCCGGGCGCGGCGCCGTACCAGGCGCGCGCGAGATGGTCGTCGGCGAGCCGGTGGACGCCCGTCAGGTCGACGACGACGCGGTCGGCGGGCGGCTCGAACGCGGCCGCCTCGTCGTTCCCGAGACAGAGGAAGAGGACGTCCGTGCCGCAGGCTGCCGCGTCGGCGTTCGTGGTGAACGGCGGCAGCGACCCGTTGAGGCGCGGGTCGAGCGCGCCCGCCGGCGCGCCCGCGAGCGAGTCGGAGCCGAGCGCGACGAGCTCGAGCTCCGGGTGGGAGAGCACCCGGTCGAGCGTCTCCTGGCCGGTGTAGCCGGCGGTGCCGAGGATCGCAGCGGTCGCCATCGAGCTGCGTACTATACACAGCTCGTAGAATTATGCAGTAATCGTGATCCGCGCCGCCGCACGAAGCCGCCGCAGCAGCCGCACGAGCAGCGGCTCGGCGAGCGAGACGCACCCATTCGTCGCGTGGCCCGTGTCGACGTGCAGGAAGATCCCCGACCCGCGGCCGGGCACGCGCGCCGCGTTGTACTCCACGACCGCGAACACCCGGTAGGCCACCGTGGCGCGCCAGAGCGCCTCGCTGCCGCCCCCGAACGGCGGTGCGCGCCCGCACGCGACGTGGCGGAACTCGTCGTACGTCGGGGACGACGGGTCCTCGTCCCACCAATCCCCGCAGACGAGGCGGTGGTAGCGGACGCGGACGCCCGGGTTCGGCCGCAGGCCGTACACGACGGGCCCGAACCGGAACGTGCCGACCGGCGTCGTGCCGTCGCCCTCACGGTGGTGCGCGGAGAGGCCCCGGTACCCGACGCGGACGCGCCACGGCCCGTACACGCGCCGGCCGCACTCCGTCAGCGTGAGCACGCCGTAGGTCGTGCGCGTCGACGCCGCTGCGACATGAACGACCTGCGGGCAATCCGCGATCATGGCGACAGGATGCCTGCCCTGCCGGCCTTCCACTCCTACGCCACCACGGTGACCGCCGCGCAGCTCGGCGCGTCCTGGCACGAGGGCTGCCCGGTCGGGCCGGTCGATCTTCGGAACGTCGTCGTCACGTACCTCGGCTTCGACGGCCGCGCGCACCGCGGCACGCTCGTCGTCAACCGCCGCGTGACGCGTGAGGTGGCGCACGTCTTCGCGAACCTGTACGCGGCGCGGTTCCCCATCCGCCGCATCGCGCCGGTCGCACGCTACGGCGGCAGCGACGACCGCTCGATGGCCGCCGACAACACCTCCGCGTTCAACTGCCGCTACGCCGTCGCGCCCGGCCCGAAGCACTGGTCCGTGCACGCGTACGGGGAGGCGATCGACGTCAATACCGTCGAGAACCCGTACGTCGAGGCCGGTCGTGTCCTGCCGCCCACCGGCAAGGCGTTCCTCGACCGCACGCGCTATCGCCGCGGCATGGCGGTCGCAGGCGGCGCGGTCGTCCGCGCGTTCGCGTCAGTCGGCTGGCTCTGGGGCGGCCGCTGGACCGCGAGCCCGGACTGGCAGCACTTCTCGAAGACCGGCGGCTGACAGCTCGTCGAGGTGTGACAGCGCGGGGAACACGCGCGGCCACACGAGGGCGAGGGCGATCGTCAGCGCGCCGCCGGCGACGACCGCGGGCACCGCCCCGACGAGCGCGGCCGCCGCGCCCGACTCGAACGCGCCGAGCTCGTTCGACGCGCCGATGAAGACGCCCTCGACGGCGTTGACGCGGCCGAGGACGAGGTTCGGGGTGGCGAGCGCGACGGTCGTCGCGCGGATGTTCATCGAGATCATGTCGACGAACCCGCTGACCGCGAGGGCGGCCGCCGACAGCCAGAACCACCGGGAGAGGCCGAAGACCACCATGCTCGCGCCGAAGAGCCCGACGACCCAGAGCAGCGTCGGCCCCGCGCGCCGGCGGAGCGGCCGGTGCGCGAGCATCACGCCGGCGGCGAGGGCGCCGACGGCGACCATGCTGCGCAGCACGCCGAGGCCGAACGGGCCCGTGTGCAGGATCGATTTCGCGAAGAGCGGCAGCAGCGCGACCGCGCCGCCGAAGAGGACGGCGAACAGGTCGAGCGTGATCGCGCCGAGGATCACGGGCGTCGCGCGGATGAAGCGGATGCCGGCGAACACCTCGGCGAGACCGGCGGAGGCGCGCTCGACCCGCTCGGGCGTGCGGACGGGGACGAGAACGAGCGACGAGAGGACGAGCAGCACGACGCCGGCGGCGTAGACGGCCTCGGGCCGGATCGCGAACAGGAGCCCGCCGAGGGCGGGGCCGCCGATCGTCGACACCTGCCCCGCGATCGAGCGCAGCGCGAGCGCGCCGGTGAGGATGTCCTCGTCCACGAGCTCCGGCACGAGCGACCGTCCCGAGGGGTTGCCGACCGCGGCGAAGATCCCGGTGACGAACGCGAGCGCGACGAACGGCCACAGCTGGTGCGCCCCGCGGATCGTCACGAGCAGCAGCACGCCCATCACCGCGGCGTCGGCGAATCCCCAGAGGAGGAGGACACGGACGCGCGGCGCGCGATCGGCGAGCTGGCCGGCCGGCAGCGCGAGGAGCGGCACGGGGACGAACTCGGCGAGGCCGATCAGCCCGAGGTCGAACGCGCTGTGGTGGATCCCGTAGACCTGCCACCCGATCGCCACCTGGGCCATCTGCATCGCGAGGCCGGAGCACAGCATCGACCCCCACAGCCTCCGGAAGTCGGGATGGAGGAGCGCGGGGGGCAACGCGATCATGCAAGGCCACTCTGCCTTCTCACGTCTTTCTTAGGTGAGGTTCAGGCTCAGCACAGAGATCCACGGCACTCTGGTGGCACGACACCGAAGAAAGGACCGGGGAACCAGATGCCCAGGAACAGGATTGCCGCGATGATCGCGGCTGCGGCCCTCGCAGGCGCCGGCGCCGGCGCCGGCGCGGTCGCGCTCGCGGGCGGCGGGTCGCACAGCGCCGGCGGGACGACGACCGTGGTGGCGGCCGGGGGCGCCAACGTCGCGAACGCCGCGCTCACCGTCGGCCAGATCGCGAAGGCGGACACGAAGAGCGTCGTCGAGATCGACGCCACGACGTCGGGCTCCGGGAGCTTCCCGTTCGGCGGCGGCGGCAGCGGCTCCGCGGAGGGCACCGGCTTCGTCTACGACGCCAAGGGCGACATCGTCACGAATCAGCACGTCGTCTCGGGGGCGAGCTCGCTCAGCGTGAAGTTCTCGGACGGCTCGACGTACAAGGCGACGCTCGTCGGCGCCGACCCCTCGACCGACATCGCCGTG
>DATDNT010000027.1:0-2469 GCA_036518135.1 Gaiellaceae bacterium | reverse complement strand
TCCGTCCCGACCGGCGAGCGGCGGCTCACGGCGACGGAAGCGGTCTACGAGCCCTCCGAATGGGTCGACCGGTTCTCCCGAGCCGGCCTCGTCGTCGTCGAAGACGAGCTGTACGAGCACACGCCGGTCGGCTGGAGGTCGGTCGAGGAGCTGACGCCGCCGGCGCGGCGCGCGCTCCTGTGCGCCGAGCTCGCGCGCGGGAGCTTCGCAGACCGTCTGCGGCTCGCGCTACGCGATCGGCGGCACCGCGGCGAGGTCCGGCGCGTCACGCGCTGAGGCGACGGCGCCGACGAAGAGCAGCGCACCGACGGTCATCCCGCCCGCGATCTCGATCCACACGGCACCGTTCCCGCCGAGGCGGTAGAGCGGCCCGACGACGAGACGGCCGAGCGGCGCGCAGGAGCCGCTCGCCGCCATCACCGCCGTCATCACCTTCGCGCGCACCGCGGCGGGCGGGCGCGTCGTGATGATCCCCATCACCGGTGCGTTGATCAGCGGGACGAACAGCCCCGTCAGGACGATCGCGGTGCCGACGACGTACCACGGGACGTTCGCGATCACGATCCAGAGCGGGAGCGTCGCGAGCACGATTCCGATGCTCGCGAGCTGCAGCGGCGCGAACCGGTCGAGCAGCTTCACGACGAGCACCGAGCCGGCGACAGCTCCCAGGCCGAACGCGGTGAAGATCCAGCCGGCGATGTGGGGGTCGCGGTGGTAGCGCGTGTACGCGAGGAGGGGGACGCCGACCACGATCCCGTTCGCGGCGCCGTCCAGGACGATGATCGTCAGCGTCATCGGCCCGAGGAGCTTGTCGCGCGCGAGATACCGGACGCCTGCGAGGACGCCGCGGCTGTCGTCGTCCAGCTCGACACGTGCGCCGCCGCGCACGAGCGCGAGCACGACGAAGAACGCAAAGAGGAACGTCGCGCCGTCGACGACGAGAAGCGGCGACGTGCCGATCCACGCGATCAGCGCGCCGGCGATCGCCGGACCGATCACCGTCGGCAGGTGGCTCGCTGCGCCGAAGAGGCCCGACGCCTTGCCGACCGCCTTCTCGTCGTCGCCGAGGATCTCCGGGATGATCGTCCGCTGCGACGCGGCGTACGGGGCCATGAAGCAGCCGAGGCAGAAGACGATGAGGACGAGCAGCGGGAACGTGAGGTGGCCCGTCCAGTGCAGGATCGGCACGAGCGCGACGAGCGGAGCGCGCACGAGGTCGGAGATGAGCATCGACCGCCGCGCGCCGAGTCGAGAGACGACCGAGCCGCTCGGGATGCCGAGGATCCCCATCGGCACGATCTCCGCCGCGAGGACGATGCTCATCTTCGTCGGCGAGCCGCTCGTGACGAGCACGAACCACGGCAGCGCGACGAACGTCATCGCGCTCCCGATGTTCGACACGACCTCCGCGCCGATCAGCGCGGGGAGCGTCCGGTTCCTCATATCCCGGAAAATAGTACGTCTGTACGTTTTTGTAAAGTGAGCCCATGCCGAAGATCTCGGAGGCACGGCGCGAGGAGCGGCGGCGGCAGATCACTGACGGCGCGCGCCGGGCGTTCGGAGAGCACGGCTACGGCGGCGCGACCGTCGAGGTGCTCGAGCAGGAGATCGGGCTGTCGCGCGGCGCGATCTTCAGCTACTTCCCGTCGAAGCTCGACCTCTTCCTCGCGCTCGCCCAGGAGGATCAGCAGCGGATCCTGCGCCTCTGGATCGCCGACGGGCACGAGGGGGTCGTGCGGCACATCGTGGAGGACGACCCCGAGTGGCTCGGCGTGTACCTCGAGGCGTCGCGCATGCTGCGCGGCGATCCAGACCTGCGTGAGCGGTGGGCGGCGCTCAACCCGGAGCTGCAGCAGCAGCTCGAGGACCATTACCGCACGCTCCAGCGGCTCGGCGAGATCCGCAGCGACCTGCCACTCGACGCCGTGGGCCGCTTCCTCGGCATCGTCTTCGACGGCATCGCGGTGCAGCAGGCCGCGCGGTTCTCGGCGCCGATCGACGTCGACTCGACGATCGCGCTCCTACGCTCGGCGTTGGCGCCGTCGAAGTAGCATCGAACCTCCGTGAGAACCGTCCTCTTCGTCGGCGCCGGCCGCCACCAGCGCCGCGCCATCCTGCAGGCGAAGGAGATGGGGCTCCGCGTCGCGGCCGTCGACCGAAACCCCGACGCGCCCGGGCTGAAGGAGGCCGACATCGCGAAGGTCGTCGACTTCGCCGACGTCGACACGGTGCTGAAAGCGACAGCGCGGCTGAAGCTCGACGGCGTCATGACGGTGAGCGCCGATCGGGCAGTTCCGGTCGTCGCAGCCGTCGCCGAAGCACGCGGATTGCCGGGGATCGGCGTGCAGACGGCGCATCTGATGACGCACAAGGTCGCGATGCGCCGCCGGCTCGCCGACGCCGGTGTGCCGCAGCCGCGGTTCGCCGCGGTGCGCACGCTGTCGGAGACGCGCCGGGCCGCCGACGAGG
>DATDNT010000026.1:0-7302 GCA_036518135.1 Gaiellaceae bacterium | reverse complement strand
GGTCTCGTGCCGTCGTCGTAGGCGGTAGAGCGCGTCCGGAGGCTTTCACGTGTTGCCATGAAGACCCCTCCATTCGTCGCTGTCGCGGCAATTATATCGTACTACGACCTTTCTCAAACGTCATTGCAGAACGACCGGGCGACCGAGGTGAGGACGCGCGCCGTCTCCTCGAGCGACTCCACGCTCACCCACTCCTCGGCCGCGTGCGCGCCCTCGCCGCGAGGCCCGAAGAGCACGGTCGGGATTCCTGCGGCGCCGATGAACGCGCTGTCCGCCCAGTAGCTCGCGCCCTCGACGGGCGCCGCCGGTGCCGCTGCGCTCAGCGCGCGGACGATCTCGGCGTCCGCGTCGAGCTCGTACGGCCGACGCTCGAGCAGGATCCGGTGCTTCGCGCCCGAGCCTCGGACGAGCTCGTCGAGCTCCGCCTCGAACGTCTCGGCGCTCTCGCCCGGCAGCGTGCGCCGCTCGAGCCCGACCACGCAGCGCGCCGGATAGCTCGACAGCTCCTCCCCGCCCGCGATCGTCGACGCGTGCACGGACGCGCGCCCGAGCAGCGGGTGGACGGGCGCGTGCAGGCGTGCATCCAGCTCGGCGATGCGCGTGAGGACCGGCCCGGCCTTCGCGATCGCGTCGTCGGCGAGGTGCGGCCGCGACCCGTGCGCAGCGACGCCGCGCACCTCGATCTCCGCCCACACGAACCCCCGGTGGGCGATGACGATCGCGAGCTCGGTCGGCTCCGTCACGATCGCGGCGTCCGCGGTCACGTGCTGCAGGACCTCCTGCACGCCGAGCGATGCATGCTCCTCGTCGGCGACCGCGGCAACCACGACGTCGCCGGCGAGCCGCGCCGCTGCCGCGTCGCGGCAGGCGACGAGCGCGGCAGCGAGACCGCCCTTCATGTCGTACGCGCCGCGGCCGTGGAGCCGGTCGCCTTCTCGACGCGCGACCAGCGGCTCGCGCATCCCTTCCGTCGTGACCGTGTCCGTGTGGCCGCAGAGAAGCAGCGTCCGGCCGCCGCCCGTGCCGCGTGCGCGGACGACGACGCTGGGACGACCGGCGGTCGCCTCGTGGACGTCTGCTTCGAGCGCGCTGTCTCGCGCCCATTGTTCGATGTACGCCGCGATCTCGCGCTCGCCGGCGCCGTCCGCAACCAGGTCGGGGTTGACGGAGTCGATCGCGACGAGCGCCGCCGTCAGCTCTGCGGCGGTCACACGCGCAGCGGCCGCGGCTGGAAGTTCCCGCCGCAGTTGGGGCAGACGCCGTGCAGCACCTTGTCGACGCAGTCGGCGCAGAACGTGCACTCGTACGAGCAGATGCGCGCGTCGGGCGCGTCCGGCGGGAGGTCCTTGCCGCAGTGCTCGCAGCTCGGTCGCATCTCCAACACGTGAAGAACGGTACGCGTTTGAGCGGTCCGTCTGCGGACACGCACCGAGTCCGTGCTCGACGACATCCTGCTTCCGGAGGCGATCGAGTCGCCCGCCGACCCGATCGGCGAGCACCCGACCGGCATTGCGCTCATCGAGCCGATTCTGCTGCGCGAGGTGTGACGGTGACGGGGACGCGCTGCACCGAGTTGTTCGCATAGCCGCCGACGTTCCAGGCGGGCTCGAGCGGCTGCTCGTTGCCGGCGGCGTCGCGCGCGCGGCATGCGAGCACGTGCTCGCCCTCGGCCGCGTCCCACGCGAACGTCCAGCCGCGCCACGCCCACCGGCCGAGCTCGTCGGGCGCGAGCGTCGCCGGCGCCCACGTCGCGCCGCCGTCCGTGCTCACGTCGACGGACGTGACCGGCGCGTGCCCCGACCACGCGCGCCCTTCGAGCTCGACGCGGCCCGCCGCGATCGAGCGGCGCCGCGTCATGAAGTCGGGGATCCCGGGCGGAACCATCAGCGCGCGCGGGAGCATTCGCTGGAGCGGCTCGCCGGCGTCGTCGTCGTCGCGCCGGAAGCGGTAGCCGCGCGCCTGCTGGTAGCCGGCGAACGGCTCGTCGGAGAGCGTGATCCGCGTGAGCCACTTGACGTTCGTCATCCCGTACCAGCCTGGCACGAGCAGCCGCAGCGGGTGGCCGTGCTGCGGCGGAAGCGCACCGCCGTTCATCTCGTACGCGAGCAGGACGTCGTCGCTGCGCGCGAGGTCGAGCGGCAGGCTCCGCTGGAAGTCCTGCTCCTCGTCGCCTTCGACGCCGCGGTCGAGGCCGGTGAAGACGACCTCCGCCGCGGTTTCGCCCGGCCGCGCCGCGTCGAGGACGTCCCGCAGGCGCACGCCCGCCCAACGCGCGGTCCCGACCGCCTCCTGGAGCCACGGCTGGCTGATCGGACGCGGCTCGAGCCGCGCACGGCCGTTGCCGGCGCACTCCATCGTCGAAACGACCTCGTGCCGCGGCAGCGAACGCAGCTCCGCGAGCGACAGCACGCGCGGCTCGGCGACGTCGCCGTCGATCGTCAGGGACCACGCCGCGTCGTCGACGAGCGGCACGTCGTAGTGGATCAGCAGGTAGTGGAGCCCGACCGGCGTGACGGGCCACCGCAGCGCCTCGAGCGGCATGCCGTGGTTGCGCGCCGCGAGCTGCAGCTCCTCGATGGTGATGCCGTCGCCCACCACGGCGTGATCCTCTCAGACCGACGACAGGAAGTCGCGTACCGCGGCGACGAGCGCCGGCGCGTCGGACCGGAGCGAATGGTCGCCGCGCACGCGCACGACGGTGCGGTGCGCGCCCGGCGGCGGCATCCCGAAGGGGTCGCTCTCCCCCTGGACGACGAGCGTCCGCACGGGTACGCCGTCGAGCTCCGGGAGGCGGCTCGCGGCTGCCGGGCCGCTGCGGCGCGGCGGCTGCAGCGGGAATGCAAGACAGAGCACGCCGGCCGCTCCGGTCTCGAACGCGGTCCGGCAGGCGACGCGCGCGCCCGAGGAGCGGCCGCCGGCGACGAGCGGCACGCGTGCGAGCGCGCCGCGGCGGAGCCGCGTGACGACGGCGATCCATGCCGCGTCGAGCTGCGCCGCCGGAGCCGGAGAGCGGCGTCCCGCGACCCGATAGGGCTGCTCGACGAGCGCGACCGCCCAGCTCTCGTCCTCCGCCGCGCGCGCCGCCGCCGCGAGATCGGGCGCACCGATCCCGCCGCCCGCCCCGTGCCCCAGCACGAGCAGGCCGCGCGGCTTCGGCCGCCGGCGAACGTGCGCACGCGCAAGGCCGTGCGGCGTCTCGATGTCCACGATCCTCTTTCTTACTTGACGAGCGAGAGCATCTTGAACATCGGCAGGTACATGGCGATGATGATCACGCCGACCATCAGGCCCACGCCGATCATCATCAGCGGCTCGATGATGCTCGTCAGCGTCGCGATCGACTGGTCGACCTCTTCCTCGTAGAAGTCGGCGATCTTCCCGAGCATCTTGTCGAGCTCTCCGGTCTCCTCGCCGACCTTGATCATCTGCGAGACCATCGGCGGGAAGACGGGGTTCTCGACGAGCGGCTGCGAGATCGGCACGCCCTCGTGCACCTTCTGCTTCGCGTCGAGGAGCGCCGCCTCGACGACCCAGTTGCCCGCGGTCTGCGAGGTGATCTCGATCGACTTGATGATGTCGACGCCCGCGGCGACGAGCGTCGAGAACGTGCGCGAGAAGCGGGCCATCGTGATCTTCAGAACGACGTCGCCGATCTTCATCGGGATCTTCAGCTTGAAGCGGTCCCACTGCTTGCGGCCGTTCTCGCTCTTCTTCCACTTCTTGAAGCCGATCGTCCCGCCGATGCCGAAGGCGAGGATCAGGTACCAGTCGGACTTGATGAAGTCCGAGGCGTCGACCGTCCACTGCGTCAGCGTCGGCAGCTTCCCGCCGAGCGTCGCGAACACCTTCGTGAAGAACGGGACGAGGAAGAGCAGCATGCCCGTGAGGACGAGGGTCGCGAAGATCAGGACCATCGTCGGGTACATCATCGCGCCCTTCACGCGGCTCTTCAGCTTGGTCTCGCGCTCGATCTGGAACGCCATCCGGTCGAGCACCTGGTCGAGGATGCCGGCTGCCTCGCCCGCCTCGATCATCGACACGAAGAGGCGCGAGAACACCTTCGGGTGCCGCGTCATCGCCTGGCTCAGGAGGAGACCGCCTTCGACGTCGGCGCGGAGCTCGCGGATGATCACCGCGAGGTACTTGTCGTCGGTCTGCTCCTCGAGGATCACGAGCGCGGCGACGACGCTCAGCCCGGCCTCGATCATCGTCGCGAACTGGCGCGAGAAGACCTGGAGCGACTTCGGCTTGATCGCCTTGAAGGCGGTGCGGATGCCTTCCTGGCCCGCCGACGGCAGCTCCTCGAGCCGCTCGGCGAGGAGGCCGCGGATACGCAGCTGCTCGCGCGCCGCGTCGAGCGAGGGTGCGTGGATCTCGCCGTCGGACGCGAAGCCCTGCGCGTTGATCGCGGTGTAGGCGTAGGCGGCCATACGCTACGTGCACGCCGGCTGGTTCGGCGGGTTGCCCGTCGAGCAGTCGAACGTGGTCACCTCCTTCGCAAGCTCCTTCGCCGTCGAGCCGTCGCGAACGACGACGTAGACGATCTTCTGCGCACGCTGGGTGATCGCGGTGCCCTGGGTCATCCAGCGGATGTACGTGTCGACGGCGTACGTGTGTCCGTCCGGCGACGACGCGCCGCTGACGACGCGGTGCGCGGTGCACGGGTTGACGCCGTTCGAGCTGTAGAACGCGGACACGCTCGTCGACCCGCTCGTCGCCGTGCAGCTCCACGTCGCGGTGTTGAGGTTGTTCCGCGGACCCGTGTTCGCGCACACGGGCGACTGGCCCGACGGGCAGACGCCGGTGTCCGACACGTAGGTGCCGGTGGTCGGCGCGCCTGCCGTGTCGAGGCCGATCGCGTCGTACGGCATCGACCGGTAGAGCTCCATCTGCTGGTCGGCAAGGACTCCGGCCGTGCTCACGTGGCCGGACCTCGAGACGGCGACGGCGCTCGTGCTGAACGCGCCGACGATCGCGAGCAGCGCCACCTGGAGCACGACCATCGCGATCAGGAGCTCGACGAGGCCGAATCCGCGTTCGTCCCGCATCGCCGTCATGCCCCCGCGATCAGCTCGAGCGTGTACCGCTTGCCGTCGGTCTGGTTCTCGAGCGTGACCGGCTGGTGGAGATGGAGGGTCAGCGTCGCGTCACCCGTCGCGTACGAGCCGCCGACGATGCCGATCTGCGCCGTCGTCTTCGTGAACGACACGAGGCGGAACACCGGCGAC
The DNA here is from genome assembly GCA_036518135.1 of Gaiellaceae bacterium. Taxonomy (GTDB): domain Bacteria; phylum Actinomycetota; class Thermoleophilia; order Gaiellales; family Gaiellaceae; genus PALSA-600. The sequence continues at coordinate 2,074 of DATDNT010000026.1, read as the reverse complement.
CCGGTCGGGAACGTCCCGTCCGACCCGACGCGCGATGCGACGCCGTTGACCTTGATCGCGACGGTCGGCGGCGCCGCGACCGTGGGCGTCGTCGCCGTGGGCGTCGTCGCCGTCGCGGCCGCCGGCACGACGGTCGTGGGCGTCGGCATCGGCGGCGTGGGCGTCGCCGACGGCGCCGGCGTCGTCAACGGCGCGGGCGTCGTCGTCGTCGGTGTGGTCGACGTGTCGGCGGTCGTCGTCGTGGGCGAGGCCGATGTGTCGGCCGCCGGCGCGTCGCTCACCTGGGGGACGAACGGGTTCTTCGTCTGGAACATCGAGAACGTCACGAGCTGCCCGGCGCCTCCCTGCGGCGGCACGTCTGTGTCTGCGAGCTGGCCCTTGCCCGTGAGCCCCGTGCTGACGGCGACGTTCGGCAGCGCGATCGAGCCGTCGGGGTTCCGGTTGCCGGCGTCGGTGGCGTTCGCACCGGGCGGTGGCTTCTGGTTCATCATCTTCATCACCGAAGGGACCTCGTAGGCCGCGACGCCCAGGAAGAGAACCGCGCCGGCGATGGCGGCGATCTTCGCCCGCTTCTCACGCTGCTTGATGGGATCGACGCGCTTCGTCTTCGGCATGTCAGGGAGTCGGCCCCACGGCCGTCGCGCCGGTCGTCGCGTCGGTCGAGCTCGTCGTGTCGGTCGGGGTCGTGGTCGTGGGCGTGGTCGTCGTCGTCGTGGAGGGGGTCGACGACGTCGCAGGGGCCGTCGGCGTGTAGACGTACGCGTCGACGTAGAGCTCCGCCGAGATCTGCGGGAACTGGTTCGCCTGCACGTTGAAGGTGACCTGCGAGACGTTGAAGAGACGGCCGGTCGCCTCGAGCGTCCCGTCGCGAACGGCGACGAGGCTGCGGAGGCGGTAGAGGAAGTCCGACAGGCCGTAGAAGTCGCCGTTGAACAGGAGGTGGATGCGCGTGTCCGTGTAGCCCGGCGTCGGGACGACGCTCGTGTTCACGACAGGCTCGATCAGGTCGAAGCGGATCCCCGACGCCCGCGCGACCTGGCTGAGCGTCAGGATGATCCCGGGCATGTCCTGACTGTCCGGCATCGCGCGCGCGAGCCGGAACAGGTCGGCCGTCTGGATCTCCGGCGGATGCAGGCCCGCCTTCAGCTCGGCGCGGCGGTGGTACACCGCCGACTGCTGGGCGTCGATCTGCTTCTGCAGGTCGGCCGCCTTCGCGTGCTGCGGCGAGACGACGAACATGTAGCCGAGCACCGCGACCAGGAGGACGCCGACGCCGGCGCCGGCGACCTGCACCTTCATCGGGAGGGCAGCGAGCTTCTTCTTCACGACGCCGCCGCTCCCGTGTGGACGTTGCCCTGCAACGTGAACGTGAACATCCCCTTCGGGCACTGGCCGCCGCCGCCGGAATCGCTCGCTCCGGCCGATGCGGCCTGCGACTTCCCGAGCGTCATGTCGCTCAGGTCGGGGACGATCTCGAGCCGCGCGAGGAACCGCGCAACGGAGTCCTGCGAGTACGTGCAGCCCGTCACGACGAAGCCCTGCGGCAGGGCACCCTGCGTCGTCGTCCCGGTCGTGGGAGCCGTCTGCGCCGGCGAGAGCGCGTTCAGGGTGACGAGCCAGACGTCGCTCGGCACGACCTGCGACACCTCGCGGAGAAGGCGGTCCCACGCGACGCGCTGGCCGAGCACCGTCGCGAGGGCGCTCACGCGCGTCTGCCGCTGTTGCGGGAGCTCCTTCACGACCGGCGACGGAGCCGGGGGCGCAGGAATCTGTGCGAGCTCGGCGTTGACGGCGTCGAGCGCACGTTGCTGCCTGCCGACCTGCGAGCTCGCCGACAGGAACATCACCGCCAGAACCGCCGTCACGAGGACGGTGCCGATGCAGGCGACGAGCACCGGAAGCGGCGGCGTCTTCTTCCCAGCGGTCTCGCTCCTCGGCAGAAGGTTGACGGCGCGCATCTAGTCCTCGATCCCCAACCCGATCGCGACCGTGAGCGACCCGACGCTGACGTCCTCCGGCGCGTGGAACTTCTTCGGGACGGCGACGCGGTTCAGCGGGTCGCCGACGCGGACCG
>DATDNT010000025.1:0-23586 GCA_036518135.1 Gaiellaceae bacterium | reverse complement strand
CGAGCACGCCGCCGCGACCGTCGGCGGAACCGGTCTCGGCCTGGCCGTCGCCCGCGAGATCGTGCTCGCGCACGGCGGCACGATCGAGGTCGATTCGGAGCAGGGCGGCGGCTCGACGTTTCGCGTCTCGTTGCCGGCCGTTTCGGCCCCCCATCTGTCGCCCGCCTGATCCCGTTTGCGGTCGCGGCCGAAAGGGGAGATAGTCGCGCTACGTTTTTCGACCCCCGGGGGACGCCATGCCTGTCGTGCATGAATGCGCAGTCGAAGGGTGCAGCACCCTGACGATGGGAGAGCTGTGCATGCAGCACGAGCTGGAGACGGTGACGCTGGCTCGACAGCTCGTCGCCGTAGCGGAAGCGCAGACGAGCTCCGCCGCCGCCGAGCCCGCCCCGGCCTAGCGCCCTTCCGCGTCGGCGAGCTTCGTCGCCGCGCGGTCGGCTTCCGCCTGCTTCTCTTCGGCGGCCCCGCGGAGCCGCTCCGCCTCCCGTTCGGCCTCGTGTGCCGCCCGCAGCGCCTCCTTCGCCTCGGCGGCGAGGCGCCGCGCCTCGGCGCGAAGCTCCGTCAGCCGCTCGCGCTCCGCGCGCCGCTCGTCCATCGACGGCCCTCGCTGCTTCGGCGTCACCGCCTCGAGCGGCCCGAACCCGACCGCCCGCAGCTCCTCCGTCAACCGACCGGCCGCAAGCACCGGCGCGACGCCGGGATCGACCGCCGCAGCGCGGAGCGTCTGCGTCAGGCGGTCGAGCATCGGCGCGGAGAGCTCCGTGCGCGCGGCGGCGATCAGCTCGCGCACCGTCTCGCGCTCGCGCCCCGCCGCCTCCGACACCTCGGCCGCATTCGCCTTCCCGGCGAGCGACCGCTGCTGCACGTCGCGCAGCCGCGCGCCGGCCTCGAGCAGCTCGTGCACGAGATCCGGATGCGACCGCGCGAGCCGGTTCGCCGTCCACGCGACGACCGTTGGCTTCTTCAGCGCGCGCACCTGGTCGGCGGCCTCCGTCTGATGTGCCTTCTTCAGCCGCGCCGCAAGGTCGTTGCGCGCCTTCGTGAACTCGTCGAGCGGCAGCGCGTACAGCGCGTCGAGCTCGTGGTCGAGATCCGGGACGGCTGCGAGCGGCTTCGCCACACCCGAAGGATAAGAAGAGGGGAGGGCTTGCGCCCTCCCCTCGGGTCCTGCCGTTCGTGGGCCGTCCCGGCTTACGCGGCCTTCACGAGCGACTTCGGCGGCACGATGACCTTGTAGGTCGTCGACTTGCCGCCCACGACGCGGTAGATCGTGACCGGGTTCGAGGTCACGTCACCGTTCGCCGTGAACGAGACGTTGCCGAGGATCGAGCCCTTCAGGTTGACCTTGAAGAGCTGCTTCGCGATGTCGGCACGCGAGCCGTTCGACTGCTTGATCGCCTGCCAGACGACCTCCGCAGCCTGCGCCGCGTACACCGAGTAGGGATCCGGTGCGCGGTGGTCGGCCTTGGTGAACGCCTTGACGAACGCCTTGCCGGCGCCCTTGAGCGCCGTGTTCGGCAGGCCCGCGACGGAGACCGTCATCCCGGCGGACGCCGAGCCACCCTGCTGGATGGTCGCCGACACGGGGGTGAAGCCGTCGGGCGCCATGATCTTGACGCTCGACGGGACGCCCGCGCGGATGTCCTTGATCAGCTTCCCGCCGTTCTCGCAGATCAGGCCGCCGAGGAACACGCCCTGCGCGCCCGAGGCCTTGATCTTGACGGCGAGAGCCTCGTACGACGACGCTTTGCCGTCCCACGCCGTGAAGCCGACGACCTTGATGCCGAGCTTCACCGCCGCGTTGCGGAAGTTCGTCGCGACGCCGAGGCCGTAGGCCTCCTTGTCGTTGAGGATGAACACCTTCTTGACGCCGAGCGTCTTCGCCAGGACCGCGTCAGCGGCGCCCTGGTAGTCGTCGGCGGCCACGACACGCGCGTAGTTGCGCTTGCCGGTCGGGTAGTACTTGCCCGGCTCGCCCGCCGCCGTGCCCGGGCCCGGATGGGTCAGGCCGACGTACGTGTTCGCGGGGCTCACCATCGCGACCGGCCCGTTCGGGGCGCGGTTCAGGATCGGGATGATGATCTCGGCGCAACCCGAGTTGAACGTCCCGATCACGGCGCCGACGCTCGAGTTCTGCGCGTAGGCGTTCGCATTGGCGGAGCACTTGCCCGAGTCCCACTTGCCCGCCTGAGCCGTCGCGTCATCGCAGCTCTGGTAGGCGATGGAGTGGCTCCCCGCCTTCCAGCCGTGCTGGTTGAAGATGAACTTGATCGCCCGCGTCATCTGGGCGGTCTGCGTGCGGCCCGAGCCCTCGAGGGGCAGGTCGGAAGCGACCAGAACCTGGCCGCCGCTGTTCTGGATCGCCGAGCACGACGATGCGGGCAGCGGCGTCGCGCCACTGCGTGCGATCGCCCCGCTCACCATCGTCGCGAGCGCGACGATTGCGATCAGCGCGGATGCACCGGCACCCACGTAGATGCGCTTCTTCACTCGTCCTCCTGTCTGGGGGGTCAGGGGAATGCGGAAGAGCATAGAGAGAGAAGCCGCCGCGTCAACCCGAAATGCCTGCTTGTACGGAGGGGAGGGGCAGCCTACTCTGGTATCGAAAGCCACATCGTGACCTCCGAGGCTGCACCTGCACTGATCCGGCCCCTTCGCGCGGCGCCGGCGTCGTGGTCGTTCCTGGCGGCCGGCGCAGCGGCGATCGGCGTCTACTTCCTGCTGCCGGCCCACGGCGACGCGCAGTCGATCTTCTACGAGGTGATCGGCCTTGCGTGCGTCGGCGCGATCTACGTCGGCGCCGCGCGGAACCTGCCGCGCGCGGCGCGGCTGCCGTGGAACCTCTTCGCCGTCGGGCTGCTCGCGCAGGTCGCCGGCGACGCGATCTTCTCGATCTACGAGATCGGCCTCAACCGTGAGCCTCCGTCCCCGTCGGTGGCGGACGCGTTCTACCTCGGCGGCTACCCGGTGCTCACCGCCGGGATCTTCCTCGTCCTGCGCCGGCTCGGCGGCCACACGAGCCGCGCCGCCGTCCTCGACTCGGTCGTGATCTTCGCCGGCGTCGTCCTCGTGCAGTGGGTGTTCTTCATCGACCCGTTCCGCCACGACGCCTCGCTCGGCGGGTGGGCGCGAGTCGTGAACATGGCGTACCCGACGATGGACGTGCTGCTCGCGGCGGCCCTCGCGCAGCTGCTCCTCGGGCCAGGCGGCCGCACGACCGCGTACCGGATGCTCCTTGCGAGCGTCGCGCTGTGGGTGATCGCCGACGAGATCTACGGTCTCGACCCGGCCGGCTACCGGGGCGGCGACTGGCTCGACGCCCTCTGGCTGGCGTCGTACGTCGCCTGGGGCGCGGCCGCGCTCGATCCGTCCGTCGCACGGCTCGCACAACGCGACCGCCGCCGGCTCCCGCGCCTCACGAGGTCGCGCCTCGTCCTGCTCGCGGCGGCGCTCCTGGTCGGCCCCGTGATCTGGCTCGCCGAGTCGCCGAGGCACGGCACCGCGATCGCGCTCCTCACCGCCGCGATCGGGATGCTCGTCCTCCTTCGCTTCGCCGGTCTCGTCCACGCGGTGGAGCACGCACGGAAGGCCGAGCGCCTCGCGCGGCGCGAGGCGGAGCAGGCGCAGCAGCTCCTCACCTACCAGAACCAGCAGCTCGTCGAGCTCGATCGGCTGAAGGACGAGTTCGTCTCGAGCGTGACGCACGAGCTGCGCACGCCGCTGACCTCGATCTCGGGGTACGTCGAGCTGCTGCTCGAGGACGAGCCCGACGACGCGCGCCGCGGCTACCTGCAGATCGTCGAACGAAACTCGGGCCGGCTGCTCGGCCTCGTCTCCGACCTCTTGTTCGCGGCGCGCCTGCAGGGCGGCCGGCTCGACCTCGAGCGCAAGGACGTCGATCTCTGCACGGTCGTCGAGGAGGCGGCGGCGGCCGCGCGGCCGCGCGCCGAGACCGCCGGCGTCACGCTTCGCGTCGAGACGGCGCCGGTGCCCCCGGTCTCGGGCGAGGCCGTGCGTCTCGCACAGCTCGTCGACAACCTCGTGTCGAACGCGATCAAGTTCACGCCCGCGGGCGGCGAGGTCGCGATCTGGGTCTTCGCGCGCGACGGCGTCGTGTGCGTCGAGGTGTCCGACACCGGCATCGGGATCCCGGAGGCGGAGCGCGAGCGGCTGTTCGAGCGCTTCTTCCGCTCGCAGACGGCGCTCGAGCGGCAGATCCAGGGAACCGGCCTCGGCCTGTACATCTCCCGCGCGATCGTCGAGGCGCACGGCGGGCGCATCGGGGTGAGAAGCGAGGAGTCCGTGGGCACGACCTTCGTCGTGGAGCTCCCGGCGACGTGAGAGAGCGGCCGCTCGTCCTCTGCGCCGACGACGACGAGGACATCCTCGCGCTCGTGGCGCTGCGCCTCGAGCGCGCCGGCCTCGACGTGCACAAGGTGGAGGACGGCGAGGCGGCGGTCGCTGCGGCACGCGAGCTGAAGCCCGACGTCGCCGTGCTCGACGTCATGATGCCGAGGCGCACGGGGCTCGAGGTGCTCGCCGAGCTGCGCGCCGACGAGACGCTGCGCGACCTCAAGGTGATCCTCCTGTCTGCGCGCGTGCAGGAGAGCGACGTCGAGCGTGGGCTCGACGCGGGCGCCGATGCGTACCTCGCGAAGCCGTTCAAGGCGCAGGACCTCGTCGCCAAGGTCCAGGAGCTGATCGGCTAGGACTTGCGGTAGCGATACCCGAAGCCGCGCACGGTCTCGATCGGCGCGGAGTCGGGCGCGTCGGGCACGAGCTTCCTGCGCAGGTACCCGACGTAGAGCTTCACCTGGTCGCCCGAGACACCGTAGGGGTCGCCCCACACGAGCTCGAGCAGCTGGTCGCGCGACAGCACCTGGTTCGGGTTCTGCACGAACGACGACAGCAGCTTGAACTCGAGCGGCGTCAGCTGCACGTCTCGACCCTGGACGTTCACGCGGCGCTGCGCGTAGTCGATCTCGACGAAGCCGTCGGCGTATGCCTCGAGCACCTCCGACTTGCCGCCCGTGCGGCGGAGGAGCGCCTGCACGCGCGCGAGCAGCTCTTGGCGCCCGAACGGCTTCGCGACGTAGTCGTCGGCGCCGGCCGACAGGCCGCGCACCTTCTCGAGCTCCTGCGTCCGTGCGGTCAGCATCATCACCGGGACGTCCGACAGGTCGCGGATCCGCTCGAGCGTCTGGTAGCCGTCCATGTCGGGCATCGTCACGTCGAGGATCACCAGCGCGGGTGCCTGCTCGAACAGCTGACGCAGGGCCTCGCGTCCGCTCGCGGCCTCGGACACCGTGTAACCCGCGCGCTCGAGGAGCTCGCGGACGAGCAGACGTATGTCCTCGTCGTCGTCGACGACGAGCACCCGCGGCCGGGTGTTCATACACGATTCATACCATCCGGCGGGCCGAATCCCTCTGTCGCGAGGGAATGCTTCGCCGGTGGCACGGATCCTCATCTGCGAGCCGCACGACGACATCACCGCTCTGCTCGAGCTCGTGGTGCGCCGGCTCGGGCACGAGCCCGTGCACTCGTGCGACCCGCTCGAGAGCGGCGTCGACGCGGCGGTGATCGAGCCGGGCGAGGTCGTGGGTCTTCGCCTTGCGGAGAGCCTCCGGTCGCGCGGCGTTCCTGTGCTCTTCACGAGCATCTATCCCGCGGACGCGGAGATGCTTGCGCTCGAGCCGGCCGCGTACCTCGTGAAGCCGTTTCCGCTGTACGCATTGGAGCGCGCGCTCCAGGCCGCGCTCGCGCCCGCGGCGCACGCTTCCGTCGTCGCCGTCTGACGAGGAGCGTCTAGGATCGCGCACCTTGCGTGCCGGGATCCTCTGTCTAGCTGTCGTCGCGGTCGCCGCCGGGTGCGGTGCGAAGAAGCACGCAGCGTCGAGCGAGCCGCCCGCGTCGGCGAAGGCGTCACCCGCGGCCGCGCTCCACTTCGGGCCGCCGGACTCGAAGCCGAGCGCGCCGCTCCACACGCTGCCGGGGCTGCAGCCGCCGGCTGTGAAGGTGGAGGTGCCGGCGAACGGCGTCGCGCCCGGATATGTCTTCGTCGCCGAGAAAGGTGGCGCGAAGCGGCCGGGTGGCCCGGCGATCCTCGACGACCGCGGCCGCGTCCTCTGGTACCACCAGGTGCCGAAGGGGCTCGAGGCGACGGACTTCCGCATGCAGATGTACAAGGGGAAGCCCGTCCTCACCTGGTGGCAGGGGAAGATCGCCGTCGCCGGGTTCGGGCAGGGCGAGTACGAGGTCTACGACGGCTCCTACCGGCAGATCGCGACGGTGAAGGCGGGTGACGGCCTCGAAGGCGACCTGCACGAGTTCCAGCTGACGCCGCGCGGCACCGCGTTCATCTCGATCTACAAGGAGATCCCGGGCGACCTCAGCAGGGTCGGCGGGCCCAAGAGGTCGTGGATCAACGACAGCCTCGTGCAGGAGGTCGACGTCGCGACCGGCAAGGTCGTGTGGCAGTGGGACGCGCTCGACCACGTGCCGCTGTCGGAGTCGGTCATGGCGAACGAAGAGCCGGCGCAGCACGCGTCGAAGCGACGCGCGTTCGACTACTTCCACGTCAACTCGGTCGGCGACGGCCCGAACGGAACGGTGCTCATCTCGGCACGCAACACGTCTGCGATCTACCTCGTCCGCCGCGACGGCTCGATCGTCTGGCGGCTCGGCGGCAAGAAGAGCGACTTCGGGCCGAAGAAGGCGGTGACGTTCTTCTTCCAGCACGACGCGCGGTACCACGCGGACGGAACGCTGACGCTGTTCGACAACGGCGGCATCCCGCGCAAGGAGCCCGTGTCGCGTCCTCTCGTGCTGCGACTCGACCAGAGCGCGAAGCGCGCGTCGATCGTCCGCACGTACCCGACGAAGATCGCGTCGCCCTTCGAGGGGAACCTCGAGCTGCTGCCCGACGGCGGCGCGTTCGTCGGGTGGGGAGGCGTGCGGCGCGTCACCGAGTACGCCCCGGACCTCAAGGTGCGGTTCCAGCTGCTCCTTCCGTACGGCGACACGTACCGCGGCTACCGGCTGCCGTGGGCCGGCGACCCGAGTGGAAAGCCGCTCGCCGCGGTGGCGGGCGGGCGCGTGTACGCGTCGTGGAACGGCAAGCTCGCGATCGCGCGCTGGCGTGTGGTCTCCGGCGGGAAGACGGTGGCGACGGCAGCGTGGTCCGGGCTCGAGACGTCGATCGCGCTGCCCGCGGGCGCGCGCAACGTCAGCGTCGAGGCGCTCGACGCGCAGGGCCGGACGCTCGGGACGTCCGACCCCGCGTCGTCGTAGATCAGCCTCCGTTCACGTGCACGCTGCGCGCGAAGATGTCGGACTTCTTGTTGCCGACGGACGGCGTCGCGCTGCCCCAGCTGAGCATCACGTCGGACGGTGACGTCGTGTCGATGCCGAACGTGTCGCCGGGCCACACCGACGGATCGCCGAACTCGTCGTTCACCTGCAGCGGCGCCGACTGCCAGCCGTTCCTGATCGAGAACGTGCGCAGGTACATCCCGTAGCCACGTGGGTCGCTATCGGTCAGCGTGCCGACGTACGCGGTGCCCGCAGGGCCGCCCGCGACCTCCATCACGTGCGGTGCCTTGAGCGAGTCGGGCGTCGCCTGGATCGGCGCCGACCACGACCTGCCGTGATCGGTCGAGTACGACAGCCACCCCGTGTCCGAGGTGTCCGTCTGCGTGTCCCACGTGTCGTAGAGGTTGCCGGCGGCATCGATGCCGATCGCGGTGTCGATCCACCACTCGTCGAGCGACATCGTCCCGGCGCTCGCGCCGACCTTCGTCGGCTTCGTCCACGTCGCCCCGCCGTCGGTCGAGCGCGTGAAGTACTCGTACGCCGGCGTCATCGCGTACGTCGTCGGGTCGGTGATCCCGTAGCCCTGGTAGATCAGGTCGATCGCCCCGCTCTTCGGCTCGACGACGAGCGGCGCCAGGTCGCCGCCGCTCGCGGGGAAGCCGGGGCTGACGTAGACCATGCCGCCGAATGTCTTCCCGTGGTCGACCGACTTCTGCATGACGACGTTGACGTCGCCGGACGCGTAGCCGCAGCTTCCGTCGGCGGCGCAGAGGAAGGTGATCGACGTGCGGTTCGGGCCGTAGTCGTATGTCAGGTACACCGCGCCGTCGGGCCCGACTGCGAGGAACACGCGGTCGCCCCAGTTCTTCTCGTCGGGCGGGACGAGCTGCGTCACCTGCGGGAACGTCTTGCCGTGGTCGAACGAGGCCGCGACGACGGGGTACCACTGGCTCGAGTGGCCGAGCATGAACGCGGCGTAGACCGTGCCGTCGGGCCCGACGGCGACGGCGGGGTCCCACGAGTTGAAGTCGGAGCCGACGGAGCCGGGAACGTTGAGTGGCGCGCTCCACGTGCGGCCGCCGTCGGCCGAGCGCGAGAACGCGATCCCCGAACAGCCCATCCACTCCTCGTACACGTAGCCCGCGACGGGATCCGCCGCCTGCTCGACCTCCGCGTTCTGGCCCGAGCACCGCGTCGTCAGGTCTGCGACCGGTCCGTTGAACGTGTACGCGACGCCGGCGCGCGCGGCGCCCGTGAAGACGGCCGACGCGGCGAGCGCCGCAGCGGCGATGGCGAGACGACCTCTCATGGAACAACCCCCTCGTGTCGACTGACGGTCGGCCCACGATCCTCCGCGGCGCGGCCGGAGTCAACCGTCCGGCTCCTGTCCTGACTCGCGGTTCAACGCGATGTTCGGATCGAGGAGCAGTCGGGCAGGGGCGAGGCATGGGGGAGGGGCAGACGTGGGCGGCGGAGTACGTGGCGGCGAAGCTGCGCGAGATCGAGGAGGCGCTCGAGGTGCTCGACCGCTCCGAGAATCCGCTGGCGTACGGCGCGCAGCGCGCGGCGCTCGTCGAGCATGCTGCGCGGCTGATGGCCGTGCTCGCGACCTACGAGGCCTCCGAGGTGCACCTCAACTAGCGCGACTTGACCGGATCGCAAACTTCCTTTGTAATCGGAGCGCACCCTTCCGTCAGCTTCGATCCAGGGGGAATTCATGAGTGGGCTCCGCACGCGGCTCGCCGCCGTGGCTCTCGCGACCGGTGCGCTGGCCGTGATCCCGGCCGTCGCAGCGACACGGTCGTCGCACCATCCATCCGCCGCCGACCGCGCCACCGCCGCGCGCCTCGCTCACGCGACGCTGCGTGAGCAGTCTCGTGGAGAAGCCGGCGGCGACGGCGACTCGGAGATGTACGCCGACCGCGCGTACCCGGCGTCGGACGTCACCTTCGATCAGGTTCGTACGGCGATCGGCGCGAACAACCTCGTGGTCGCGCGTGGAGCGAAGCTCACGTCGAAGTGGGAGTCGCTGGGGCCGGAGACGCTGAACGTCGACCGGCTGGGCACGCAGGCGTTCAACAAGGCGACGCAGTGGTCGGGCCGCGTCACGGCCCTCGCCGTCGACCCGAAATGCAAGCCGCAGGAGTGCACGCTGTACGTCGCCGCCGCCGGCGGCGGGGTCTGGCGCTCGACGAACGCGCTCGCACCGAATCCGGCGTGGAAGCAGATCTCCGAGGACCTGCCGACGAACGCGATCGGGTCGATCGCGATCGACCCGAACGACAAGTCGGGCCGGACGATCTACGTCGGCACCGGCGAAGGCAACAGCTCCGCCGACAGCGAGGCGGGGCTCGGCCTCTACAGGACGGTCGACGGTGGCTCGCACTGGTCGCTGGTCGACGGCTCCTACGCCGTGGCGAAGGGGCGCTCGATCACGTGGGTCGCAGTGGATCCCACGAACGCGTCGCACATCCTGTTCGGCACGCGCAGCGGCACGTTCGGCGAGTCGTCGGGCAACACGCAGACCGCTCCGGTCGGCGTTGCGCCGACAGGCGTCTACAGCTCGACCGACGGCGGCGTGACGTTCGCGCTCGTGCAGCCGGGGCTGATCAACGAGGTGAAGTTCGACCCGCGCGACGCGAACGTCGTGTACGCGGCCCAGGCGAACGTCGGTCTCGTCCGCTCCACCGCCGGCGGCGCCGCAGGCACCTGGGAGACGATCTTCTCGCTCAGCCGGTCGCGGTTCTCGTTCTCGCCGGTGAGGCTGGCGAACGGGAAGACGCGCATCTACCTCGCCGACGCGAGCGGCGGCGGCGGGCCCGCAGAGGTCTTCCGGATCGACGATGCCAAGCAGCCAGCCGCGTCGATGACCGCCGGCGGCAACGCTGCGTGGACGCGGCTCTCGAACCCGACGCCGGGCACGCCCGGGTACGCGGTCAACAACTTCTGCAACACGCCGCTCGTCGGCTCGCAGTGCAGCTACGACATGTTCGTGATGTCGCCGCCCGACCGTCCCGACATGGTCGTCGTCGGCGGTCTCATGCACTACGAGGAGCTGAAGCCGTACGCAGCGCCCGGCGGGATGCGTGCCAACGGCCGTGCGGTGCTCGTGTCGTTCGACGCGGGTGTCCACTGGACCGATGCGACGGGCGATCCGAGCGGCGAGTCGATGCACCCGGACCAGCACGCGCTTGCGTTCGTGCCCGGGAACCCGGATCAATTCTTCGTCGCATCGGACGGAGGCGTCATCCGCACGGACGGCACGTGGGCCGACGCGTCGAGCCAGTGCGACACGCGCGGCCTCTCGGCGACCGACCTCGGCTATTGCCACGACTGGCTGAGCAAGATCCCCGGCCAGCTCCAGGTGGTGAACGCGGGCCTCGCGACGCTCCAGATGAACAGCATCTCCGTCTCGCCGTTCTCGCCCACGGACACCGCTCTCGCCGGGACGCAGGACAACGGCACGCTCGCGTACTCCGGGTCACCGGTGTGGCTCCTGCCGCTGACCGGTGACGGCGGCGACGCGGGGTTCGACGCCGTCGACCCGAAGTTCGACTTCCACACGTACACGAACGGGCAGATGGACGTGAACTACAACGGTGTCGATCCGACGTCGTGGCTGTGGGTCGCGGACTGGATCGCGAAGGCGCACGAGAGCGTCCGTTTCTACGGGCCTGCGCTTGCCGACACGGTTCGCACGCGCACGATCTACGTGGGTGGGACACGTGTCTGGCGGACGGAGGACGGCGGCGGCGATCGCACGTTCCTCGAGCAGCACTGCAACACGGCAGTGGGCGAGTTCCCGAGCGACCTGCTGAACACGGGCGCCTGCGGCTCGCTCAGCGACTGGTTCCCGCTGGGGTCGCAGTCGATGTCGTCGGCCGCCACGTTCGGCGGCACGAAGGCGGGCGGCAGCATCACGGCGATGAGCCGCGCGCACGACGCGGGCACCCTCTGGCTGGCGACGAACGGCGGTCGTGTCTTCGTCACGACGAACGTCGACGCCGCTTCGCCTGCGGTCACGTTCACGCGGATCGACACGGCGAGCCAGCCGAACCGCGTCCCGTCGTCGGTGACGGTCGACCCGACGAATCCCGACCACGCGATCGTCACGTTCTCGGGGTACGAGTCGAACACGCCGACGACGCCCGGCCACGTGTTCGACGTCGTCTACGACCCTGCTGCGGGCACCGCGACGTGGACGAACATCTCGTACGACATCGGCGACCAGCCGGTGAACGACGCGGTGTTCGATGCGGCGACCGGCGACGTGTACGCGTCGACCGACTTCGGCGTGCTGCGGCTCGTGAGCGGCACGCAGACGTGGATTCCTGCGGCGGACGGCCTGCCGAACGCCGCTGTGCCCGGCCTGACGCTCGCGGTGTCGCCGAAGGCCGGCGACCGGCTGCTGTACGCGGCGACGCACGGCCGTGGCGCGTACCGGCTCCGGCTGAAGTAAGGGGGGCAGGTGGGGCGCCGCCGCCTCTCTCGGCGGCGGCGCCCCGTGAACGAGAAAACCCGCCGTTTGCGGCGGGTTTCGGAAGAGCTGCGGGACTAGGACTCGAACCTAGACTACCTGATCCAGAGTCAGGCGTCCTACCATTAGACGATCCCGCAGGGCGCCCGGATTGTAGCGGGCGCCCCGAAAAGACGCCCGCCGTCGACGGTGAAAACGGCCACCGCGCTTTCCTGATTCAGCGTGAAGTCCGCGTGAGCGGCTTTGCGCAGATCGAATCCGAAGGAGCGCCGATGGCGCGCTCGTCTCGTCGGTGCGATACCCCCACGGCGGGGTCATTCGGAAAGGGGGAAGGTGATGCGCGCCAAGCTGTTGTGGTTCGCGGTCGCCCTCGTTGCCGTGCTCGGGTTCTCGTCCGTCGCGAGTGGACGCGTCACGGGTCTCATCACGGGCAAGGACATCAAGGACCATTCGATCTCGTCGCGCCACCTGGTCGATCACACGATCCAGGGGCACGATCTGTCTCCGGCTCTCGTCAACTCGCTCCGCGGCAAGACCGGTGCGACCGGTCAGCAAGGCCCGAAGGGCGACACCGGCGCTCAGGGCGTCAAGGGCGAGAGAGGCGACAAGGGCGACAGAGGCGACCGGGGCGAGAGCGGGCCTCCGGGCCTGAGCAACGTCGAGGCGGACGGCCCGTATCCCGGCCGGGCTGACGCGGAGAACAACCTGCACGGCGATCAGGGCGCCCAGTCGACGGCGGCGTGGGCGACCGGGGACGCCTTGCAGCAGTCGTGGGTGATGTGCGCGCCCGGGAAGACCGCGATCGGCGGCGGCTTCGGGCAGGACGACGTGCAGACCGACAAGCTCGTGATCGTCACGTCGTCACCCGTGCAGATCGCCGACGGGAAGACGTATCTCGAGGACATGAGCATCTACAAGCCGATCGACGCCGAGGGTTCCTTCGTGCCGAACGGCTGGCTCGTGCAGGGGTACAACCAGTCGGGCGCTCCGCTGATCGTCCGTCCGTGGGTGATCTGCGCCGACGTCAAGTAACGACTGCGGCGACGCACGAGACCGTGGGCGCGTGGCGCATGGGCGCCGCGCGCCCATCGGTCGCGGTCACGCCGCGTCGGCGCGCCACAGCAGCAGCAGGTAGTACGGGACGTGCGCGACGCGCGTCGGGATCGCCCAGTAGCGGCACGTCACGTTCTCGCCGTCGCGCCGGCGGATCGTCTTCCGGCCCTTCAGCTTCCGGCCGCGCGAGATGTTGTCGTAGATGCGGCGTGACGGCTCGTCGGCGGCGAGCTCGCCGGCGCGGAACTCGACGAGCGACCCGCGCGTGTAGCCGGTCAGCCGGCAGGCCTCCTCGTTCGCGGCGACGTACTGCCCGTCGCCGTCGGCAAGGAGTGCGGCGACGCCGGCATACGTCACGGCCTCGCCGAACAGCGTGCCGTGGATGACTCGATCGAGGTCGACCTCGTCACGCGCCATTGCGCCATTGTTGGCTACAGCTCGAGCTCGTACAAGGGCACGAGGCGCTTTTCCGCCTCCGTGTCGATGTGCGCAAGCACCTCGACGTACGGCTCGAGCCCTGAGCCGCGCAGCTTCGCCTTGAGCAAGCCGTCCACCTGGTAGATGCCGGACGAGTTGTTCATGCGGATCGAGATGCGGATCGGCTTCTGTTCGCCGTCGGAGATCTCGACCTCGTCGATCGCCGCCGCCGACAGCGAGTGGATGCCGATGCGCCCGCGCTCGAACGCGATGCGCGACCGGCCCTGCTCCATGTCGAGCGCGTCCGCGACGCGGAGGATTCCCGCCTCGAGCGTGAGCGGCTCGCCGTCGGAACGATGGCTGATGATGCCCTGCAGCACCTCCGACACGATCACGGTGCGGTCGGGCTCGTCGTAGATCCCGTCGAGCAGCTCGCGCAGCTTCGGCTCCGACAGGAACAGGCTGAAGTCCTCGTGCCCGTGGCGGTGCACCGACATGCCGACGCAGTGCGTCAGCGCCGTCAGCGCGACTATCACCTCCGCGTCCTCGCGCGCGTACCCGTAGTCGCGCACGACGTTCGGTTCGACGCCGTGCTTCGTGAGCTGCCGCAGGAGCTTCAGCGCGATGTTCGTGACGATCTGGATGTGCACCCAGGAGTGGTCGTTGATCTCCATGCGCGCCACCGCGTTCACGTTCGCGACGTGCCACCACGCCTTGAGCTGGTCGTCGCGGTTCACACGCTCGATCACGGTGCGCAGCTTGCGGTTCGCGCGGACGGGGACGCGGATCCGCATCTGCTTCACCGCCTCGGCCGGCGTCATGCGCGTCTCGCGCTCGGCCTCCGCCGACACCGGTTGGTCGATCCGCTCCTCGGTCTCCGCGTCGATGTGCGTTTGTGGTTCGGGCACTTGTGTGAAACCCTACGCGCACATGGCGGGAGAGGCGGCAGGCTTCTGGCGGCGGTTCGGGGCCGCGTTCATCGACGGGATCCTCTTGAACATCGTTTCGTGGATCCTGCTGTTCGTGCTCGGGACCGGCGGCTACGTCCTCAGCGCGATCATCTCGCTCGGCTACTACACGTTCTTCCACGGCCGCACCGGCCAGACGCCCGGCGACGCCGCGGTCGGCATTCGCGTCCTCGACATCGAGGACCGCTCCGTGATCGGGTACGGTCGCGCGCTCGGGCGCACGATCGTCTCGATCGCCTCAGGCGTCGTGATCCTGCTCGGCTACCTGTGGATGCTCTGGGATCCGCGGAAGCAGACCTGGCACGACAAGGCCGTGCGTTCGCTGCCGATCATGGATCGCTAAGCGGCGTCCGCCGCCCAGTCGCCGTAGAGCGAGGTGTAGAGGCCGCGCCGCGCGAGGAGCTCCTCGTGCGTGCCCTGCTCGACGATCCGGCCGTGCTCCAGCACGACGATCAGGTCGGCGTCGCGGATCGTCGACAGGCGGTGCGCGATGATGAACGCGGTTCGCCCGGCGAGCAGCCGGCGAAGCGCGTCCTCGATCTTCCGCTCGGTGCCGATGTCGACGGAGCTCGTCGCCTCGTCGAGGATCAGCACGCGCGGGTCGGCGAGCAGCGCCCGCGCGAACGCGACGAGCTGCCGCTGGCCGAGCGACAGCCGTGATCCGCGCTCGCCGAGCTGTGTCTCGTACCCGTCCTCGAGGCGCTCGACGAACTCGTCGGCGCCGACGGCGTGGATCGCCGCGACGACCTCGTCGCGCGTCGCCTCGCGCCTCCCGAACGCGACGTTCTCGGCGACGGTGCCCGCGAACAGGAAGCCCTCCTGCGGCACGATGCCGAGCTGCCTGCGGAGCGAGTCCTGTGTCACGTCGCGCAGGTCGACACCGTCGATCGTGATACGGCCCTCCGTCGGGTCGTAGAAGCGCGCGAGGAGCTTCGCGATCGTCGATTTCCCCGCGCCGGTGTGGCCGACGAGCGCGACGGTCGTTCCCGCGGCCACGTCGAGGTCGATCCCGTGCAGGACCTCGGGGCCGCGTCCGTATGCGAACCGCACGCCTTCGAACGCGACGCGGCCGTCGATGCGGTCGAGCGTCCGCGCGCCCGGCGGGTCGACGACTTCCGGCTCCTCGTCCATCAGGTCGGTGATCTTGTCGAGCGCCGCGACCGCCGAAAGGAACGTGTTGTAGAGCTGCGACAGCTGCTGTACCGGGTCGAAGAAGTTCGACAGGTACCCGAGGAACGCGACCAGCGTCCCGATCGACACCTGGCCGTGGAACGCGAGCCAGCCGCCGTAGCCGAGGACGACGCCGGTCGCCGCCGTCGACAGGAAGTCGATCGCCGGGAAGTAGGTGCCGCTGAGGACGACCGTCTGCATGTTCGCGGCGCGATATGTGCGGCTGACCGCCTCGAAGTTCGCGCGCGCCGACGGCTCGCGCGTGAACGACTGCAGCACGCGCATCCCTGCGATGTCCTCGGCGAGTGTCGCGGTCACCGCGCCGAGCGTCTCGCGCACGCCGCGGTACGCGCGGCCGGACCTCTTCCTGAACCACGCCGTCGCGAGCGAGACCGCCGGCAGCACCGTGATCGTCGCGAGCGCCAGCCGCCAGTCGAGGAAGAAGAGGACGACGGCGGACAGGCCGAGCGTCAGGGTGTTCTGGACGAGGGACGTGACGCCGTCGGTGACGAGCTGGTCGAGCGCCTCGACGTCGTTCGTCAGCCGGCTGATGATCACCCCCGCGCGGTTTCGCTCGT
The DNA here is from genome assembly GCA_036518135.1 of Gaiellaceae bacterium. Lineage (GTDB taxonomy): Bacteria > Actinomycetota > Thermoleophilia > Gaiellales > Gaiellaceae > PALSA-600. The sequence goes on along the minus strand of DATDNT010000025.1, from coordinate 7,609 downwards.
AGAAGCCGAGCGACAGCCGCTGCAAGTGCCGGAAGAGCTGGTTCCTGAGGTCGGCGAGCATGCGCTCCCCCGTCCAGCCGGTGAAGTACGTCTGGCCGTACGTCGCCGCGATCCCGATCACACCCGCGCCGAGGAACAGCAGCACGAGCACGTAGAGCGCGTGCGTCGAGTGGCGGGTCGCTTCGTCGACGGCGCGGCCGACGAGATACGGAGGCGCGAGCGCGACCGCCGTCGCCGCGAGCAGCGACAGGACTGCGAGCAGCGTCTGCGTGCGGTACGGACGCGCAAGCCGGTAGAGCGCGCGCAGGCGCCGCTTCGTCTGCGCCCACGACCAGTCGTCGACCTGCGGCCGCGAGCCGCGCATCAGGTGGCTTCCGGGCTGGTGGACGCGCATCAGACGACGTCCTCGACGAAGATCCGCTCGAGCATCCCGTGCTCTTCGATCTCGCGGTACACGTCGTTCGCGCGCGCGTCCTCGGGTGCGCCGTGGAAGACGATCCGCCCGTCGTCGATCACCACGATCTCGTCGGCGAGCGCGATCGTCGACAGGCGGTGCGCGATGATGATCGTCGTCCGCCCGCGCATCGCCTCCCGGAGCCCCTCGCGGATGCGCGACTCCGTCGTCGCGTCCACCGACGCCGTCGCATCGTCGAGGACGAGGACACGCGGGTCGATCAGCAGCGCGCGCGCGATCGCGACACGCTGACGCTGACCGCCCGACAGCGTGATTCCGCGCTCCCCGATCACGGTGTCGTACCCGTCGGGCAGCGCCTCGACGAACTCGTGCGCCTGCGCGAGCCGCGCGGCGCGCTCGACCTCGTCCGCCGTCGCATCCGGCCGCCCGAACGCGATGTTCTCGCGGACCGTCGCCGAGAAGAGGAACGGGTCCTGTGCGATCACGCCGATCTCTCGGCGAAGGGAGGCGAGGGTGACGTCGCGCACGTCGACGTCGTCGATCGTCACACGCCCTTGCTGCACGTCGTAGAAGCGCGGCACGAGCGACGCGAGCGTCGTCTTGCCTGCGCCGGTGTGACCGATCAGCGCGACCACGCGCCCCGCCTCGAGCTCGAGGTCGACGTCGTGCAGTACCGGCCGCGACGGGTCGTAGCCGAAGGTGACGCCGTCGAACGCGATCCGGCCCGGACCAGGTGGCAGCTCGCGCGCACCGTCGGCGTCGCCGATGTCCTCCGGCTCGTCGATGACCTGGAAGATGCGCTCGCCCGACGCCGTCGCGCGCTGCGCCTGCCCGATCCACATGCCGAGCGACCGCAGCGGCGTGATCAGCTGCGCGAGGTAGAGGTTGAAGCGGACGAAGCTCGGCACCGAGAGCGAGTGGTGCGCGACCATGCGACCGCCGATCAGCAGGATCGCGGCCTGCGCGAGCAGCGGCAGGAAGCTGAGCATCGGGATGTAGAAGGCGCGCTGCCGGTTCGCGCGGACGCTCAGGCCGAACACCTGCTCCGACCGGCCTTCGAACTTCTCCTGCTCGGCGTCCTCCTGCGCGAACGACTTGACGACGTGCACGCCGACGATGTTCTCCTCGGCGACCGTCGCGACGTCGGCCATCTTCTGCTGCACGTCGCGGAGCAGCGGGTGCGACACGTGGCTGTACCGGTAGGCGACGGCGATCAGGAGCGGCGCGATCGTCATCGCCACGAGCGCGAGCTTCCACGAGATGAGGAAGACGACGATGCCGACGCCGACGATCGTGAACAGGTTCTGGAAGAAGAAGATCAGGCCGTAGCCGAGGAAGAACCGCACGCCCTGAAGGTCGACGGTCGCGCGGCTCATCAGCTGGCCGGTCTGGTGCCGGTCGTAGAAGCCGAAGGAGAGTCGCAGGAGCTTCGAGTAGATCGCGGTGCGCATGTCGAGCTCGACTCCCAGCGCCTGGTAGCCGGAGATGAGCCGCCGCCCGGCCATCATCAGCGCGCGCACGAGCCCGAGACCGAGGATGAATGCGACGAGCCACGGCAGCCGCGAGCGCTCGCCGTGCTGCAGCGCGCCGGCGACCGAGCCCGTCAGGTACGTCGCGATCAGCCCCGCCGCCTGCTGTCCCAGCGCGAGCACGACCGACAGCGCCATCGACCACCGATACGGACGGAGGAAGCCGAGCAGCCGAAGGAAGATCGTGCGGTAGCGCATCAGCCGAGGGTAGCCAGCACGTCGCGGATGCGGTGGACGGCGTCGGCGACGCGCGCGCGGTTCGCTGCGTCGTTCAGCCAGCTCGAGGCTCCCGACGGATGCGGCAGCGGGATCGCGACCGCGCCGTCGAGGTCGTACCGGCGCCCGACGCACTCGGTGACGCTCTTCACGCCGAGCATCCGGCGCGCCGCGAGCCCTCCGACCGTGACGACGAGCGCCGGGCGCAGCAGCCGGAGCTCGTGGTCGCGCCAGCGCTCGCACAGCCGCTGCTCCTCCGGTGTCGGCGTCCGGTCGCCGCGGCCCGACGGCGCGCGGCCGGGATAGCAGCGCGTCACCGATGCGCAGTGGAACGTCGCGTAGAACTCGTCCTCGTCCATCTCGAGCCAGCGGCGGAGCGTCTTGCCGGCGCGGCCGCGCCACGGCCGCCGCTCCTCGCCCTCGACGATCCCCGGCGCCTGCCCGAAGAGATACGCGCGCTGCGTGTCGCCCGGCGCGACGACGGGCAGCGACTCGAGCGGGTAGCCGGCGGCGACGCACGCACGGCACCGGCTCTGGTCGCGCTTCATCGACGCGATCGAGCGGTACCGCGTCACGCCCGGACGACCACGAACCACGTGCCCGCGTGCACGACCCGCCCGCCGAGCTCCGCCGCGAGCGCGCCCGGGTCGAAGACGCGCTTGAACACCGGCCACGTCGAGCCGTCCGACAGCCTGCGCTGCTCCCATCGCTCCTTCTCCTCGCCGGGGCTCCAGCGGCTGCCGAGGACGACCAGCTCGTGCGCGACCCGCATCGCCTCGCGCCGGAACCGCGCCGCGTCGTCGGCCTCGAGGTGGCAGAAGAAGTAGCTCGTGAAGACGCGGTCGAAGCTCGCGTCCGCGAACGGGAGCTCCAGTGCGTCGCCCTCGACGAACCGTGCCTTCGGCGCCTGCTCGCGCGCGATCGCGAGCATGCGCGCGCTCTGGTCGACGCCGACGACGTCGCCCGTCAGCCGCCGCGTGACGTACCCCGTGCCGCACGCGACATCGAGCGTGCGAGCCGCCGGCAGCGCGTTCACCGCGGCGACCGCGGCGTCGAGCTCCTCGCGCCATCCGTCGCGCTCGTTCGCCGCACCGTGCCACCACTCGTCGTACTCGGGCGCCCGCAGGTCGTAGTACTCCCTCACCGCCTCGTACAGTACGGCCGTGCTGCCGCTCGAGTCGGTGCCGAACTTCAGCGTCGGACGCGACGGCGCGACCGTCGCGGCGATCGGCGCGGCGATCGACGCGCACGCGACGCTTCTCGACGTCCACACGGACGAGGACCACAACCGGTCGGTCTTCACGATCGTCGGCACAGCCGACGAGCTGTCGGATGCGCTCGTCGCCGGCATCGCGGTCGCGAAGGAGCGAATCGACCTGCGCACGCACGACGGCGCGCACCCGCGGATCGGGGCTGCGGACGTCGTGCCGCTCGTCCCGATCGTGCCCGGCGACATGGATCGCGCACGCGCCGCGGCCGAGGCGATCGGCGAGCGCATCGGCCGCGAGCTCGCGCTGCCCGTCTTCCTCTATGCGCCGCCGGAGCGAGGCCCCGCGTTCTACCGCCGCGGCGGGCCGGCGGAGCTGCAGCGGCGGATCGACGACGGCGAGCTCGCGCCTGACTTCGGCCCGCGTCGCCTCGACGGGAGCGCCGGCGGCGTGATCCTCGGCGCGCGCCGTCCGCTGATCGCGTTCAACGTCAACCTGCGCGGCGAGCTTCGCGTCGCGCGCGAGGTGGCGGCGCTCGTGCGCGAGAAGGGCGGCGGGTTCGCGGGCGTGCGCGCGCTCGGGCTCGACCTGCCCCGTGCCGGGCTCGTGCAGGTCTCGATGAACGTCGAGGACTGGGAGGCGGCGGCGCTGCACGAGATCGTCGAGCGCATCGCCGCCGAGGCGGAGGCGCGCGGCGCGGAGGTCGTCGGCTCGGAGCTCGTCGGGCTCATGCCGGCCGGCGCGGCCGCGGCTGCCGCCGGCGCGATCCTCAGGATCGGCGGCTTCGATGCGAGCCGAGTGCTCGAGCTGCGACTGCTAGACCGATGACAGCCGTGAGCGGCGCTGCGAGCGCCACGCCGTAGAACACGGCGGGCGCGCTCGCGACGACGAACAGCGGCGCGACGAAGACGAGCGCCGTCGCGTGCGCTCCGCGGTGCGTGAGGCCGATCACGCCGAGCACGCGGCCGAGCAGGCGATCGGGCACCTCCTCCTGCGCCGCCGAGTTGAGCAGCACCCACGACGTCGTCTGGCCGACGCCTGCGACGAACGCGCCGAGCAGCGCCGGGGCCAGCGTGTGCGCTGCGGCGATCGCGCCGAACGCGGGCAGGTACGTGAGCCACGCGAGCATGCTCACGCGCGCCTTGTGCTCGATCTCGATGCGCGAGAGCAGCGCGCCGCTCGCGATCGAGCCGACGCCGTAGCCGATCATCATCAGCGAGAAGACGCCCGCGCCTCGGTGCAGCGTGTCGCCGACGAACTTCGGGACGCCGCCGATCCACGAGCCTTCCACGAGCGTGATCTCGATCGCGAAGACGACGACGGCGATCGCGAGCACGGGCAGTTTCCGGAGCGTGGTCAGCCCCGCACGCAGCAGCGGCGTCTCGGGCTCGAGGTGCAGGTGCTCGCGGCCGACGCGGAGGCCGGTGAGGAGCGCGGCCGAGACCGCGAAGGACGCGGCGTTCACCGCGAAGAACGCCGACACGGGCACGAACGCGACGAGCAGCGCCGCGAGCCCGCGGCCGCCGATCGAGATGCTCTGCATCGTCGACTGCACGAGACCGTTCGCGCGCTGGACGTTCTCGCGCTCGACGAGCGTCGGGAGGAGCGCACCGTACGCCGGGTCGAAGTAGCTCGCGGCGGCCTCCAGCAGGAACGCGGCGGCGGCGAGGCCCCAGATCGGCAGGTGACCCGTCAGGCCCGCGGCCGCGACCGGCACGAGCACCGCCGCGCGGACGAGATCGGCGGAGACCATCAGGCGCTTCCTGCTGAACCGGTCGGCGGCGAGGCCGCCGTGCAGCCCGAAGAGGATCGCCGGCATCGAGTCGGCGAGGCGGACGGCGATCACGCCGGCCGCGCCGCCGCGCTCGAACGCGAACCACATCAGGGCGATGTAGTGCAGCGAGTCGCCGAGCTCGCTGGCCGAGGCGGCGAGGAAGACCCGACGGAAGTCGCGGCGGCGGAGCAGGTCGGGCACGGGACTACGATTCTGGCCGTGGCGGTGACGCGTGCGTTGACCGGGGACGATCTCTCGCTCGCCGACGTCTGGGCGGTCGCCGTCGAGGGCGCGCCCGCGGCGCCGCTCTCCGACGACGCCCGCGAGCGGATGCGTGTTGCGCGCGACGTCGTCGAGCGCGCGGCGCACGGGTCGCACGAGCACACCTACGGCGTCAACACCGGCTTCGGCCGCTTCGTGTCCAAGGAGATCCCGGAGGAGCTGACGCGCGAGCTCCAGCTGCGCCTCCTCCGGTCGCACGCGTGCGGCGTGGGCGATCCGTACCCGGATGCGGTCGTGCGTGCGGCGATGCTGCTGCGCGCGAACGCGCTCGCGAAGGGGAACTCGGGTGCGCGTGTCGAGACGGTCGAGCTGCTCCTCGTGTGCCTGAACCGCGGCGTTCTTCCGTTCGTGCCGTCGCGCGGCTCGGTCGGAGCGTCGGGCGACCTCGCGCCGCTCGCGCACCTCGCGCTCCCGCTCGTCGGCGAGGGACGCGCGTGGTTCGAGGGCGAGCTGCTCGACGGCGCGGAGGCGCTCGCCCGAGCCGACCTGCAGCCCGTCGTGCTCGAAGCGAAGGAAGGGCTGTCGCTGATCAACGGCACGCAGTTCATGGCCGCGCAGGGTGCGCTCGCGCTCGTCCGCGCACGCCGCCTTGCGCGCATCGCCGACTGCGCGTGCGCGCTGTCGCTCGAGGCGCTGCAGGGGTCGCGTAACTCGTTCATCCCGCAGGTGCACGAGCTGCGTCCGCTGCGGGGCCAGGCGGCGTCGGCGCGCAACGTCATGAGGCTGCTCGACGGGTCGGCGATCATCGAGTCGCACCGCTGGTGCGACAAGGTGCAGGACGCGTACTCGCTCCGCTGCGCGCCGCAGGTGCACGGCGCCTCCCGCGACCTCCTCGACTACGTCGACTACACCGTCTCGACCGAGCTCAACGCGGCGACCGACAACCCGCTCGTGCTCGCAGACGAGGACGTGCTCGTCTCAGCCGGGAACTTCCACGGGCAGCCGCTCGCGTTTGCGCTCGACGCGCTCGCGATGGCGGTGTCGGAGCTGGCGAGCATCTCGGAGCGCCGCGTCGAGCGGCTCGTCAATCCGAACCTGAGCGACGGCCTGCCGGCGTTCCTGACGACGGACGGCGGCCTCAACTCGGGCTTCATGATCCCGCAGTACGTGGCCGCCTCGCTCGTCTCGGAGAACAAGTCGCTGTGCCATCCGGCGTCGGTCGACTCGATCCCGACGAGCGCGGGGCAGGAGGATCACGTGTCGATGGGCAACGCGTCGGGCCTCAAGGCGTGGCAGGTCGTGGCGAACTCCGAGCGTGCGCTCGCGATCGAGCTGCTCGCCTGCGCGCAGGCGGTCGAGTTCCTCGCACCGCTCGAGCCCGGCCGCGGCACGCGCGCGACCTACGACGCGGTGCGTTCGCTGTCGCCGCGCCTGCGCGACGACCGTCCACTGCACACCGACATCGAAGACGTCGCGGCCGCGATCCGGGACGGCTCGCTGCTCGCGTCGATCGAGGCGGAGGTGGGGGAGCTCGAATGAGCGACGACCCGAAGCGCCCGCGGCACCTCCGCTGGGGCCTGCCCGAGGCGCCGATCCCGAAGCACCCCTACCGCGACACGCTGCTCGTGTACGGGTTCTTTGCGGTGCTCGTCGTCGTGTTCGCATGGGCGACCGGCGGCCCGGTCGGGCGCGCCGTCGTGATCGCGGCCGTCGTGTGGATCGCTGCGTCGGTGTGGGGGATCGCGCGCTGGCGGCAGCGCATCCAGCGCGAGGAGGCGCGGCGCGCGCTCCTCGAGGACGACGCATGACCGTCGCGCCGTCCGTCGACGCGCTCGTCGAGTCGCTCGCCGGCGACCTCTCGTCGATCCGCGCTCCGCGCGGCACCGCGCTGAACGCGCGCTCGTGGTCGACGGAGGCGCCGCTCCGCATGCTCCTGAACAACCTCGACCGCGAGGTGGCCGAGCGCCCCGAGGAGCTCGTCGTCTACGGCGGAAGCGGGCGAGCCGCGCGGTCGCACGACGCGCTGAAGGCGATCGTCCGCGCGCTGCTCGAGCTCGGGGACGACGAGACGCTGCTCGTCCAGTCCGGAAAGCCGGTCGCGGTGTTCCGCACGACGCCGCAGTCGCCGCGCGTGCTGATCGCGAACTCGCTGCTCGTGCCGAAGTGGGCGACGTGGGACGAGTTCCGGCGCCTCGAGGCCGAGGGGCTGACGATGTTCGGCCAGATGACGGCGGGCTCGTGGATC
>DATDNT010000024.1:0-49848 GCA_036518135.1 Gaiellaceae bacterium | reverse complement strand
GCCGCAGATCGCGCGGACGCCGTACTCGCGCCCGAGCGGCTCCGTGAAGCGCACCATGCGCGCGCTCGTCGTCGTGCCGATGCAGATCTTCTCGTAGCGGTCGCCGACCTTCCGCACGTTCGGCGCGGTGTGCAGCAGGAGCGCGCCGGCGAGGTTCATGGGCGGCTGCTGCCCCTCGTCGAAGATGCGGATCTGCGTGCGGTCGCGGATGCCGATGATGTGCCCCTGCACGACGACCTCGTCGCCCGCGCGCAGCTTCAGGATCTCCTGCGGGTCCGTCACCGGGAACGTCAGCTCGTGCGTCATGCGTCCCGCTCGTAGGCGATCTCGCCGTCCGCGCCGATGTGTGCCGACGCGCGGCGCGCCGCCCAGCACTGGTAGTTCACGGCGACGGGGTTGAGCGTCATGTGCGTGTCGGCGTGCTCGACGTGGCACTGCAGCACCGTCACGTCGCCGCCGAGGCCCATCGGGCCGATCCCTGTCTCGTTCAGGAGCTCGTAGAGCTCGTCCTCGAGCTGCGCGACGACCGGATCGGGGTTCCGCGTCCCGATCGGCCGCATGATCGCCTCCTTCGCGAGGTGCATCGCGTAGTCGGCGCTGCCGCCGATGCCGACGCCGACGATGCCGGGCGGGCACGGCTTGCCGCCCGCGTCGACGATCGACTCGAGCACGAAGCGCTTGATCCCCGCGACGCCGTCGGCGGGGACGCACATCTTCAGGAAGCTCATGTTCTCGCTGCCGGAGCCCTTCGGCACGCACTTGAGGTGCAGCTCGTCGGAATCGGTGACGAACTCCCAGTGCACGATCGGCAGGCGGTGGCCGATGTTCGGGCCCGTGTTCTCGCGCGTGATCGTGTGCACCGCGTTCGACCGGAGCGGGTGCTCGATCGTCGCGCGCGCGGTGCCGTCGCGGAGCGCCTCGTAGATGCGCGCGGGGTGCAGCGGGAAGTGCTCGCCGACGCGCGCGTGGTAGACGGCGATGCCGGTGTCCTGGCAGACGAGGTTCTTGTCCTCGTCGGCGACGCTGACGTTGCGGTGAATCGTCTCGAGCACGCGCTTGCCGGTGACGGACGTCTCGCGGTCGCGCGCCGCGGCGAGCGCGTCGCGCAGGTCCTGCGGGATGTCCTTCAGCGCCCACACGTAGAGGTGCGCGGCCGCGTCCTCGACTGCGCGCTTCAGGTCAGTTTGAAGCAGCGGCACGGCCGGCCCTCCTTCCGAAGACGACGCACTCGAGGAGGCTGTTGCCCATCATGCGGTTGCGGCCGTGCGTGCCGCCCGCGATCTCTCCGCAGGCGTAGACGCCGTCGAGCGTCGTCCGGCCGTCGGTGTCGATCACGAGGCCGCCGTTCTGGTAGTGCAGGACGGGGTACGTCAGGATCTTCTCGGTGAGCGGATCGATGCCGGCGCCGCGGTAGCGGCGGAGCATGTACGGCAGGCTCACCTCCGCGTCGGCTTCGGGGATCCGCGTCGTGTCGAGATAGACGGCGGGCCGCCCGTCCGGCGTCTCGACACCGCGGCCGGCGGCGACCTCGTCGAAGATCGCCTTGCTCACCTCGTCGCGCGGGCCGAGCGAGTCCGTGAACTCCTCGCCGTCCGCATTCAGGAGCACGGCGCCGTACGCGCGCGTCGTCTCCGGGATCGAGTAGCCCTGCATGTTCGGCGGCCACGCGCCGCCGTTCGGGTGGTACTGCAGCGCGTCGAGGTCGCGCGCCTCCGCGCCGAGGTCGAGCGCGATCTTCGTCACCTCGCCGGTCGCGTTCGGGTGGTTCGTCGAGAGCTCGCCCCGGCGCTCCGCCTCGGCGTAGCAGCGGCCGCCGGCGGCGAGCACGACGGACTGCGCCTCGACGGTGTGGTCACCGACGCGCGCCGTCCAGTGCGAGTTCGTCTGCTCGAGCGAGCGGAGCGGCGCGTTCGTGTAGCTCTCGCCGCCGGAGGCCTCCCACGCCTCGCGCAGCGCCTTCGTGATCGCGTGCCCGGTGCGGTCGCCGACCTGCAGGAGACGCTTCGCCGTCGCGCCGCCGCAGCGCGCGAGCCGGTAGGTGCCGTCCTCGTTGCGCGTGAACTCGACGCCGAGCTCCTCGAGCCAGTGGATCGCCGACTGCGCGTCCCCCGTGAGCACCTCGACGAGCCTTGTGTCCGCCGTCTCGTGCGAGGAGCGGAAGACGTCCTCCGCGTGGCGCTCCGGCGAGTCGTCGCCGCCGAACGCGGCCTGGATGCCGCCCTGCGCCTTCGAGCTGTTGTTCGCCTGCAACGAGGCCTTCGTCGCGAGCGCGACCCGGGCGCCGGCGCGCTCCGCCGAGACGGCGGCGGCGAGCCCGGAGGCGCCGCTCCCGATCACCAGGACATCGAACACCCGGTGACTATACCTGATATTACGAAAGCTAATCTACCAGAGCCGCGGGAGGACGCTCCTCCCGCTCGGTCTCGGGCAGCCACGCGAGCCAGCGCGGCAGGTACCAGTTCCAGTCGCCCAGGATCTTCATCGTCGCCGGCAGGAGCACGGCGCGCACGATCGTGGCGTCGACGGCGATCGCGACCGCGAGGCCGAAGCCCATCTGCTTGAACTGCAGCAGCGAGAGCGTCGCGAAGATCGCGAAGACGGCGACCATGACCGCAGCCGCACTCGTCACCGACGGCGCGGTCCGGCTGATGCCGTGGAGCACCGCGTCCTCCGTCGACTCGCCGCGGTCGACGAGCTCCTTGACGCGGCTGACGATGAACACGTGGTAATCCATCGACAGGCCGAAGAGCACGACGAACAGGAACATCGGCAGCCACGACGTGATGCCGCCGTTCGACGTGAAGCCGAGCACGCCCTCGAACCACGTGTGCTGGAAGACGAGCGTGAGGAGGCCGTACGCCGCTCCGACCGAGAGCAGGTTGAGCACGATCGCCGTGATGGGCACCACGATCGACCGGAACGTCAGGAGCAGCAGCACGAACGCGAGCCCGAGCACGAACGCGAACACGTACGGCAGCCGCGCCTTCATCAGGTCGTTGAAGTCCTTCGTGCCGGCCGCGACGCCGGTCGTCGCGTACTCGAGCCCCGAGACGTTGCCGAGCGTCTGCGGGATGATCTCCGTACGCAGTCGCTGCACCGCGTCGATCGACGCCTTGTCGTCGCCGCGGCCGACGAGCGGCAGGTCGATCTCCTGCACCGTGCGGTCGGGGCTCGTGCGTGTGGAGATCGGCGGCTTGACGATTCCCGCGGCGAGCGCGCCGCGCTGCATCGCCTTCACCTGCGACTGCACCCACGGGGCGTTCACGTTCTGAGCGCGGATCACGACGACGGCCGGTGTCGGCGCGCCCGGGAACGCATTGATCATCCGAGTGTACGTCTGGACGATCGGCACGTTGTGCGGGAGGTCGGTGAAGCTGGGCAGCTTCGTGTGCATGTTCAGCACCGGCGACGCCGCCGCGAGCAGGATCCCGGCGGCGACGACGACGGCCGCCCACGGGCGCCCGAGCGCCGGGCGGAGCACGCGCTCCCAGAGCCGCGTCTCGCGCCGGCCGGTCGCGACGAACGGCATGCGCCCGCGCTCGACGCGATCGCCGAGCTTGTGCAGCAGGGCCGGCAGCACGGTCACCGAGCCGACCATCGCGAGCAGGACGACGACCTCGGTCGCGAGCCCCATCGAGGTGAAGATCGGGTTCCCGGCGAAGAAGAGGCCCGCCATCGCGATCAGCACCGTCGTTCCGGAGATCAGCACCGCACGACCCGACGTCGACGCAGCGGTGAGGAGCGACGTGTTCGCGTCGTTCCCGCGCCGCCGCTCCTCCCGCTCGCGCTGGAGATAGAAGAGCGAGTAGTCGACGCCGACGGCCATCCCCATCATCAGGATCACGCTGTCGAGGAAGTTCGGGACGGGGTAGAGGTAGCTCAGGAACACGCACAGGCCGATCGCGCCGAGCACCGCGGTGAAGCCGAGGATCACCGGCAGGAGCGCGGCGACGACGGCGCCGAACGCGAGCAACAGGATCGCGAGCGTGATCGGGAGCGAGGTGTACTCGGCGCGCTTGAAGTCGTTCGTGACGGTCTTCCCGATCACGTGGTTGGCGCTCGCCGCGCCGAACTCCTCGATCCGGAACGTCGGGTTGCCGGCCTGCGCGTTCGCGACCGCGTCGAGCGCCGGCTGGATGCGCTTGTCCGCGGAGTCGGCGGCGCCCTTGACGTCGAATTGGATGATCGCCGACCGCTGGTCCTTCGACACGAGCCCCGTGTGCACGGGGTCGAGCGGCGAGCGGATGTTCTGGAGCTGCGGCAGCGTCTGCAGCGTCTGCACGAGCGAGGCGACCGCGGACTGGAACCGCTGCGTGCCGGCGATCGGCTGGTTGTCGCGGCTCTGCACGAGCACGACCTCGCTCGCCGGCGAGAGGAAGTGCGCCTGGCGGAGGTACGCCTCGGCGCGCGCGGTCTCGCCCGAGCCCGACTGCGAGTCGCCGCGCTGGTTGAGGCCGAGCGCGCCCCCGATCACGAACGCGCCGATCGTCAGCGCGAACCAGCCGAACGCGGCGCGCTTCCAGTGTGCTGCGCTCCAGCTGCCTGCACGGCCGGAGAGGTTCATGGGTCGACGCTACGCCCGCCCGCGCGGGCCGACCTCAGTAGATGCTGCGGAACATTCGCAGGATCTCCTCAGCGGTCGCGGGCCGCGGATTCGCCTGGTTGCCGGCGCGCTTGGAGGCCGCGTCGGCGACCGACGGCAGGTCGTCCTCCGGCACGTCGAACTGCCGCAGGTTCTCGAAGCCGCCGAGGAGCGCCAGCTCGCGCGACCGGGCGACGGCGTCGCCGCCGATCGCGTCGCCGAAGCGGCCGACCGCGGACGGCACGGTCGCGCGGTTGAACTCGAGCGCGGGCGGCAGGCAGAGGGCGTTCATCGCGCCGTGCGGGATGCCGTAGGTGCCGCCGAGCGCCTGCGCCATCGCGTGCGCAAGCGCGAGCCCGGCGAGTCCGAGCGCGTGGCCCGCGTGCATCGCGCCGCGGAGGAGCTCCTCTCTCGCGTCGCGGTCGTGCGGCCGCTCGAGGACGTTCGGGAGGGCATTCGCGACGAGGCTCGCGCCTGCGAGCGCCTGCTCGTCGCCGTCCGGGTTGTGACGCTCGGCGTACAGCGCCTCCGCGCAGTGTGCGAGCGCGTTCAGGCTCGTCCCGGCGGTGACGTCCGCCGGCAGGTCGAGCGTCAGGTCGACGTCGTAGACGATCGCGACCGGGTGCGCACCGGCGCCGCCGCCACGGATGACGCGGTCGCGCGAGCGGATCCCGTAGAACGTCGTCCACTCGGCGCCCGCATACGTCGTCGGCACGTGGACGACGGGCTTGCCGCTCTGCGCGGACGCGTACTTCCCGAGGTCGATCGCGGAGCCGCCGCCGACGGCGAGGACGCCGTCCGCCTCCTCCGGCACCTCGATGTCCTCGGCGGGGACGTCCGACCACCAGTCGACGTGCGGCAGGTCGAGCTTCTGCCAGCGCGCGCTCGCGATCACGAACGGCCGCTCGATACGCACCTCGCGCAGCGTCGGCTGGAGCTCCGCCAGGCCCCAGCGGACGATCACACGAGCCGCGCTTTCGCGAACTCGATGAACGTCCGCGCCACGCGCGGCTCGGAGCGGCCGGCGGCGCGGACGACCCAGATCTCGCGCTCGGCGTCGAGGCCGACGACGCGCGCCTCGGTCAGGCGGCCGTCGGCGAGGTCGTCCTCGACGGCGGAACGTGAGATGAACGCGACGCCGAACCCGGCGCGCACCGCGGTCGTCACCGACTCCTGCAGGCCGAGCTCGAGGCGCACGTTCAGGTCGGCGAGCTTGACGCCGAGCGAGCGCAGCTCCTCCTCGACGACCTCGCGGATGCCTGCTCCCTCCTGCATCAGGATCAGCGTCTCGTCGCGGAGGTCGTCGACGCTGACGCGGCGGTGCGCGAAGCGGTGGCCCGGCGGGCAGACGAGGACGAGCGAGTCGCGGAAGAACGGCTCGTAGACGACGCCGCGGTGGCGCGGCGCGGCGCCGACGATGCCGAGCTGCAGCGAGCGGTCGCCGACGCGGTCGACGATCGTCTGCGTGTCGGAGACCGTGAGCGCGATCTGGAGCTGCGGATGCTCGTCCGCGAACTCGCAGAGGAGTCTCGGCAGGAGAACCCCGCCGGGGCCCGTCGACGCGCCGATCTCGAGCGTCCCGGTGAGGTCGCCGCCCGCCTCCTCGGCGAGGTCGTTGACGATCTCCTCCTCGAGCGCGATCAGCCGCTGCGCCGAGGTGTAGAGCTTCGCGCCGATGTCGGTGGGCTCGACGCGGCGCCCGGAGCGGTCGAGGAGCTTCGTCCCGAGCCGCTTCTCGAGCGCCTGCACCTGCAGGCTCACGGCGGGCTGGGTGACGCCGAGCCGCTCGGCCGCGAGCGAGAACGACTTCCGCTCGACCACCTCGCAAAAGGCGCGCAACTGGCGCGTGTCCATAAGAAGAGCTTATCTGTAACGCACCTGTGACGGTGCCAGGCACCGAAACGGAAGTGCGACGAACGATCCACACTGGGGCGCAATCCGGCACGGGGACGGCGATCCAATCCGGACATGTCCGGTGCCAGGCACCGTGACGGAAGCGTTACGCCTCCCGCAGCTCGAGGCGGTTGCCGAACGGGTCGGCGACGTGCAAGCGCTTCGTGCCGGGGATCGATTCGTCGTAGGCGACGTCGATGCCGCGGGCGCGGAGGGCGGCGGCCAGCTCGTCGAGTCCCTCCACGACCAGGCCCGGATGCGCCTTGCGGGCCGGGGCGAACGGATCCTCGACGCCGACATGCAGCTCCTGCGCCCCCGCGCGGAACCAGCAGCCGCCGCGCGCCCGCAGCCCCTCCGGCTTCTCGAGCTCCTCCAGCCCGAGCAGCCCGGCGTAGAACGCGCGCGCCTCGGACTCGCAGCCCGGCGGCGCCGCCACCTGCACATGGTCGATCCCCGTCACCCGCACGGCGACGGTCTACCATCGCCCGCGTGGCCGCTGCGCCGCCACCGCTCGAAGAGACCCTCGTCACCGGCTACGTCCGGCTCGCCTCGGAGGCGGAGCATCGACGGATCGACCTCGAGCTCCGCGCCCTCGACATCGTCCTCGCGACGCTGTTCGGCGTCGTCGCTCTGCCGTTCGCGCTCCTGATCGCGCTGATCCAGCTGCTGACGTCGGGGCGACCGCTGCTCTACCGCGGTGAGCGCGTCGGCCGGCGCGGCCGCTTCTTCCAGATGCTCAAGTTCCGGACGATGAAGCCCGGCGCCGAGGAGCGCATCGGCAGGCTGCTCGGCGAGGATCTGATGCGCGCCAACGAGCGCGAGCTCACGCGCTTCGGCCGCTGGCTGAAGGCGTCGCAGCTCGACGAGATCCCGCAGCTCTGGAACGTGCTGCGCGGCGACATGTCGTTCGTCGGTCCGCGACCGATCCGGCCGCGCTTCTTCGCCGAGCTCGCGCACGACCTGCCGGCCTACTGGCAGCGGCTTGTCGTCCGCCCCGGGCTCACCGGCTTCGCGCAGGTGCGCCGCGGCTACGAGGCGTCGATGGCCGAGAAGCTCGCGCACGACCTCGAGTGGATCGCGGACCGGTCCGTGCGCCTCTACCTGCGCACGGTGATCGTCACCGGCATCCGCGTGGCCGGCCAGGTCTTCGGGCGACGCAACTAGGCTCTACCGCCATGTGCGGGATCTGCGGGATCGCGTCCGGACGCGCCCCGGTCGACGCCGACCGGCTGCGCGCGATGGCGCAGACGCTCTACCACCGCGGCCCCGACTCCGAGGGCGCGCACGTGTCGGAGCACGTCGGCATCGCCGCGCGGCGCCTCGCGATCATCGACCTGACCGGCGGCGACCAGCCGATCGCGAACGAGGACGGCAGCGTCGTCGTCGTCCAGAACGGCGAGATCTACAACTACCGCGAACTGATGCACGAGCTCGAGCGCGCCGGCCACCGCTTCCGCACGCGCTGCGACACCGAGGTGCTCGCGCACGGGTACGAGGAGTGGGGTCCTCGGCTGTGGGAGCGCCTTCGCGGCATGTTCGCGGTCGCGGTGTGGGACGCACGGCAGCGGTGCCTCGTGCTCGCACGCGACCGGTTCGGCATCAAGCCGCTGTACTACCGCGACGTCGACGGCGAGCTGTCGTTCGCGTCGGAGCTCGACGCGCTGGAGCACGGCGACGTCGACCTCAACGCCGTCGAGGCGTTCCTCGCGTTCAACTCCGTGCCCGGCCCGCTTTCGATCTTCGAGGACATCCGCAAGCTGCTCCCGGGTCACATGCTGACGTGGTTCGACGGCCGCAGCACGATCGAGCGGTTCGCACGCACCGGCCCGCTGCCGGCGCGCCGCGGAGAGGACGAGGCGGAGCTCGTCGAGGAGTGTCGCGCGCGCCTACGCGATTCGGTGCGCGCGCACCTCGTCTCCGACGTGCCCGTCGGCGTGCTGCTCTCGGGAGGCGTCGACTCGGGCGCGCTCGCGGCGCTCGCGGCCCAGGAGTCGACGGAGCCGGTGCGCACGTTCTCGATCGGCTTCGAGGAGCAGTCGTTCGACGAGCTCGGCGGCGCACGCGCGGTCGCATCCCGCTACGGCACGGTGCACCGCGAGCTCGTGCTGCGCCCCGACGCCGCGACGCTGTTGCGCGACCTCGCCGAGGCGTTCGACGAGCCGTTCGCGGACTCGTCGGCGCTGCCGACGTACCTCGTCTCGAAGCTCGCCGCCGAGGACGTGAAGGTGGTGCTCTCCGGCGAGGGCGGCGACGAGCTCTTCGGCGGCTACTACACCTACGTCGCCGACCTGCTCGCCGAGCGCTTCGGCCCGTTCGCGGCTGCGCTCAACCCGCTCGCGGAACGGCTGCCGACCTCGACGCGCAAGGTGAGCTTCGACTACAAGGCGAAGCGGTTCACGCGCGCGGCGCACCTGCCGCCGCTCGAGCGGCATCACGGCTGGAAGGAGATCTTCACCGCCGACGCGCGCGCGGAGCTCATGGGGCGCCGATCGTCGTTCGACCCGCTCGCGCCGTACCGCGCGCGTTTCGCGGAGACCCAGGGCCACGAGCTGCTGACGCGACTGCAGGACGTCGACTTCGGGCTGTATCTCGTCGACGACCTGCTCACGAAGACCGACCGCGCGTCGATGGCGTGGTCGCTCGAGGCGCGCGTGCCGTTCATGGACACGGTCGTCGCGAACTTCGCGTTCTCACTGCCGGCGCGGCACAAGGTGCGCGGCCTCTCGAAGAAGCGCCTGCTCCGGAAGGCGGTCGAGCCGCTCCTGCCCCGCGAGGTCGTGCACGGACGCAAACGCGGCTTCTCGATTCCGGCGGCGGCGTGGTTGCGCGGCGAGCTCGTACCGTTCGCGCGCGAGGTGCTCGCGGAAGTGCCGCGGCAAGGGTTCTTTCGCGAAGAGGCTGTGCAGCGCGTGCTCGACGACCACGTCGCGGGCCGCCGCGACAACTCGCGCCAGCTGTGGGGGCTCCTGTCGTTCACGCTCTGGTACGACCACGCGGTGGTCGCGGCGTGAGGGTCTGGTGCGACTTCACGGCGTCGGCGCACCCGCTGGTGTTTCGCCCGCTCGTCGAGCGGCTGCGCGCGCAGGGGCACGAGGTGGAGATCACGGCGCGCGACTACGCGCAGACGCTGCAGCTGATCGAGTCGCACGGGATGCGCGCGACGGTGATCGGCCACCACGGCGGTCGCTCGTCGTGGGGGAAGCTCACGCAGATGCGCACGCGGTTGCGCGCGTTGCGGAAGTGGGCGAAGCCGCGCGACTTCGACCTCGCGCTCGCGCACGGCTCGCACGAGCTGACGATGACCGCACGCCGGCTCGGCATCCCGAGCGCGACGACGTTCGACTACGAGTGGGCGTGGCTGCAGCATCAGCTCGGCTGCCGCGCCGCGACGCGCGTCGTCGTTCCCGAGTCGATCCCGCCGCAGCGGCTCGAGCGCTACTCGGCCGTCCCGCCGAAGCTGCAGCAGTACCCGGGCCTGAAGGAGGAGTACTACCTCTCGGACTTCGACGCCGACGAGTCGGTGCTGCGCGACTGGCAGATCGACCCGGCGCGCGTCCTTGTCGTGCTGCGCCCGCCGCCGGACGTGTCGCTGTACCACCGGCACTCGAACCCGCTGTTCCCGCAGACGCTCGAGCATCTCGGCCGCCTCGACGACGTGCACGCGTTCGTCATCCCGCGGACGGACGAGCAGCGCGACTACGTGAAGTCGCTCGACCTGCCGTCGGTGATCGTCCCCGAGCAGGCGGTCGACGCGCAGTCGCTGATCGCGTTGTCGGACCTCGTCGTCTCGGCGGGCGGCACGATGAACCGCGAGGCCGCCGCGCTCGGCGTTCCGGTCTACACGACGTACGGCGGGCGGCTCGGCGGCGTCGACGAGGACCTGATCCGGCAGGGACGGCTGCGGCCGCTGACGGATCCGCGAGCGCTCGAGCTGACGAAGCGCGGGCGCGGGCGCGGCGAACGCGTGCGCCGCGACCCGCAGCTCATGCTCGACCTGCTGCTCTCGGCGCTCGGGTAGCGCGTCGTCGATGCGACCTAGGCAGCGAGCGCCGCGAGCACGTCGGGGCCGTAGCGTTCGAGCTTCGCAGGCCCGACCCCCGAGATCTGCGCGAGCTCGCCGAGGCTCGCCGGCCGAGCCGCGGCGATCGCCTGCAGCACCGAGTCGTGGAAGATGACGTACGGCGGCACCGCGTCGACGCGCGCGCGCTCGAGCCGCCATTCGCGCAGCCGCTGCGCGTCCGGCGTCCACTCGGCCTTCGCTTTCGGCGCGGCGGCGCTCGCCGTCGCGCCGAGCTCCTTCAGGAACCGCGACGGCTTCCCCGACCACGTCAGCCACAGCGTCCGCCTCGCTCGCGTCATCCCGACGTAGAGGAGCCGCCGCTCCTCGGCGATCTCGTCGTCGGAACGCGCCTGTTTCGAAGGCAACTCCTTCTCCTGGAGGTTCGGCAGGAAGACGGCGTCGAACTCGAGGCCCTTCGCGCGGTGGAAGGTCAGCAGGTTGACGCCGTGCGCGCCGTCGCCACCGGGTGCGAACCGCTCGCGGAGATGCGCGACGAACGCGGCCGCGTCGCCCTCGAAGGCCGCCGCGAGCGACACCATCCGCGCGAGGTCCTGCTGGCGCACCTGCTCGCGCTCGCCGAGCTTGTCGGGCGGCCGTTCGAGCCAGCCGGCTTCGAGCGCGGCGTCACGAACGGCATTCGGCGCGGGCGCGCTCGTGCGCTCGAGTCGGCGGCACAACCGCCGCGCGGCGTCGCGCTCGAGCAGCGACGCGCCCTGGAATGGGATGCCGGCGTCGTGCAGCAGCTCCTCGAAGTCGGTCAGCCGGGCGTTCGTGCGCGCGAGGATCGCGATCTCCTCGAGCGGGCCGTCGTGCGCGCGGATCTCGGCGACGATCGCCGCTCCCTCGGCTTCCGCTGTCGCGTACGGACGCAGGACGGGCTCGGGCCCGTCGGGGCGCGCTGCGCGGAGCGTCTTCGCCGCCCCGCCGAGGTTCGGCACGAGCTCGTTCGCAAGCGCGAGCACCTGCGGGGTCGAGCGGTAGTTGTCCTCGAGGCGCACGACGAGCGCGTGCGCGAACCGGTCGGGCATGGAAAGCAGATGGTCGGGCGACGCGCCCGTGAACGAGTAGATCGACTGGTAGTCGTCGCCGACGACGCACAGGTCGTCGCGTTCGCCGAGCCACAGGTCGAGGAGTGTCTGCTGCAGCAGGTTCACGTCCTGGTACTCGTCGACCGTGAACGCGCGGTACTGGGCGCGGAACGTCTCGCGCACGCTCACGTCGGACTCGAACACGTCGATCGCGAGCGCGAGCAGATCCTCGAAGTCGATCGCGCCCTCGTCGGCCTTCCGCCGCTCGTACTCGTGGTACACGCGCTGCATCAGGTCGACCGGGATCGGGGGCTCGCGGCCCTCGCCGTACTCGGCGGGGCCGATCCGACGGTTCTTCGCCCACTCGATCTCGGTCGCAAGGTCGCCGGCGGGCCGGAACTTGAACGGCGCCGGCAGGCGGTTCGCGATCTGGCGGAGGACGAGCGCCTTCGACGGGATGATCCGCCCGACCCGCTCGGGCGCGAAGTGCCGCAGCTGCCGCAGCGCTGCCGAGTGGAACGTCGAGGCGCGCACACCGGAGACGCCGAGCACGGCAAGACGCGCGCGGAGCTCGTTCGCGGCCTTGTCCGTGAACGTCACGGCCATGATCTGCTGCGGCGCGAACGTGCCCGTGAGCACCTGCTGCGCGATCCGCCGCGTGATCGTCGTCGTCTTGCCCGAACCGGCGCCCGCGAGGATGCAGACCGGCCCGCGGACGGTCTCGACGGCACGCTGCTGCTCGGGCGTCAGCTCCACCGGCGCACCGTACCGGCGCCTCCGGCGGACGCAAGACGGCCAGAGAGGGCATGGCGAAGCTCGCCATGGACGGCCCTGGCCCCGACATGGCGAATTGAGACGTGGCTGTCGACAGGCGCTCGCTGACCGGTTCGGACGCGTGCGACCGGCGAGGGCGCGCCACTGCGCACGCAGCACCCGCCGTTCAGGGCATGGAGGGGTCTGACCCCGGTTTGTGACGTTAGTGCAGCGTGTCTTCCAGAACCGCGTCCGTGCCGACGCGATGCGGTTCCTTCACCATCTGCCCGAGCTTCGCGACTGCGTCGAGCGTCTCGCCCTCGTCGATCAGGCGCTCGAGCTCGGCCAGCGACTCGTCGAGCCACACGTGGTCGATCGCGGCGCGGGCGGCACGCATGATCTTCGGGTGCGAGGTCGGGCCGACCATCTCGCCTTCGTTCCAGAGCACCTCGTGGATCTTCTCGCCGGCGAGCACGCCGGTGAACACGATCGGCACCTGCTCCTCGTCGCGGCCGGACAGCCGGATCATCTGCTTCGCGAGGTCGAGGATGCGCACCGGCTCGCCCATGTCGAGGACGTACACCTGGCCGCGGCCGCCCATCGCGCCCGCCTGGATGACGAGCGACGACGCCTCAGGGATCGTCATGAAGAACCGCGTCATCTCCGGGTGGCGGACCGTGACGGGGCCGCCGCGCTCGATCTGGCGGCGGAAGATCGGGATGACCGACCCGGACGAGCCGAGCACGTTGCCGAAGCGCACGGCGACGAACTTCGTCTCGACGTCGTCGCGCAGCGCGTACGACTCGATGATCCACTCGCACACGGCCTTCGACTGCCCCATCACGTTCTTCGGGCTGGCGGCCTTGTCGGTCGAGATCAGGACGAAACGCTCGACGCCGTGCTCGCTCGCGGCCTCGACGAGGTTGCGGGTGCCGAGGATGTTGTTCGTCACCGCCTGCACCGGGTTCTCCTCGAGCATGCCGACGTGCTTGTACGCCGCTGCGTGGAAGACGACCTGCGGCTTGTGGCGGTCGAACGTCTGCGCCATCTTGACGCGGTCGCCGCAGTCGGCGAGCACGGCGACGACGGCCGGGAAGTCGCGCTCGTCGACGAGCTCGCGCTCGATCTCGAACAGCGGCGACTCGCCCTTGTCCACGAGCACGAGGCGCCCGACGCCGAGGCGCGCGAGCTGGCGGCAGATCTCGGAGCCGATCGACCCGCCGGCGCCCGTCACCAGCACGACGCGGTCCTTCACGTACGCGGCGACGAGGCCGAGATCCACCTCGACCTGCTGCCGTCCGAGCACGTCCTCGACCTGCACGGGGCGGATCTGGCCGGCGAGGTTCAGGTCGCCCGCGATCAGCTCGTGGAGCCCCGGCAGCGTCTTGACCGGGATGTTCTCGGCGCGGCATGCGTCGACGATCCGCCGGCGCACCGACCCCGGCGCCGACGGAATCGCGATGAGCACCTCGTCCGGGCGGTTGTCGCGCAGCAGGTGCGGCAGGTCGTCCGTCGTGCCCAGCACGCGAACGTCGACGATGCGCATCCCGCGCTTCCGCGGGTCGTCGTCGACGAACCCGATCGGCGTGTAGTGCAGCTGCCGGTTGCGCTGCATCTCCCGCACCATCAGCTGGCCGGCGTCGCCGGCGCCGATGATCAGCACTTCCTTGCCGTGCGCCACGAACCCGCCGGCGGGCCGCTCGATCAGCGTGCGCGCGAG
Organism: Gaiellaceae bacterium; assembly: GCA_036518135.1. Lineage (GTDB taxonomy): Bacteria > Actinomycetota > Thermoleophilia > Gaiellales > Gaiellaceae > PALSA-600. Next base: position 35,812 of record DATDNT010000024.1, on the reverse strand, counting down.
CAGCCGCGTGCCGGCGACGAACGCGAGCAGCAGCAGGAAGTCGAACGCGGCGATCGAGTGCGGGAGCCGCGACGTGTCGGACGGCGGGAACGCGTAGAGAACGAGGTACGTGACGGCGGACGCGACGATCACGCCGCGGAACGCGCCCCACATGTCGCGTGTCGACACGTACCGCCACCAGCGGTTGTAGAAGCCGGCCAGCACGAACGTCCCGAGCTTGATCACGACGACGAGGGCGACGACGTCCCAGTCGAGGAGGTGCCGGTAGAAGACCGGCGTCGTCTTGTCGAAGCGAAGGAAGAACGTCAGCCGCCACGCGACGACGATCAGGACCGCGTCGAACGCAAGCTGCCAGACCCGGTGCCGGTTGACCGGGAAGCGCATTCCTACGACCGAACGAGCTCGGAGGCGCGCTTGACGACCGAGACGACCTCCGCCTGCTGCTCCTCCGTGATCCCCGCCCACAGCGGCAGGCAGAGATTCTCGCGCGACGCCTTCTCCGTCTCCGGCAGGTCGCCCTCGGAGTATCCGAGATAGCGCAGCGCCGGCTGGAGATGGAGCGGCGGACGGTAGTAGACGGCGAAGCCGATCTCCGCCTCCTGCAGCGCCGCCGCGATGCGATCGCGCTCGGGCGAGCGCACGCAGTACATGTGGTAGACGTGCCCGTCGTCGTCGAGCGGCGTCTCGACGACGCCGTCGAGCAGCTCCGTGTACCGCGCGGCCGCCTCGCGGCGCTGCCGGTTCCAGTCGTCGATGTGCCGCAGGAAGATCCGCAGGAACGCGGCCTGCATCGCGTCGAGGCGCGAGTTGTAGCCGACGTACAGGAACTCGGTCTTCGCCTTCGAGCCGTGGAAGCGCAGCATGCGCAGCCGCTCCGCGAGCGCGGCGTCGTTGACGCCGATCAGCCCGCCGTCGCCGAGGGCGAAGAGGTTCTTCGTCGGGAAGAAGCTGTAGGTCGAGGCGATGCTCGTCGCGATCCCGCCGGCGCCGAACGCCTGGGCGGCGTCCTCGATCACCGGGAGACCGAAGCCGGAAAGGTCCGGCGCGGGGCGGCCGAAGAGGTGCACCGGCATGATCGCCTTCGTCCGTTCCGTGATCTTGCGCTCGACCTCCGCCGGGTCGAGGTTCAGCGTCGTCGCGTCGATGTCGGCGAACACGGGCGTGGCACCGCGGCGCGCGATCGCCTCGGCGGTCGCGTAGAACGTGAACGCCGGGCAGATCACCTCGTCGCCGGGCCCGATCTCCATCGCGTCGAGAACGAGCACGAGGGCATCCGTTCCGTTCGCGCAGCTGACCGTCTCCTGCGTGCCGAGCTTCTCCGCCGCCTCGCGCTCGAACGCCTGCACCTCGGGGCCGAAGATGAACCGGCCCGTCTCGAGGGTGCTGCGGAACGCCGCCTCGAGCTCCGGGATCAGCGGCGCGTACTGCGCGCGAACGTCAACGTGAGGGATCGCCATCGGCAGGAAGCGTACCCGTGCGGCGGCGCCGCACGAACCAGTACGACACCGCAAGCACGATTCCCGCGACGACCGCGTATTCAATCCACCGGAAGTCGTGGTGGAACCGCTGCCAGCTCGAGCCGAGCGCCCAGCCGACGGCCGCGAGGACGAGGCACCAGACCGCGTTCCCCGCGAGGGTCAGCACGTTGTAGCGCCCGAACGGGCTTTCGAACACGCCGGCCGGGATCGACACGAACGATCGTGCGACCGGTGTGATCCGGCCGACGAGCACCGCCCAGGCGTCCCACCGCTCGAACCACCGCTCGGCGCGATCGAGGCGCTCCGGTGAGAGGTGGAGGTAGCGGCCGCGCCGCTCGACGAGTGCGCGCCCGCCGCGGAAGCCGACCCACCAGCCGAGGATCGCGCCGAGCTGGTAGCCGAGGACGCCGGTAACGACGACGGCGAGGTACGCCGCGAAGCCCTGGGCGTGCCAGCCGAGGACGTCGACGCGGTGCGCGAGGGCGCCGGATGCGAGCGCGCCGGCGTACACCATCACGAGCTCGCTCGCCGCGGGGAACACGGCGTCGATCAGCATCAGCACGAAGATCGCGACGACGCCGTAGTGGGCGAGCCAGGAGGTCACCGGGTGAATCTAAACGGCAGCGCGAGGTCGGAGGTGCCGACATCGGATGTGACGAAGACGTGCGCGACGTACGTGCCGCCGTACGCGCGGGTCCCGAGCGGCAGCCTGCCGTCCCACGTGATCGCCTGCGCCCCCGCTCCGAGCGGCGCCGGCGGCAACGTGCGGATGACGATCCCGCCCGTCGTCTCGACCTGCACCTTCACCGTCGCCGGGCGCGCGAGCGTGAACCTGACGATCGCCTTCCCCTTCGGCGCGGCGACCGTCAACCCGCGCAGGGTCGTGTCGTAGCGGAACGTGCGGTCGATCGTCGACTGGCGCCCGAGATCGTCGGTCGCAACGACGTTCCAGTGCCACGTTCCCTCCTTGTCGAAGGAGGAATAGGTGAACGTGTACGTGCCCGGGTCGTGCTGGACGCCCGCCTCGAGCGGTCGCGCGACGCCGTCGGGTCCGACGAGCTGCGCGTTCACCGCCGACGGGCGCACGATCTTGTACGCGAGCACCTGCTGCGTCTTGCCGCTCTCGCCGGTGAGGAGCGCGAGCGGCGGCTGCGGCGCGTAGACGCCGAAGTACTGGACGAGGAACCCCTCTTTCACCGGCTGTTCCCCCGCGCCGCTCGGGCGGCTCAGGAGCGTGCCGTCGAAGGCCATGCCGACGTCGTCGCCGGAGTCGAGCGCGGACGCCGTCACGGCGCCGAGCTCGACGAGCGCCTGCGCGAGCTCGAAACTCGTCAGCCCGACGCTGTACCCCGGCTGCCGGCCGTCGACCGCGACGAGCAGGACGCGTCCGTCCGCGAGCTGCCCGACCGCTGCGCGTGGAGCACGCGCGGTGACCTGGTCGTTCGTGAAGTCCTCGGTCGTGCGGAAGACGGGACGGCGGTTCTTGACGAGCAGCGGCCCACCGCCGACACCCGCTGCGACGTCGGTCCACGCGGGCTGCAGGATCAGCCGGCTCGAGATGGTCGTCCCGACCGGCGCCTCGGCCTGCAGCTTCGCCGCCGTCGCGCCGGTCGCCATGAGCACCGCGCCGTCGGCGGGGATCGTCTCGCCGCCGCCGCTGCCGGTCGCGACGACGGGCGCGCGCAGCTCGACGTTCGGCGTCGTCGCCGGAAACGGCTCGAGCACGACCTCGGCGGCGCCCGCGACGGCGGGGACCTTGGCTCCGTACGCCGGCGTGAAGAGCATCACCGAGCCGGGCGTCGGCCGGTCGTTCATGCCGGCGAGCGGCCGGCGCTGCCCGGTGCCCTGCCACGTCCCGAAGAAGCGGACGCGGTCGACGTGCAGGCCGCCCGCCGCGTCGACGCCGACCGACGAGCGGGACCCGACCGGCGGGTGCAGGAGGACGCCGTTCTGGAGGTAGATGCCGGTCGGGCGGCCGTCGGTCGGGCTGAAGGCCCCGCCGTCGACTCCGGCGACCGTGGCCTGCGCCGACACGTCGCGCTCGATCTGCGTGAGCCGCTCGGTGCCGCCCATGATCGAGCCGCGCCCGAGGACGGGCCCGAGCTGGAAGAGGCCGTTCTGGTCGCCGGGGCGCGGCGCCGTCAGGACGTGCAGCACGACGGCGCCGTGCGGCGTGAACTCGACCGTCTTCTCGTAGGTCACCCCGGGGAAGAGCTGCGTCGGCTGCGCGTGCGCCGGTGCCGCGAAGGCGGCGGCTGCGAGGACGGCGATCGCGGCGCGGCGGAGCATGCCGCGGCGAGGGTAGCCGAGGTTCCGTCTTACGTTCGTCTTACGCCTGCTTGGCGCGGGCCACATCGCGGGCGATCAGGGTTCGCGCATGCGTACAAAGCTGACACTCACGATCGTGGGGCTCGTGTCGCTCGTTGCGACGAGCGTTGCGGTCGCACACGGAATCGAAGGTGCGAAGACGGCGAAGGCCGTCGCGGCGCAGTTCACCGCCGCAACGGTGACGAACGTCACGAGCCGCACCTGCACGACGTCGGACTCGAAGACGATCGTCGTCACCGACGGCACCTACACCGGCACGGCAACGGGAGACACGGATCTCGCGGGCCCGATCACGCTGCACGCCCGCAGCGTGGTCAACACGACCGACAACGTCGGGACCGTCATGGGCGCGTTCAAGATCGACACGGCCGGCGACGGCTCGACGCGCGGTGCGTTCACCGGCGTCCTCAGCGGAACCGGCCTCGCCGGCTTCGGCACCGCGCGTGCCCACGGCGGCAGCGCCGTCCTCGGCAACCTGTCCGCGACGTTCTCGCCGACCACCGGGTTCGCCCCCGGCAGCAAGATCGGCGGCGGAACGAGCGGCGGCAACGCGGTCGAGATCGGCTCAGGCTCCTGCCGGCCGGCGCACCAGACCGCGGAGCACAGCTCGGCACGCGGAACCGTCTCGGCGATCTCGACGACGTCGATCACGGTCGCCGGCCTGACCTGCGCACTTCCGTCGGACAAGGCCGCCGACATCAACGCGAAGGTCAAGCAGGGCGACTCGGTCGAGATCGAGTGCTCGCTGCAGAACGGCACGAACACCCTCGTGAAGATCGAGGGTAAGCACCACCACTAGGGCTGACGTCGGGCTCGCGCTATGCCTGGAGGCGTAGCGCGAGCCACAGCCCCGCCACGCCGCCGAGGGCGGACGTCACGAGCGAGGTCACCGAGAAGTCGGAGCCGCCCCAGAGCGTCGGGACGTAGCCTCCGGCGAGCAGGCCGAAGGTCACGCAGATGCCGGTGATCGAGCGCATGCACCGTGAATCGGCAGCGCGGGTTCGGCGCTTTACCCCTACGATCGGGGTCATGTGCCGGAACATCAAGATCCTCTACAACTTCGCGCCGCCGACGACCGACGACGAGGTCGGCGCCGCGGCGCTGCAGTACGTCCGCAAGGTGAGCGGGATGACGAAGCCGTCGAAGGCGAACGAAGAGGCGTTCGCACGGGCGGTCGACGACATCGCCGCGGTCACGTCGCGGCTGCTCGGCGAGCTCGTGACGACGGCCCCGCCGCGCGACCGCGAGGTCGAGGCGGAGAAGCGCCGCGCGCGGTCCGCCGCTCGCTTCGCGTGAGCGTCGTCGTCTTCGAGACGCATTCGACGTCGGAGGACAACGAGGCGGGCATCGCCACCGGTTGGGCGCCCGGGCGGCTGTCCGCCCTCGGCCGCTCGCAGGCGGAGGAGCTCGGGAGGCGGCGGCGTGACGACGGCGTCGTGGCGGTCTTCTCGTCGGACCTGCGGCGCGCGGTCGAGACGGCGGAGATCGCGTTCGGCCGGAGCGGCATCCCGCTCTTCCTCGACTGGCGCCTGCGCGAGTGCGACTACGGCGAGCTGACCGGGATGCCCCGGACGGTGCTCGACGAGCAGCGCGTCGCCCGGATCGACGAGCCGTGGCCGGGCGGCGAGAGCTGGCGTCAGGCGGTCGCGCGCGTGTCGCGCGCGCTCGACGATCTGCCGCCGGGGCGCGTGGTCGTGATCGGGCACGTGGCGACGGGCTGGGCGCTTCGCCACCGCGTTGACGGCGTGCCGCTCGAGGAGCTCGCCGCGGAGGAGTTCGTCTGGCAGCCCGGCTGGGAGTACGAGCTCTAGCTAGACGGCGGCGTTCGCGGCCGAGACGAAGCGCAGCTCAGGCACCTCGGGGAGCTCGCCGACGTCGTGCGCCATCTCGAGGAACGTGTACAGCCCGGCGCGCTCGCGGGGGCCGAAGCGGTAGCGGAGCTTCTCGAAGTAGCGCGCGAGGAAGCCCGCGGGATAGCCGTAGCGCTCGGCCGACTCGAACGCGAGCCGCTCCGGCTCCGCGCGCGCCGCACGCAGCGACTCGACGAGCGCGTCCTCCAGTGCGACGAGCTCCGGGTGCACCGGCTCGGGCGCCGCCCACACCGCGAACACCATCGGCAGGCCGGTGCGCTCGAGCCACAGCCGCCCGAGGTCGTGATGCGGGGTCGGGTCCTCGAACGCGGACTTCAGCGCCGCGTCGCCGATCAGCATCTTCGCCTCCGCGTCCTCATCGAGCGGCACCTGCTCCGCGTTCGGGAACAGCACCTTCGTGAGGACGACGGACGTCGCAGACTCCGGCGTCACCGCGACGGTGCGGATGCGGTCGAGCGGCGTCTTCGAGATGAGCTGGATCGACTCGACCGCGCCCTCGCTCGACACGCACAGGCGCGGCAGCAGCCGAAGCCGGTCGGCGTTCCGCGCGTACTCGATCGACGAGATCGGCGCGACGTCGAGCTCGCCCGCCACGAGCTGCCGGTTGAGCGCGGTCGGGACGCCGACGACCTCCTCCACCTCCGCGTCGAGGCGATAGAAGACGGGCGCCATGTTGGCGTAGCCGATGCGGCCGAGCTTGATCATCAGCCGGCCCGGTCCACGACCGCGTACGTCAATGCTTCGAGCTCCTCCCGGTGCGGATGCGCACCGAGGTGGCGGCGCGCCTCCGCAGCGTAGGCGAGCGCCGCCTCGCGCGAGCGCTCGATCGCACCGCTCGCCGCGACCTTCACGAGGACGCCGTCGAGCGGGCCCCCGGCGAGCGCCGACCGGACCGCCGGATCCGCCTGCGCCGCGTAGAGGAGCGGCATCGTCGGCGTGCCCTCACGGAGGTCGGTGCCGGGGATCTTCCCCGTCTCCTGCGTCTGGCCGGCGCAGTCGAGGATGTCGTCGGCGATCTGGAAGGCGAGACCGAGCGCCGCGCCGTACGCACCGAGCGACGCGTCGCCGCCAGAGCCGAGGAGGCACGCGGCCTCGATCAGCTTCCCCGTCTTCAACGAGCAGCGTTCGAGGTACGCGGCGACGGGCGTGTCGGGATCGTGCGTCTGCAGCTTCTGCATCGCCTCGCCGCGCGCAAGGCACAGGGCAGCGTCGGCGAGCGTCTTCACGGCGCGCTCGTCGCCCGTCTCCGCGAGCACCGCGAAGGCGCGCGCGTAGAGGTAGTCGCCGGCGGCCTTCGCGGCGTCCGCGCCGTAGACGGACCAGGCTGCCGGCAGCCCGCGGCGCAGCCGCGCCCCGTCGACGAGATCGTCGTGCACGAGCGTCGCCATGTGCACCATCTCGACCGCGACGCCCGCCGCCACCGACGGCTCGCCCGTCGCGGTGAGGAAGCAGAGGAGCGGCCGCAGGCGCTTCCCGCCCGCGGCGAGCGCCTCGCCGGAGACCTCCTGCGCGAGCCCCGGCCGCGCGGCGACCGCACGCGCGAGACCCGTTTCGACCTCCGCCATGTACGGCGCGACGCCGGGCGTCGCGTGCACCTGTGCCAGCGTCATACCGCAACTCCGGTGTGCAGCGCGACGATCGTGCCGCCGAGCAGCCGGACGCGCACCTCCGTGAAGCCGTTCTCGCGAAGCAGCTGCGCGAGCTCGTCCGCCGGCGGGAACCGCTTCACCGACGCGGGCAGGTACGTGTACGCCGCACCGCCGGGAAGCACCTTGCCGAGGAGCGGGACGACCCTGTCGAACCACAGCGAGAAGAACGGCCTCAGGATCCCGCGCGGCTGCGTGATCTCGAGGATCGCGAGCCGGCCGCCGGCGCGGAGCACGCGCCGGAGCTCGCGCAGCGCAAGCTCGAGGTCGGCGACGTTGCGCACGCCGAACCCGACGGTCGCTGCGTCGAACGAGCCGTCGTCGAACGGCAGCGCGAGCAGGTCGCCCTGCACCCATTCGATGCGCCGCTCCTTGGCGCGCGCCCGCTCGAGCATCCGCTCGGAGAAGTCGAGCCCGGTCACGCGAGCGGCGCCCGCGTGCAGGTCGGCGATCGCGAGGTCGCCCGTCCCGCACGCCGCGTCGAGCACCGCGTCACCGCCACGAACGGCGGCCGTCGCGGTCAGCTTCCGCCAGCGCACGTCGAGCCCGATCGTCATCACGCGGTTCATCGCGTCGTACACCGGCGCAATGCGGTCGAACATCGTGCGGACGGCATCAGGGGCCAGTGTCATTTCGGGCCACGTCCGGTGCCAGGCACCGCCACGGAAGTGAAACGAACGCTCCACGACGCGTGCTCGAGCGCCGCAACGACGCCGTTTGTGAAACGGACATGGCCGGTGCCAGGCACCATCACGAAACGCGCGCTCATTGTCCCCACCGCGGGATCAGCGCATTGTCGAGGCCGATCTGGTCGAGGATCCGGGCGACGACGAAATCGAGCAGGTCGTCGACGGTCTCGGCACCGTGGTAGAAGCCCGGCGCGAGGAACAGCACCGTGGCACCGGCGCGGCGCAGCGTCAGCATGTTCTCGAGGTGGATCGACGAGAGCGGCGTCTCGCGCGGGCACACGACGAGCTTCCGCTCCTCCTTCAGGGCGACCGACGCAGCGCGGTGGATGAGGTTCTGCATCGCGCCGGACGCGATCGTGCCGAGCGTCCCCATCGAGCACGGACAGATCACGTATGCGTCGACCTTCGCCGAGCCCGACGCGTACGGCGCCTTCCAGTCGTTCGGCTCGTAGATCGTGACGTTGTCGCCGGTGCCCTCGGTGAACCGCGCGAGCGTCTCGTCGCGCGAGAGGCGCGCGTCGCCGTAGAGCTCCGTCGCGAGCACCTCGATCGCGGCGCCCGACACCGACACGCCGACCTCGCAGTCGGCTGCGGCGAGCGACTGCAACAGGCGCCGCGCGTACGGCGCGCCGGAGGCGCCGGTGATCCCGAGGAAGACGCGCATCAGCGCGAAGCGTAGATCGGCGGCGCTACTTGGGGCCCTTGGAGGCCTCGAGGAACGCGGCGAGCTTCTTCAGGTTGTCGTCGCCGAGACCGGCGAAGGACGGCATGGGCGAGCCCGCGTTGACGCAGGCCGGGCACTTGAGGTGCGCGATCTGGAACGCGACGCCCTTGTTCTTGGCGCCCTCGGCCGTCAGTACCGGCGCCCCCGGGAACCCGCCGCCCACACCGTTGTAGGTGTGGCAGTTGAGGCAACCCGACACCGCGAAGAGTCGTGCGCCTGCAAGCGCCTGCTGGTTGCCGGAGAACCCTTCCGACTTCGCCCAGGTCGGCACCTTCGCGATCAGCTCGGAGCCGAGGGACTCCTTCGCGGTCGCGCCCTTGTACGTGAGCACGCCCATCGACACGATCACGAGGGCGGACGCGACGAGCGCGACCGGGCGGCGCAGCAGCCGGCGCTCCGAGCGGATGTCGACGAACGGCACCGCGAGCAGCAGGATGAGCAGGATCGTCGGCAGGCCGATCGTGCCGAGGAGCACCGTGTTCGGCCACTTGAAGATGCGCAGCAGATAGAAGAGGAAGTAGAAGTACCAATCGGGGCGCGGGACGAAGTTGATCGTCCCCGGGTCGGCGGGGTCGTCGTACAGCTTCCCGAGCCACCCCGCGTCCGTGCCGATGTGGTTGCCGGGCGTCGAGTACTTCCAGACGATCGCGAGGCCCGTGATCACGGCGACGACGACCAGCGACATGATCGTGTCGTGGAACATCGCGTAGGGGTAGAACGGCTTCCCGCGCTCCTTGACGTCCTCCTTGTACTGCTGGAAGACGCGGCGGCGCTCGACGATCCGGTCGCTCGCCATCAGTTGCGGCCCCGCGTGAAGCGCGACAGGCCGGCGCGGCCCGCGCGGCCGTTCGCGCGCCCGTTGAGCGGGCCGGTGCCTGCGGCCTCCTTCGACCACGGCGGCGACGTGACGCCGAGCCGGATCACGAGATACAGGTGCAGGCCGATCAGCGCGAAGATCGCACCGGGGATCATCAGCATGTGGATCGCGTAGAAGCGCGACAGCGTGTCCGCGTTGATGTACGTGCCGCCCTGCAGGAACTGCGCGAGGAACGGCCCGAGGAACGGCGCGGTGCCGTTGATGTTCACGCCGACGACGGTCGCCCAGTACGACGTCTGGTCCCACGGAAGGAGGTAGCCGGTGAACCCCTCGCCGAGGCCCATCGCGAGGAGCAGCACGCCGATGATCCAGTTCAGCTCACGCGGGTACTTGTAGGCGCCGAACAGGAAGACGCGCCCCATGTGCATGAACATGAGGATGATGAAGCACGAGGCGCCCCACCGGTGCATGCCGCGCACGAGCCAGCCGGCGAAGATGTCGTTCGTGATGTGCTGCATCGACTGGTACGCGACCGGCAGATGCGTGTGGGGATCGACCGTCGGGTCGGGCTTGTAGTACATCGCGAGGATCGACCCGGTCAGCGCCTGCACGATGAAGGCCGTCAGCGTCGCCGACCCGAGCGTCTGGAACCAGTTGATGTCGCCCGGGACCTTCCGGAAGAGGAAGTATCGGATGCCGCCGACGAGGCCCGAGCGCTCCTCGAGCCAGTCGAGCGGGTACAGGATCGTCTGCTGGAGCTGCTCGCCCCGCGTCATTCTCCGTGTCGATGCCATCAGTGTGGGGGCTGGATCGGGTAGAGCCAGGACTCGATGCCGTTCACGTGCTCGCCCGGGAACGCGAAGGCCCACTTGTAGATCTTCGCGCTCGCGCCGGAGCCGTCGACGTGCGACACCGAGAACGGCTTGCCGAGGTACAGGTGACCGCCGCGGATCGAGAACGAGTAACGGTCGAGCGCACGCACCGGCGGGCCGGCCGTGCGGTTCCCCTCCGTGTCGTACTGGCCTCCGTGGCATGGGCACCCGAAGCCGGCGATCGAGACCGTCGGGATCAGCGTCACGTCGTTGTTCTGCTTCTTGTGCTGCTCGTCGAGCGGCCCGTTCGCCTGCACGGGGCAGCCGAGGTGCGCACAGTGGTTCGAGATGATCGTGAAGCTCGGCTGGCCGTTCAGCTGGCCGTTGTAGCGGACGAACGCGGTTCGCCTCGAGACCTCACCCTGCGACGCGTCCGCCATGAACGTCGCGATGACGTACTTGCCTTCGGGGAAGTCGGTGATCGGCCCGAGGTCGTGGTCCTTCTGCCCCTGCTTGAGGAACGGCGGCAGCACCATGAAGCCGAGCGCCGGAACCGTGACGATGCCGCCGATCACGCCGCCGAGACCGAGCGTCGAGAGCTCGAGGAACTTCGAGCGCGGATAGCGCTCCGACGGCTCGGTGTGCGGCATCGCGGGGCCGCCCTGGGGCGCGGGCAGCGCAGGGCCGGTCGGGCTCTCCGGCGGCACCTCCGGCGCGTGCGCGAGCTCCGTGCCGACCGTGAGGTCGCGGACCCAGAGAAATGCGAACGCGAGCGCGACGAGCGCGCCGAGCCCGGCGACCCACCAGCTGATGATCAGGCCGACGAGAAGGACGACGACGCCGACGGCGAAGCCGACCGGCCAGAGGCTCGGGCCCGGAACGTGCGGGTGATCGTCGTGCGTCGGCTCGGTCAAAGGCTTCGGGGATTCAACCGGGGTGCTGCGAGGGGGTCAACGTCGTAACAGGCGGCGCGAACTCTGACGCATCCGGCCGTTCCCTGCTTGCGGAACCGTACCTATCCCATATTCGTCCCAGCGGCGGTCGACGAGCTCCTTCACCTCGGCCGACATCTCGATCTCGGGCGGCCACTCGCGCGCGCCCTCGAGCGGGCCCTTGGCCGTGGCGTCGATCCCGATCTTGCCGCCGAAGAACTGCAGCGTCGGCGCATGGTCGAGATGGTCGAGCGGTCCCTCCCCGATCACGACGTCGCGCTTCGGGTCGACGTTCGCGCCGACGTAGAACATGACCTCCGCGTAGTCGTGCACGTTCACGTGGGCGTCGACGACGACGACCCCCTTCGTCAGGCTCAGCATCCCCAGTCCCCAGATCGCGTTCATCACCTTGCGCGCATGGCCGGGGAACGCCTTCTTGATCGAGACGATGCAGAGGTTGTGGAACGCGCCCGCGACCGGCAGGTCGTAGTCGACGATCTCCGGAACGGTCATCCGCACGGCCGGCAGGAAGATGCGCTCGGTCGCCTTCCCGAGCCACGCGTCCTCCTGCGGCGGCTTGCCGACGACGATCGAGGGATACACGGCGTCACGCCGCATCGTGATCGCGGTGACGTTGAAGACGGGGAACTGCTCGACCGGCGTGTAGAAGCCGGTGTGGTCGCCGAACGGGCCCTCATCGGTGACGTCGCCCTTCTCGATGAACCCCTCGAGGACGATCTCGGCGTGCGCCGGCACCTCGATGTCGACGGTGACGCCCTTCACCAGCTCGATCGTCTCACCGCGCAGGAACCCCGCGACCATGAACTCGTCGATGTGCTTCGGCAACGGCGCGGAGGCGGAGTACGCGGAGATCGGGTCGAGGCCGAGCGCGACCGCCACCTCCATGCGGCCCTCCGTGAACAGATAGTCGGCGCGGCCGTCCTTGTGGATCTGCCAGTGCATCGCCGTCTGCCGCGGGCCGAGCACCTGCATGCGGTACATGCCGACGTTGCGGCGGCCGTCGCGCGGGTCGCGCGTGATCACCGCCGGCAGCGTGATGAACGGGCCGCCGTCGCCCGGCCACGCGGTCTGGACGGGAAGGCGGCCGAGGTCGACGTCGTCGCCTTGCAGCACGATCTCCTGGCACGCGCCGCGTCCGCGCGAGACGCGCGGACGCGCGTCGGCGATCGACTTGAGCGTCTTCAGCCCCCGCACCTTCGCCGCGAGGCCCTCGGGCGGCTGCATCTCGAGGATCTCGCCCACGCGCTCGGAGATGTCGTCGAGGCGCTCGACGCCGAACGCCATGCACATCCGCTTCTCGGTTCCGAACTGGTTGATGAGAAGCGGGACGTCCGCGCCCTTCGGGCGTTCGAAGAGGAGCGCCGGGCCTCCCTGCTTCACGACGCGGTCGACGATCTCCGTGATCTCGAGCTTCGGGTCGACCTCTGCCCGCACGCGCACGAGCTCGCCCTCGCGCTCGAGGAGCGCGATCCAGTCGCGGAGGTCGCGGGCAAGCACGGGGTCAGTGTACGGAGAGCGCCGCGGCATCCAGCACCGTCGTGCGCCCGCGACCGAGGGTGACGGTGCCCTTGGCCTCCTCCTCGCGCAGCACGCGGTTGACGGTCGCACGCGACGTGCCCGCTGCGTTCGCGATCTCCTCCTGCGTCAGCGGGATCGCGCCGCCGAACGCACGCGCGAGGTCGACGAGCCGACGGCGGACGCGCACGTCGGCGTCCGCGACGCGGGCTTCCACGAGCTGGTCCGTCAGGCGGCGGATGCGCCACGCGAGGATCGCGGCGAGCGCGGCGTCGACCGCGGGCCGCTGCCGGCGAAGGGCGGCGAACGCGGGCCGCGCGAGCGCGAGCGTCGCGCCGTCGCTGAGCGCCTGCACGGTCGCGCCGCGGCGGCCGCCGCCGACGAGCGCGAGCTCGCCGAATGCGTCTCCCGGCGCCGCGACGGAGACGAGCATCGGCCCCGCCCGCACGCCGAACCGCCCTGCCTCCACGAGATGAAGCGCATCGGCCTCATCGTCCTCGTGGAAGACGACCTGCCCGCGGCGGAACGTGCGCCGCTCGGTGGCGGCGAGCAGGACCTCGACGTCCTGCGGCGAGACGCCGGCGAGCAGCCGCCACTCCACGTGAGAAGTGTCGCACGCGCGACACAACGGGAAGGCGCCGCCGCCCCCACGCGTCATGTCGACGTCAACTCGCTGGAAGGGAGCCGGAGATGAAGTCCAAGTCCACCGCACTCGTGATCGCAGCCGTCGTCTCGCTGAGCGCCGCCTCCACCGCCACCGCCGCCAAGGCGAACATGCACAGCTACGTGCACCAGGCGAAGGCGGGCTCCGTCCACCAGGCGAAGGCGCCCGCGAAGTACGCGCCGATGCGGAAGCTGGCCCGGTTCAGCTAGTTGCGGCCCGAGGGGGAGTGACGGCAGAAGCGCCGCCCGGGAGGCGGCGCTTCGTCGTTCTAGTAGAGCTGCCGGCGCGCGCGGCGGCGCTCGGCGCGGCGGTGGCCCGCCCAGTTCGAGAGCTCGCCGAGGATGCAGACGGTCAGGAAGATCAGCCCCACGACGAGCATCCCGAGGATGACGTGGGTGCCTTCGCTCGCGGCGTCGAAGATCATGGCGCGAGTCTAGATGAGTGCAGCGCGAGCGCGCGCTGCTCCTCGTCCGGCGAGAACGAGCCGCCGAGCGCGCGCGCGGCGGCGACCCACGCCTCGCCGTCGCCCGCCGCACCGCCGGCGCGAAGCGCCGCGCACGTCGCGATCAGGTCGGCCAGCACCGCAACCGCAGGCACGCCGCCCGCCTCGGCGATCCGGACGAGCCCGTGCGCGTAGAGGTAGTCGCCGAGCAGCACGGCGTCGTCCGCGTCGGTCGCGTCGAAGAGGCGCGGGCGCCCGTAGTGCACGAGGTAGGCCTCGTACACCGTCTCGATCCCGACTGCGAGCTCGGCCGGGACGAGCGGCGAGAACACGGGCTCCGCGTCCGGCACCGCCCGCAGCGCCGAGCCCCACACGGGGCTCTCCGTCTCAGCGGCTTGCGTAATGCTCTCGAACAGCATCGATCGTCTCGTCGATCACGTCGTCTGAGTGGGCGAGGGACGGGAACATGCACTCGTACTGGCTCGGCGCGACGTAGATGCCTCGGGCGAGCAGCGAGCGGAAGAGCGCGGCGTACGCATCGGCGTCGAGCTCCGTGAACCGCTCGACCGGCTCCTCGCGGCCGGCGAACAGCGTCAGCATCGCGCCGACGCGCTGCACGACGCCGAACTCCGCCAGACCCGCGGCGAGCCGTGCCGACCGCCGCTCGAGCTCGTCGTAGACGTGGGCGTCGCGCAGCCGGCGCAGGACGGAGATGCCGGCGGCCGTTGCGAGTGGGTTTCCGGACAGCGTGCCCGCCTGGTACACGCTTCCGGCCGGCGCGAGCTGCTCCATCACCTCGCCGCTCCCGCCGAATGCCGCGAGCGGAAGGCCGCCGCCGACGATCTTCCCGAGCACCGTCAGGTCGGGCGTGACGCCGAAGCGCTCCTGGGCGCCGCCGCGCGCGACGCGGAAGCCGCTGATCACTTCGTCGAAGACGAGCAGCGCGCCCGACGCGTCGCACAGCAGGCGAAGCGCCTCGAGGAATCCCGGCAGCGGCGGGACGCAGCCCATGTTCCCGGCGACCGGCTCGAGGAAGATCGCGGCGAGGCCCTCGCCGTAGCGCTCGACCGCCGCGGCCACGCCGTCGACGTCGTTGTACTCGCAGACGATCGTGTCCTCGACGACGCCGCTCGGGACGCCCGGAGAGGCCGCGATGCCGAGCGTCGCGAGACCCGAGCCCGCGTTCGCGAGGAACGGATCGGCGTGGCCGTGGTAGCAGCCCGCGAACTTGATGACGCGGTCGCGGCGCGTGTAGCCGCGTGCGAGCCGGAGCGCCGACATGCCGGCCTCCGTCCCCGACGAGACGAGGCGCACGCGCTCGATCGACGGCACGGCGTCGACGATCTCCTGCGCGAGCTCGGTCTCCGCCTCCGTCGGGGCGCCGAAGCTCGTGCCGCGCATCGCGGCGTCGCGCACCGATTCGACCGTCTCGGGATCCGCGTGGCCGAAGATCAACGGCCCCCACGACTGCACCCAGTCGACGAGGCGGCGGCCGTCCGTGGTCTCGAGGTGCGCGCCGTCCCCGCGCGCGACGAAGAACGGCTCGTCGAGGCCGACGCCGCGCATCGCGCGCACGGGCGAGTTGACGCCGCCCGGGATCAGCCGCAGCGCGCGGCTCCACGTCTCGCTCCGGACTAGAGCCACTGCGCGACGTCTTTGGCCCAGTACGTGAAGATGAAGTCGGCGCCGGCGCGCTTGATCCCGAGCAGGGACTCCAGCGCGACTGCCCGCTCGTCGAGATGGCCGGCCGCGGCCGCCGCCTTCAGCATCGCGTACTCGCCCGAGACGTTGTACGCGGCGAGCGGCAGGTCGAAGCGCTCCCGCACCGCACGCAGCACGTCGAGATACGGCAGCGCCGGCTTCACCATCAGCACGTCCGCGCCCTCCGCGACGTCGAGCTCGCACTCGCGCAGCGCCTCGCGCACGTTGCCGGGGTCCATCTGGTAGCCGCGGCGGTCGCCGAACGACGGCGACGAGTCGGCGACCTCGCGGAACGGCCCGTAGAACGCGGACGCGTACTTCGCGGAGTAGGCGACGATCGGCGTTTCGGGCAGCGCCTCGCGGACGGCGCCGATGCGGCCGTCCATCATGTCGCTCGGGCAGACGACGTCGGCGCCGGCCTCGACGTGCGAGACGGCGGTGCGCACGAGCAGGTCGACGGACGCGTCGTTGTCGACGTGGCCGTCGTGCCCGATCACGCCGCAATGGCCGTGCGAGGTGTACTCGCAGAGGCAGACGTCGGTGAGGAGGAGCAGCTCCGGGAACCGCGGCCGCAGCGCGCGGAGCGCCTGCTGGACGATGCCGTCCTCGATCCAGGCGCCCGAGCCCTCGTTGTCCTTCCGCTCGGGGATGCCGAAGAGGATCGCGGACCTGATCCCCGCGCGCACGAGCTCCTGCACCTCGCGCACGAGGCCGTCGACCGTGTGGCGCGCAAGGCCCGGGAGCCGCTCGTTCGGGAGCGCCTCGGGCGCGACGAAGAGCGGCATCACGAGGTCGTCGAGCGAGAGCGCCGACTCGCGGACGAGCTCGCGCAGGGCGGGCGTCCGGCGCAGGCGGCGGAGGCGCGTCGTCGGGTAGGTCACGGCTTCAATGGTCGCACAGCGGCGCGGGCGGCCAGCGAAAAGAGGAGGCCGAGGGCGGCGAGCCACGCGGCCTCGCGGCCGACCGTCCCCCACGGGTGGACGTCGTAGAGCGTGGCCGAGAAGAGCCGCACGCCGTGCGCGAACGGAAGCGCGTCGGAGACCCAGCCTGCGGCGGCGAAGACCTCCGCCGGGATCAGGCCCAGGAACACGACCGGCAGCACGACGAGGACGGCGACGAGCGACGCCGTCCGGGCCTCCCGCGCGAGCGCGCCGATCAGGGCGCCGAGGGCGCCGAGCGCCGCCCCCGTCAGCGCGAGCCCGCCGACGAGGAGCGGCAACCGCGACCACGGCTCGCCGCCCGCGGCGTGGCTGGCAGCGATCACGACGGCGAACGCGAGCGCGACCCCGAGGCCGAGGACGGTGCCGACGACGGCGGCGAGCGCGACCTTCGACGCGACGAGGCGGCCCGGCGACACGAGGCCGCGCGCGAGCCGGCCGAGCACGTTCTCGTCGCGCTCGGCGGCGAGCGCGCCCGCGGCGAGGACGAGCGCGAGGAAGCTCAGCGTGAGGCCGAGCGCGTAGCTCTGCACCTGCGCGGACAAGGACGCCGAGCGGCCGTGGGCGCGGACCTCGACGAGCCGGATCGGCGCAGCCGTCGCGCGAAGCGCGTCGTCGGTCTCGGCGAGCGCGAGGCGCGCGTCGTGCACGAAGCGCTCGATGCGCTTCACGCGCTCGTTCTGCGGGAGCACCGCGAGCTCGCGCTCGGTCCCGTCGAGGCCGAGGACGTCGAAGGTCTGCCCGAGGAAGCTGCCGTCGCCGCCGTGCAGGAGCAGCTGCACGTACTGCAGGTTCGCCTCGATGTACGCGCGCTGGAGCTTCCGGTTCAGCGAGTAGACGAGCGCCTGCACCTGCTGGCGCACGCGCGGCCCGGTGCCGCCGCGCGTCACCGCGAGCTGCAGCGTCGGGCTCTGCACCATCTGCTGCAGCGTCGCCACGAATCCGGGCGGGACGGTGACGACGGCGACGACCTTGCCGTCGGCGAGCTGTCGCTGCGCGTCGTCGGGCGACAGCCGCACGAGGCGGACGTTGCGTGCGACCTCGTCGATCGTCTTCTGCACGTCGAACGTGTGCGCGCCGACGACGAGCTTCGCGGGCAGACCGTCCTCGTCGACGAACGCGACGCGCGGCTTGGAGCTCGCGTAGCCCGCGACGAGCCCGAGGAGCGCGGCGATCACGATCGGGTACGCGAGCAGCACGGCGAGGAGCGCCGGCGTGCGCAGCAGCGTGCGCACGTCCTTCACCAGCATCAGCCACACGGCCTTCACGCGAGCCTTCCGTCGACGAGCTCGAGCGTGCGGTCCGCCTTGCCCGCGAGCTCCTCCCAGTGGTGCGTCGCAACCATCACGGCGCCGCCCGCGTCTGCGACGCCCCGCGCAATCGCCCACACACGCGCCCGCTGGGCCGGGTCGAGCGACGCCGTCGGCTCGTCGAGGAGCAGCACGTGCGGACGTGCGAGGAGCGCGAGCGCGACGTCCAGCCGCTGCCGGTTCCCGACCGACAGCCGCGCAGCGCGCGTCCCTTCCGGCAGGTCGAACTCGCCGGCCAGCTCGTCGGCGCGGGACGGCGGCACGCGCTCGAGCGCGGCGAAGAGACGCAGGTTCTCGCGCGCAGTCAGCCGCCCGTAGTGCGCCGGCCGCTGCGGGACCCAGCCGACCCGCTCCGGCCGCTCGACACTTCCCTCGGTCGGCTCGAGCGCGCCGGCGAGGATCGAGAGGAGCGTCGACTTCCCGGCGCCGTTCGGCCCGACGAGCGCCACGACCTCGCCTTCTCCGAGCGCGACGTCCGTCGGGTGCAGCGCCGTGCGCGCGCCGAACGTGCGCGCGACGCCGCGCGCCGCGAGCAGGGTCACCTGCGCTCGACCAGCTCGACCTCGACCGGCGGCGCCGCCTCCTCCCACGGCTCGAGCGTGAGCCGGTCGGCGAAGAACTCCCACACCGCGCGCCCGACCGCGAGCAGCGGCAGCGCGGTCAGCGCGCCGGGCAGCCCGTAGAGCTCGGTCCCGGCGCCCAGGCCGAAGATCACCGCGAGCGGGTGCAGGCGCAGCGCGCTCCCCATCACGTTCGGGACGACCACGTGACCTTCGATCTGGTGGATCCCGAGGAAGAGGAGCGCGACCCACAGCGCCGAGATCGGATGCACCACGAGCGCGTACACGAACGGCGGGACTGCGCCCAGCCACGGACCGAGGTACGGGATGATCTCCGTCACCGCGACCCAGGCACCGAACAGCAGCGCGTACTGCTGCGCGTGCGGCAGGAGCCCGATCGCCGCGAGAATCCACAGCCCGATGCCGGCGCTCGAGCCGATGATCGCGCTGAGCGCGAGCTGCCCGCGCACGTACGACGCGAGCGCGTGCTCCATCGAGCGGATCAGCGGCAGCTCCCCCGGTCGCGGTGGGAACCGCCGGTCGATCATGCGCCCGAACCGCTGCAGGTCGAGCAGCATGTAGATCGACACGACGATCAGCAGCACGGCCTCGAACGCGGTCGTGCCGATCGAGATCGCAGCGCCCTCGACGAACGTGACGATCTTGTGCGTGTACTTGCCGACGTCGCGCTGCTGGATCTGGCGGACGAGCTTGTGGCCGCGCCTCTCGACCTTGATCGACTTCAGGTGGTGCGTATCCAGCCAGTGCTGGAACCGGTTGACATCGAGGTACGCCGAGGTCCGTCCGCTGCCCGCATGAGGATGCGTGAAGTAGTCGTTGAACCTGTTCGCCGCGGTTTTCGTCTGCGTGACGACCGCCGTGGCCACCGCGAAGATGACGAGCGCCAGCGCCGCCGCGAACGCCAGGTACACGAGCGCGACCGAGACGCCGCGGGGGAGCCGCACCCGCTGGAGCGCCCGCGTGATCGGGTCCAGAAGCAGCGCGAGCAGCGCCGCGAGCACGAAGACGAAGACGACGTGAATCGTCTTCGTGAGCAGGATCCACGCCAGCACGGCCAGCAGCGGCAGCCCGACGAGCTGCACCCAGCGTGGGACGCGGATGCTCACGACGGCGATGCTATCGGGGTCGAATGGGCTTGGCCGCGCGCGGTTTCCCGGTTGAACCCTGGGTTTTCGTTCGCTACGGTGCCCGCCATGTCGCCTCCGGTGGGAAACCGGCGTGCCCGCACGCACCGCCGGCACCTGGAGCGTGAGCGGCGCCTGCGCCGCCTCGCCGTCCTCGTCGTCCTCGCCGCCGTCGCGCTGGTGGTCGTGCTGCTGTCGGCGTTCGGCGGCGGCGCGAAGCCGCTGCAGGCGCCGGTGCCCGCGAGCGCGACGCGGCTGCTGCCCGCCGGGCCGCCCACGCCCGAGATCGTGGCGCGCGTCGGCAACCTCCACCTGCAGCTCCCGATCAGCCAGTCGCGTGTGACGGCGATCGGCTACCAGGGCGGCACCGAGGGCGCGGTCGCGCTGTCGCCGCTCGGGACGCAGGCGAATCAGGGCGCGCTGAAGCGGCTCGTCCACGCGATCTTCGGCGGCTCGAGCGGGACGCCGCACTGGTACCAGCTGCCCGGCGGACAGGGACCGGGGACGTCGGCGCTGAACGTCGGCGCGCCGGCGGGCACGGACGTCTACTCGCCGGTCGACGGAACGGTGCTCGCGATCGACGACGTCGTGATCGACGGCCGCCTGTACGGGTCGCGGATCGACATCGCGCCCGCGACCGCGCCGTCGCTCGTCGTCTCCGTCTCGCACGTCAAGGTCGACCCCGCGCTCGTCGTCGGGTCGACGCTCTCGGCCGCGGGCACGCGCATCGGCTCCGTCGTCGACTTCTCGCGCGGCGAGCATCAGGCGCTCGCGCGCTACACGAACGACTCGGGGAACCACGTCGTCGTCGAGGTGCATCCGTCGGCGACGATCGGCCTCGACTAGGAAGGACGCATCATCCGCATCCTGTTCGTCGCCGACGTCTTCGGCGCGCCCGGCCGGCGCGCGGTCGAGCTGCGCCTCCCGTCGCTGCGCGAGGAGCTCGACGTGGACTTCTGCATCGTGAACGGCGAGAACGCCGCGGCCGGCCGCGGCATCACGGCGAAGCTCGCGGAGAAGCTGCTCGCGAGCGGCGCCGACGTCGTCACGCTCGGCAACTGGACATGGGGGCAGCAGGACTTCGCGCCGTACCTCTCCGGCACGGACCGCGTGCTGCGCCCCGCGAACTTGTCGCCGCGGACGCCGGGACAAGGGCTGGCAGTGCACGGCGGCGTCGCCGTCATCAACCTGCTCGGCGTCTTCTCGCTGGATCCCTTCGAGTCGCCGTTCATCGCGGCCGACCGGCTCGTGGACGAGGCGCGTGCCCAGACGCCCGTCGTGGTCGTCGACTTCCACGCCGAGGCGACGAGCGAGAAGGTCGCGCTCGCGCGCTACCTCGACGGACGCGTGACCGCGGTCCTCGGGACACACACGCACGTGCAGACGAACGACGCACGCGTGCTCGCCGGCGGCACCGCCGCGATCACGGACGCCGGGATGACCGGTCCGCACGACTCCGTGATCGGGAGCGACGAGCGCAACGCGATCAAGCGCTTCGTCACGGGCATGCCGACGCGGCTCGAGCCGGCGAGCGGCGACGTCCGCATCGAAGGCGCGCTCGTCGTCTGCGACGCGGACGGCCGCGCAAGCGAGTGCACCGCCGTCCGCGTCGAGGTCGAGTAGCTACAGCTTCTTCAGGTCGGCGAGGATCTCGTTCGCGGCACGCGCACCTTCCTGCGCACCGCCTTCCATGAACCCCTGGAAATCCTGCGAGCAGTGCTCGCCGGCGAAGTGGATGTTCCCCTGCCGCATCTTCTCGTAGCCCGAGAAGCCGACGTACTGCCCCGGCTTCCAGTACGAGTACGAGCAGTTGAAGTTCGGGTCGGTCACGGGCGTCGACAGCATCGCCTTCCCGTTCCACTGCTTCGTGATCCCCGGGAAGATCGGCTCGATCTGCGCGAGGAACTGCTGTGCGTACTTCGTGACGTTGGCGTTCGTCGCGTTCGTCGAGTACGGCGTCGACTGGCCGAGCGACCGCGACGTGTTCGCGCCCGGATACTCGACGAGGATCCCCGTCGCGCCCGCCTGCGCCCGCGACACCTCCCAGCCGCTCTGGAACGACAGGTCCGAGTACATCGAACCCGTGCTCCCGTACGAGTTCCAGAGCCGCGACTGGAACTGCAGCATCAGCTTCGCGTTCGCGCCGGCGCCGAGCTGCGTGATCGCCGTCTGCTTCAGCGGGTCGAAGCCGGCCTTCTTGTAGTTGAGCGTCCGCAGCACCGGGAAGCTCATGCACAGGATCACGTGGTCCGCGTTGATCGTCTTGCCGTTGTCGAACGACACGTTGATCGAGCCGTCGCTCGCAAGCGCGATCGCGGACATGCGATAGCCGTAGTTGACCGGCCGCTGCAGCGACTGCGCGATCGCGACGGGCAGGTTCGAGTTGCCGCCGACGATGTGGTAGCGCTCGTCGGACGCGCCGTAGATCGACCACGTGCCGGGCCCCGACTTGTACCCGAGCAGATAGATGAGGTTGAGCGCCGACTGGTCGGTGGTCTCGGCACCGTATTCCTCGTTGTAGGCCGCGTTCAACAGCGCGCCCAGCTGCGATCCGTGGCCGCCCGGCACGTACTTCGTGATCCAGTCGTACAGCGTCATGCTGTCGAAGAACTGGCCCGCCGACGTGAAGCTGTTGTAGAGCGTGGGATAGCTCGTCGCCTGCACCTGGCCCTGCAGGGTGTTGTGCACCGGCTTGAAGTCGTTGCTCGCCTGGCTGTAGGGGTAGTCGGCGCCGAAGATCCAGTACGTGTCCTCGGTGCCGTTCGGCTGTGCCTGCAGCAGATCCTTGACGGCGAGCCCGAAGCGCTGCGCGAGCTGGAGGATCGTCTTGTGGTTCGTGTCGATCAGCTCGCCGCAAAGCTCGGCCTGCTGCCCGTTCGCCCAGAAGCTCGTGCCGAACTCCTGCCAGTCGGAGTGCATGCGTCCGCCGACGCGCGTCGACGACTCGTAGACGTCTGCGACGACGCCCTTGTCCTGCAGCGTGAGCGCCGCGTTCAGGCCGGCGATGCCGCCGCCGACGATCGCGATGCGCGACGACGTGCCGCCCTTCGCGGTCGCGGGCCGCGCGAGCGCGAACGGCCCTGCAATCGCCGCGGCCGCACCCGCGGCGCCGGTCCGCTTGACGAACTCGCGGCGCGAGATCCGCGACTCGCGGAGCTCCTCGACCTCGATTCCGAGCGCGTCCGCCTCGCGATGGTCCCTCGCCAGAGCCTGAAGCGCACGCAGCAACGGCGTCCTAGCCAATCGATCCCTCCCCGGTCGGTGACTCACGGACTGTGCTGCAAGTCTCGTGGGAGCGCAAGCACCGCGAGCAGCGCGACGAACACCAGGTCGCGGAGAAGTACGACCCACGCGAGCTGGAAGCCGTTCACGTACTGCCAGTAGCGAAGCGGGAACCACACCTGCGTGAGTACGCACGCTGCCGCGAGGAGTGCCGCGGCAGCGACGCCGCGGGCGCCGCGGACGAGCGGAACGAGCGGGATCAGCCACAGTACGTATTGCGGGGAGAGCACCTTGCCGAACGCGACGAACGCGCAGACCGCAGCGGCTGCGTATCGCACGAAGCGCTCGCTCGTCGCCTCGCCGCGCGCGAAAGCGAGCCACACCGCGACGAGCGCGGCGGCCTGCGCCAGCGACATGAGCGCAGCGACGGCGCCGTGCCCTGCGACGTTCTGCGAGCCGTGCGTCGTGACGATGCGCGGATGGCCGAACGTCGTGAAGAGCGCCGCGCCGAGGCTCTCCACCTGCAGGGGCCGTGACGCCTGCCCCTCGAGGCTCTGCCACATGCCGCCGGGCGAGACGAGCACGAACGGCACGAAGGCGACGGCCACGACGACGAGTCCCGCGAGCGCGCTCCACCCGCGGCCGCGCCGCACCGACCACACGAGCGCGAGCGGCACGAGCACGAGCGGCCACAGCTTCGCAGCGACGGCCGCACCGAGCAGCGCCCACCCGAGGCGGTGACGCTCCGCGAGGAGCAAGGCGAGCGCGAGGACGGCGAGCAGCGCCGGCCACAGGTCGAACCGCGACAGGATGAGCGAGCCGGCGAGCACCG
The DNA here is from genome assembly GCA_036518135.1 of Gaiellaceae bacterium. Lineage (GTDB taxonomy): Bacteria > Actinomycetota > Thermoleophilia > Gaiellales > Gaiellaceae > PALSA-600. Next base: position 12,165 of record DATDNT010000024.1, on the reverse strand, counting down.
GCGACAGCGCCGCGAACCACGCCGCCTCGTGCCGGACGAACGCGAGCGTCGCGACGAGCGCGACCCCGCACATGCACATCAGCCACGCGAACGCGGTCGCGTAGTCGGCGAACGGCGCGGCGGCGACGAACACCGGCAGAGCGCCCGGCGGATACTCGACGCGGAAGTCGCGGTACGGCACGCGGCCGTCGTGCCAGATCGCTACGCCGTAGTCGCGGTAGGTCGGCCAGTCGACGAGCTGTCCTCGAGACCAGAACCACTGGTGGACGAGTCCCCAGCAGGCGAGGAAGAGACCGGCGGCAGCGAGGGCAACGGCGCTATCAGCGCCAGCACGACGAAGGGAAAGAACCACGGCAAGTACGGGTAGTACCAGTGCGTGAGGACGCATTCAAAGCCGATGAGCACGGCGGCGGTGAGTGCGGCCATCCGGAGCGGCGAGCGGTAACGCGGGAACCAGAAGAGGGACAGCGACCCCGCAACGAGCACGACCTGCAACGCGCGCTGCACGAGCTGCAGGTCGGGGATTCCCTTCGCGTGGTACTGGCCCCAGTCCCAGAGCGAGAACGGCGAGTCGCGGCCGATCTGCCACTTCACCGTCCGGTCGAAGAAGACGTGCAGGGCATGCAGCGGCGACGGCTCGAGCAGCAGCACGAAGAAGACGGTGGCGGTCGCTGCGACGAACCCCCCGAGCGCGAGCGCGGTCGGTCGAGGCCGGCGCGCCTCCGGGTACCCGGCCCACAGCGGCAGCACGAGCAGCGACGCGAACTTGGTCCACCCGGAGAGCGCGACGAACGCGCCGCGCGCGACGTCGCTCGTCAGCAGCGCGAACCCCCAAACGAGGAGCGCCGGCGCGATCGAGTCGTTCGTGTTCGAGCTCGACGCGTACTGCGTGAACGGCCACGCCGCCCACGCGAACGCCGCGGCGGCGCCGACTCGCGGCCCGCCGAGGCGGCGGCCGACGAACGCGAGCCCGAGCAGCGCGAGCAGGTCGAACAGGATCGAGGTGAAGTGCACCGACGGCAGGAAGTCCCACTTGTGGCTCCAACCGAAGATCAGGTAGCCGGGGATGTACGCGAGGTACGAGACGGGGCCGTAGGTGTCGCCGAGGGGGTTCGACGTCTCGCAGATCCCGTTCGTCTGCACGCGGTCGCGGACCTCCCCGCTCGAGTCGGCAGGCCCGCACTTCGGGCGGTTGTCCTCGACCGGGAAGTGGCCGTACGGGCTCTGGCCGTGGACGATCCGGTCGGCCCCGATCACGCCCGAGTAGCCGACGTCGATGACGTTCGATGCGCGCCAGTTGAGCCCGACGCGGAAGCCGGCGAGGAACACCGTCGCGGCCGCGAGCACCCACACGGGCCAGACGGTCGAGCCGCGGGCAGGCCGGTCGTCGCGCGCGATCCACACGCAGCGGACGAGCAGCCAGGCGAGCGGCGGGTATGCGGCCCCCATCGCCCAGAACACGTTGCCGTGATTGAAGAACCACAGCGACACGGTGAGCGAGACGAGCGCCAGCAGGTCGACATTCCGGATCGACGCGAGCCGCCGCCAGTCGACGAGGCCGAGCAGGAAGATCGCGCAGAACGCGAGCCACAGCGGCGGGCTGTTGATCTTGTCGCCGCCGAACGCGCCCTTGTAGCCGCGCGCCATGCGCCACGCGACCTGCGGGCCGGTCCAGGCTTCGGTCACGGCGCCGGTCGTGTCGTCGACGGTGCCGGTCGCGATCTCGCCGGCGCGCCCGGACCAGACGTTCACGGTCCAGAGTCCCTGCGTGAACGTTGCGTCCGTCGTCGGATGCGGCGGGTACCGCGCGAGCCAGTCGTGCACCTTCGGGTACGCGAGGAAGCGCGCGATCACCTCGTCCTTCCCGAGCGCCGCCTTCGACTGCGCGAGCGTGGTCGTCGTCGTGGTCAGCGGGTTCGTGACCGTCGTTCCCGCGCGCGCCGCCGGCACGAGCGCGAGCGCGGCGACGAGCGCGGCGGCGGCGACCCTCAGCGGCGGAACGACCAGAGCTTGTTCCCGAGGAAGTTCAGCGGCGTGACGAGCACGATCGCGATCGCCTGCGAGATCGTCGCGCCCCAGTGCAGCAGGTCGTGGAAGACGAGCAGCCAGAACTGGTTGACGCCGAACGCCGCGACCGACACGACGTAGAACCGCATTCCCTGCGTGCCGAAGTGCCCGCGCTGGTCGCGGAACGTCCAGTGGCGGTTCCACCAGTAGTTGCTCGCGGCCGACACGACGAACGAGATCGCGGCCGCGGTGTGGGCGCCGAGCCCCAGCGCCGCCTGGAAGATCGCCAGGTTGATGACGAACCCCGACGCGCCGACGACGCCGAACTTGAACAGCTGGATCCAGTTGTGCGGCTGGCGGAGCGCCGCTACGGCCCGGGCGCCGAGAGCAGACACGCGGCGAGGGTACTACGCGGCGCTGCGGGCTTCGTGGATCTGGCCGTCGTCGTCGACCCACGGGTCGGCGTACCCGAGGTCCGAGAGCTTGCGCGAGCGCGTGCGGTAGTAGCCGAGGTCGCGCTCGTCGATCAGCGTCAGCGCCGACTCGAGCGCGATCTCGTCCGGACGCACCTCGACGACCGCGAACGGCAGGAAGCGCTCGGCGTCGTCGCCGCACAGGATCTCGAACCCGACGAGGCGGTCGGCGGTCGCATCGACGAGCGCCTCGATCGGGCGGCCGAGCTGGATCCCGTGCAGACGGACGGGAAGCGTGAGCAGATCGGCTGCCGAGCGACCCCTCATGGCGCGGCGGTGATCTCCGTCGGCCGCGGTGCGGAAACGGCGAAGTGCCTGCCGATCGCGGCCTTGATCCCGGTGATCGACGCGGGTGGCTCGCCGAGGCCGACGGAGAGCATCGGCACCTCGGAGTCGCTCGTCTCGAGCGACCCGTGGCTGCCGCCTCCGAGGTGATGGCGGCCGGCGAGGTCGAGGAACTCCCAGCCCGGCGCAGCCGACACGAGCACCTCGCCCGCGTTCGGGTTGGCGAGCGCGGCGGCCGCGCGGGCACGGCCGTCGGGCACTTCGTCGAGCAACGTGTCGTCCTCGTCGCCGTCGCGCCGCGCGACCACGCGGCCGTCCTCGGAGAAGAGGACGATGCCGGCCGACGGCTCGTCATCGAGGCGTTGCGCGGTCCGCCGCGGCTCGTCGGTGTAGACCATCGCCGCGCGGTTCGACGCGGTCACGAGGTCGCCGCCGACGTCGAGCCGTGCGACGTGGTCGACGTGCGACTGCCCGTGGTCGGAGCAGACGATGACGGCGTAACGGTCGAGGAATGCGTCCGGGCCGCCGGCCGCGTCCATCAGCGCGACGATCGCGTCGTCGCTTCGCTCGAGCGCCTCGTGCGCGCTGTCGGGCCCCGACGCGTGCGACGCGAAGTCGTAGTCCGGGAGGTAGTGGACGAGCAGGTCGAAGCCGTCGCGCGTGACGAGCCAACGCCCGACCCAGGCGGCGTACGCGTCGATCGACCCGAGCGCGCGGTTGCGCACGGCGATCGGCGCGCCTGTGCGATCGCTCGAGTAGAGCGAGTAGAAGAAGAAGCGCTTCGGGCCGTTCACGGCGGGGGCGCCGGGGATCGTCGGCAGGTGCCGGTTACGTCCGCGGTAGCACGTGATATTGATCGCGGCCGTCGTCAGCCCCGCGTCCTCGAGCTCCTCGTACACCGTCGACACGTCGCGCGACAGGTGCTTCGCGTTCAGGTCGACGATCGTGTCGCGCAGACTGCGCGCGAGGCCGGCGGCGCGGATCGCGCCGAACGACGACCCGTATTCGACGATGCGCTCCTCGTCGCGGTTCCACCAGACGAGGTGCGGGATGTGGTGGCCGTTCGGGTGCGAGCCGGTCGCGATCGAGCTGAGGCACACGGGCGTGAGCGACGGGAACGTCGACGCGGCGCGGCGATACTCGCCGTGCTCCTTGAGGAACGAGAGTGCGGGTGTCTCCGCCTCCTCGAACATCGCCGGCGTCAGGCCGTCGATCACGATCAGAACGACTTTCTTCGGGCTACTTGGCAAGGGTGCGCAGACCAGCGTGCCGGTCCGGCGCTCGGCGCCGCAGGCGCAACCCGAGGAGCGGGACGGCCGCAGCCTCGAGGTAGCCGACGACGGGCACGAACGCGAGCGCCGCGCCGACGAGCGACGCGCCGGCGAGAAGCGTCGCGGTGCCGCCGCGCGTGCCGCCGCGGCGGAGGGTGCCGGTGACGACCGGCGCGATGCCGAGCGAGCCGCACAGCGCGCCGACGAACCCGCCGGCGGCCTCGTCCCACTGGCCGAACGCGAAGCCGATCACGATCGCGACGAAGACAGAAAGGACGAGCCCGGCGGCCACACGCAGCAGCGCGGCCGTCGACGCCACGCCGATCGCGGCGCCGAGGCCGACGAGGATGCCGATCGAGTACCAGTCCCCCACGGCCGTCGAGGTTACAGATGTCCGAAACCTGGGCAGTACTTCGACACCCCCGTCACTCGATTCGTTGGGAGACACTCGATGAACGGCGACCAACGTCCCCTGCTCGTGTTCTTCACGTCGCAGCGGTCAGGCCCGGCACGGCGCATGGAGAGCCTCGTCGCGCACATCGCGCGCAAGGAACGCGACCGGCTGCGCGTGATCCAGGTCGACGTCGACCAGCGTGCGGATCTCGTCGAGAAGCTCCGCGTCGAGAGCGTGCCGACGCTCGTGCTCGTCGTCGACCGCAAGGCGGTCGCGCGGCTCGACGGGCGTGCGAGCGCGCCGAAGATCGAGCGGATGCTCGAAGAGCACCTCGGCGTCGCGGCCTAGGACGCGAGCGTCTCGATCACGCGCAGCGTGAACTGCGCGGCGCGTGCGCCGTCGACCACGCGGTGGTCGAACGTCAGGCTGAGGTTGCCCATCTGCCGCACGACGACCTCGCCGTCGCGAACGACCGGCCGCGGGCCGATGCGGTGGACGCCGAGGATGCCGACCTCGGGATGGTTCACGAGCGGCGTCACGAACAGCCCGGCGAGCTTCCCCGCGCTCGTGACGGTGAACGTACCGCCGCGGAGCTCCTCCGGTGCGAGTGTGCCCGCCCGCGCCTTCTCGGCGAGTGCGTCGACGTCGGCGCGCAGCTCGTCGACGTTGCGGCTGTCGCAGTCGCGCACGACGGGGACGACGAGCCCTGCGTCCGTCTGCACCGCGATCCCGAGGTCGTAGCGATCGAGGTAGACGATCTCGTCGCCCTCGAGCCGCGCGTTCAGCTCCGGGAACTCCTTCAGCGCGCCGGCCGTCGCGCGCAGCACCGTCGGGAGCAGCAGCTTGAGGTCGACGTCCGTGAAGTCGCACTCCTCGACATAGGTGACCGCGGGCACTTCGTGGTGCGCACGCGTCAGGTGCTCGACTATCTGCCGCCGGACGCCACGAACCTTCTCGCGGCGTCCTTCCGCGGGCGCGCCGGCGCCGGCGGCAGCGCGGACGTCCTCCTCGGTGATGCGGCCACCCGGCCCCGTCGCGGTGACGGCAGCCAGGTCGACGCCGAGCTCCTGCGCGATCCGGCGCACGAGCGGTGTCGCTTGGACTCTTCCGACAGGTGCGGGCGGGCCATTGTCCCGGCCCTGTACAGGTACGGATTCACGTTTACCGGACGCGACCGGGGCGGCCCCGTCTCCGCCGATCACGACGAGAACGGTCCCGACAGGAACGACCTCGCCCTCGGCCACGTGGATCTTCGCCACGACGCCCGCGGCAGGCGACGGGATCTCGACGGTCGTCTTGTCGGTGGCGATCTCGACGAGCGGCTGGTCCTCCTGCACGTCGTCGCCCTCGGCGACGAGCCAGCGCGCGATCTCGCCCTCCGTGAGGCCCTCGCCGAGGTCGGGCAGCTTGAACTCGTACGCCACGGAGCGGGAGGCTACCTGCGGGGTCGCCCGACCCAGGAGCCTGCGGGCACGATCAGCACGCGCAGCCCCTCGGCGCCCGCGCGCCACAGCGACACCGATAGCTCGTCGCCTCGAAGCTCCGGTGCGACCTCACGCGGCACGTACCCGGCCTGCAGTGTCCGCTGTTCGTTCCAAATGCCGATCGCGTTCGGATCGTGCTCGTTGTCGGGCTCACGCACGAGCGCAAGGCGCGCCCCGGGGTCGAACGATGCGTCGGCGACGGCCTCGGCGCGGAACGACACGCCCGCGACGGCAACGACGCGTAGGCGGGGGTCCTCCCACGTGACGATGTCGTTCGTCGCGGCATCGCGCAGGTGGTAGCCCGCGCCGCGCCGGTCGCGCTCGAGCCAGAGTCGCAGGCGCTCCGTCAGAACAGGGAGCGCACGGCGGACGCCACGCGCTCGGCCGACGGCATGTACGCGTCCTCGATCGACCAGTAGGGATACGGAACGTCGAACCCTGTGACGCGGAGGACCGGCCCCTGCAGATCGAAGATCGCCTTCTCGGCGATGAGCGCCGCGAGCTCGGCGCCGAAGCCGACGGTGCGCGGCGCCTCGTGCACGATCACGACCCGCCCCGTCTTCGCGACGGACGTGAGGATCGTCTCCTCGTCGAGCGGGCGCAGCGAGCGCAGATCGACGATCTCGCACGACACGTCGAGCGCGTCCGCCGCGGCCTCGCACACGGGCACCATCGCGCCGTAACAGAGCAGCGTCACGTCGGTCCCTGCGCGGGCGATCCGCGCCTGGCCGAGCGGGACGACGTGCTCGCCCTCCGGCACCTCGCCGCGCGCCGTGCGGTAGACGAGCTTCGGCTCGAACACGACGACCGGGTCCGGGTCGCGGATCGCGGCGGCGAGAAGCCCCTTCGCGTCGGCTGGAGTCGACGGGATCGCCACCTTGATGCCCGGCGTGTGCACGTAGTACGTCTCGGGCGAGTCGTCGTGCAGCTCCGGCGCGCGGACGCCGCCGCCGTAGGGCATCCGGATCGTGATCGGAAACTCCATGCGCCCGCCCGTACGCCAGCGATAGCGGCCGACGTGCGTGATCAGCTGGTTGAGCGACGGGTACGAGAAGGCGTCGTACTGCATCTCGACGACGGGGCGCCAACCCGCCATGCAGAGGCCGACGGCGCTGCCGAGGATCCCCGCTTCGGCGAGCGGCGTGTCGACGCAGCGGTTCTCGCCGAACCGGTCGCGCAGCCCCGCCGTCGCGCGGAAGACGCCGCCGGCGCGGCCGACGTCCTCGCCGAGCACCATCACGTCGTCGTCGCGCGCGAGCTCCGTGTGCAGCGCGTCGTTGACCGCCTCGACCAGCGTGAGCTCAGCCATGGCGCATGTTTCCGGGCGGATCGACGTACGCGTGCGTGAACAGCAGCTCGGGATCGGCGGGCGGCTCCGACTCGGCGGCGGCGATTCCCGCGCGCATCACGTCCTCGCACGCCTGCTTGACCTCGGCGGCGAGCTCGTCCGTCAGCACGCCTGCGTCCTTCAGCAGCCGCTCGAAGCGGCCGACGCACTCGTTCGCCCGCTCCTGCTCGACGCGCTCGAGGTCGATGTATGCGCGCGGATCGTCCGCGGTCGCGTGCGGCGCGGCACGGTAGTGGACGCATTCGATCAGCGTCGGCCCGCCGCCGGACCGCGCGCGCTCGACCGCCTCGTGCGCGGCGGCGTGCACGGCGAGGACGTCGAGCCCGTCGACGGTCACGCCGGGGATGCCGTACCCCGACGCCTTGTCGGCGAGCGACTGCGCGCGCGTCTGCGCGGAGAGCGGCGTCGAGATCGCCCACTGGTTGTTGTTGCAGACGAACACGACCGGCGCCCCCAGCACGGCGGCGAAGTTCACGCCCTCGTGGAACTCGCCCTCACTCGTCGCGCCGTCGCCGAAAAACGCCATCGCGACCGCGTCCTCGCCCTTCAGCTTCTTCCCCCACGCGAGCCCCGTCGCGTGCGGGAGGTGACTCGCGATCGGAACGGCGATCGACGCGACGTTCCAGTCCGCCGGGTTCCACCACCCGGACGGTTGCCCGCGCCACCACTGGAGGATCGTCTCGGCGGGCATCCCGCGCACGAGGCCGATCGCCGATTCGCGGTAGCTCGGGAAGATCCAGTCGTCGTCGCCGAGAGCGAACGTCGCGCCGGCCTGGATCGCCTCGTGGTTCCAGAAGATCGCGTAGGTGCCGATGCGTCCCTGCCGGTGGTACACGACGGAGCGCTCGTCGTAGGTGCGAAGGAGCACCATGCGCCGGTAGAGCTCGAGGAGGTCGGCGTCGGTGAGGCCGGGTGCGAGCTCGGGATGAGCGGTCGCCATTGCGGGCGGAACGCTAGCCGAGCTGAGCGGTCATCCACGCCACCATGTCGTCGTCGATCCCCTTCGAGAGGAGGTGGCGCACGGGGTACCAGCGGATGCGCGGATGGTCGGGCGCGGCCCGCATCAGCGCCTGCAGCTCGCCGTGCGGGACGACCTGGTCGCGCGTCCCCGCCTGGAAGAAGAGCTTCGCGTGCGCCTTGCGGATCCAGAAGAGCGTGACGGAGTTGCCGCGGCCGCCGATCACGTCGACGGCCTTCGGCCGCGGGTCGTCGGCCGCGAGGACGGCCGCGAGCTGGCCGCCGAGCGAGAAGCCGACGACGCCGAGCCGCTTCGCGTCGACGTCGGGCCACCCCGCGAGCAGGTCGAGCCCGCGCCGGGCGTCGACGACGAGCGGCTTGTACGTCGCGGCGGCGTTCGGGTAGGTGATCGTCAACGCGACGATGCCGTGCTTCGACAGCACGCCCGCGTGCCCGATCAGGTCGTCGCGCGACCCGCCCGATCCGTGCAGGAGCAGGACGCCCGGGTGGCGGCCCGGCGCCTTCGGCACGACGAGGTACGCGGGTACGCGTGTGTTGCCGATGCCGGCGAAGTCCAGCGAGTAGATCGTCGCGAACGAGCTGGTGCCGTACACGGTCCGGTCGCGGATGTCGATCGGGGCGTCGTGATAGGCGAACGGGTCCGCCTCCCTCGCGCCGCCGCCGCAGCCCGCGAGCAGTAGGACGGCGCTACACCAGAACAGAGACCGCATCGCGCCGCGCCTCGAAGACGGCGTGGTCGACGTCGCCGAGGTCCTCGCCGTCGGACTGCAGCGGCAACGGGCGGTCGCAGCGGACTTCGATGCGGTCGAGGTCGTAGCCGGTGAGCACGTTGTCACCGTAACCCGACCCCCGCACGAGCGCTGTTACGAAACGGGGAACGTCGCGTGCGCGGACACGATCGGGCGCGGCGAACGCGAGGCCGTCCTCGAAGCGCGCGCCCGGCGTGATGCGGAGCGGGACCGACCCCGCGTACGAGTACGGGTCGCCGTTCGCCACGAGCACGAACGCGGCGCGGCCGACGCCTTCGATCTCGAGCGCCGTATCCCACCGACCGCGGCGCTCGGCGAGCATCTTGAGGACCATCCGTATGAACGCGACGTCGCCGGGCCGTGCGCCGCCGGGGTCGCGGCCGAGCTCGTTCAGGCGGCGCACGGCCTCGCCGTCGAAGCCGAGCCCGGCGGAGAAGCTGAAGCGGCGGCCGTTCACCGCGCCGAGGGAGATGCGCCGCTCGCGTCCCTCCGCGAGCGCTCTACCGAGCGCGCGGGCCGCCTGGACCGGGTCGCGCGGGAGCCCGAGCGCGCGCGGCAGCACGCTCGTCCCGCCGCCGGGCAGGAAGCCGTACGGCAGCGCGCCGTCGGCGCCGTTCAGCGCCTCGTTGTACGTCCCGTCGCCGGAGAAGACGAGGATCGCGTCCACGTCGTCGGCGGCTGCGGCCGCCGCGAGCTCCGTCGCGTGGCCGGGATGGCGCGTGAACTCGACGACGACGTCGACGCACTCGGCGAGCGCGCGCTGCACCTCCGTCACGAGCCGGCCGGTGACGTGGGTCGAGTACGGGTTGACGATCAGGAGCGCACGCTTCACGCTGCCGAGCATGCCACGCACCGCCCTCGTCGTCCCCGTCGCGGAGGCGTCGCCGTACTACGACCTCGGGAACGGCGTCCCGGCGCACATCACCGTCGTCTTCCCCTTTGCCGAGGAGCCGGACGAGCAGGCGGTGCGCGAGCTCGTTTCGCGCTTCCGCGCGTTCGACTTCACGCTCGACCGCATCGAGCAGTTCGAGACCGGGACACGATGGCTGCACCCGTCGCCGAGCGCGGCGTTCGTCGATCTCACCGAGGCGTTCGTCGAGCGCTGGCCCGAGCACCCGCCGTACGACGGCCAGTTCGACGAGGTGATTCCGCACCTCACCATCACCGTGCAGGACGTGCCGCTGCCGATCACCGCACGCGCGACCGAGGTCGCGCTCCTCGTCGAGGACGAGGCGACCGGCCGCTGGTCGACACGTGCGTCGTTTCCGCTTCAGGGCGTCGCGTAGCCGCGCATTCCGTCGAGCAGCGCCGCGTAGAGGCGATCCGCGAGCTCGTCCGTCCGCGCTCCGGGCCGCAGCCACGTGTACGCCCAGTTCGCGGCCGACAGGAAGAGGAGCGCCGCGGTCGCGACGTCGAGATCCGTGCGGAGCTCGCTGCGCTCGACGCCGTCGCGGAAGAGATCGCGGATCCGCTCCTCGTAGCGCCGCCGTTCGGCGACGAAGCGGTCGCGCCGGTCGCCGCCGAGATAGCGCCACTCGCGGACGAAGACGGTCGCAACGTCGAGCTGCCCCGCGACGACGGCGAGGTGCGCGCGCAGCGCGAGCCGGATGCGGTCGGTCGCCGCCGCGTCGGCGGGCACCGCGTCGAGCGCGGCGTGGAAAGCCTCGGCGCCCTCCCACGCCACTTCCCAGAGCAGGTCCTCCTTCGAGGCGATGTGGTGGTAGAGCGAGGGCTTCTGCACGCCGAGCGCGTCCGCGAGGTCCGCCAGCGACGTGCCCGCGTAGCCCTGCTCGGCGAACAGGCGGGCGGCGATCCGGGTTAGCTCGTGGCGGCGTTCGGACACTCTATGATTCGCAGCCTAACGATCGGTAGGGAGGACGGATGGACGCGCGCACGCAGGAGTTTCTCGGCTACGTCCAGGAGGGCGGACAGGTCGAGGCGACGGACTGGCTGCCGGACGAGTACCGGCAGAAGCTCGTCAAGTTCATCGAGATGCACGCGAACTCGGAGCTGATGGGCGTCCTGCCGGAGCGCGAGTGGATCCTCAAGGCGCCGACGCTGCAGCGCAAGCTCGCGCTGACGGCGAAGGTGCAGGACGAGGTCGGCCACGCGCAGCTCATCTACCGCGTCGCCGAGGACCTCGGCAAGCCGCGCGAGCAGATGTTCGCCGACCTCCTCTCGGGCAAGGCGAAGTTCCACAACGTCTTCCACTACCCGACGAAGACCTGGGGCGACGTCGGCGTGATCGCGTGGCTCGTCGACGCGGCGGCGATCATCTCGCAGAAGGCGCTCCTCAAGTGCTCGTACGCCCCGTACGCGCGGATCATGAAGAAGATCTGCTGGGAGGAGTCGTTCCACATCCTGCACGGGCGCGACGTGATCCTCGCGATGGTCACCGGCACCGACGCGCAGCGCGAGCTCGTGCAGGAGGCGCTCGACCGCTGGTGGGGGCCGCTGATGCAGTTCCACGGCAACCCGATCCCGCGCGAGGACGACCCGATGTGGGTCTGGCGCATCAAGTCGCAGGGGAACGAGGAGGCGCGCCAGCAGTTCCTCGAGGGCTATGTGCCGCAGATCCGCGAGCTCGGCCTCACCGTTCCCGACCCGAAGCTGCACCGCCGCGACGACGGCGTCTGGGAGTACACCGAGCCCGACTGGGAGGAGCTGCGCTCCGTCGTCACCGGCCACGGCCCTCGCTCGCAGGAGCGTCTCGCGTTCCGCCGCCGCTTCCTCGACCAGGAGAAGTGGGTGCGCGACGCAGTGCTCGCGGCAGCATGATCTTCGAGGTCTTCCGTCAGGAGAAGAAGGGGCAGCCCTTCACGCACGCGGGCTCGGTCGTCGCGCCGGACTCCGCGTTCGCCGACGCGTGGGCACGCGAGCAGTACGGGCGCCGCGGCGAGAGCGAGGCGCTGTGGCTCGTACCGCGGGAGGCGATCCACCAGGTGACGGAGTGGGCGGACGAGTTCGACCTCAAGTACCGCCGCGTCGACGGCTACTCGATCAAGGAAAGGTTGCGGATCGCACGTGAGCGCGCGGGCACAACGCCTTCTCGAGCTGGCTGACGACGAGCTGATCCTCGGCTGGCGCGACTCCGAGTGGACCGGGATCGCGCCGACGCTCGAGGAGGACGTGGCGTTCTCCTCGATCGCGCAGAACGAGATCGGCCACGCGCGCGC
>DATDNT010000023.1:0-6508 GCA_036518135.1 Gaiellaceae bacterium | reverse complement strand
CGGATCTCCAGCCTCAGCGAGAGCTGGTACTCGGCGATGTACGTCGGCGCGCGCCGGATTCTCTAGGACTCGTACAGCCCCGCGAGCTCGCGGGAGAAGTGGTCGAGGATCACCTTGCGGCGCAGCTTGAGCGTCGGCGTGACCTCGTCCTCCTCGAGGGAGAACTCGCGGGGCAGGATCGTGAAGCGCTTGATCTGCTCGAAGCGCGACCGCTCCGCGTTGACGGCGTCGACCGCCGCCTGCACCTCGGTCTCGATCTGGTCGGCGCTCATCCCGTTCGTCACCTCGGGGTCGACGGTGACGAGCGCGGCGACGTACGGCTTGCGGTCGCCGACGACGAGCACCTGCGAGACGACCTTGTGCGCCTTGAGCTCGTTCTCGATGTTCTGCGGCGCCACGTTCTTGCCGCCGGCCGTCACGATGATGTCCTTCTTGCGATCGGTGATGAACAGGAAGCCGTCGTCGTCGACGTGGCCCACGTCGCCCGTGTGGACGAAGCCCTCGTCGTCGATCGTCTGCGCGGTCGCGTCCTCGTCGCGGTAGTAGCCGGCGAACACGGTGTTCGAGCGGAGCAGGATCTCGCCGTCCTCCGCGATCCTGATCTCGACACCGGGCAGCGGCTTCCCGACGCTCCCGAACTTGAAGTCGTTCCACCGGTTCACGGTCGCCGCCGTCGTCACCTCGGACAGTCCGTAGCCCTCGAGGATGAGGATGTCGATCGCGTGGAAGAACTCCGCGATCTCGCGTGAGAGCGGTGCGCCACCGGCGTTCGCGACGCGCAGGCGTCCGCCGAGGCGATCCTTGATCTTCGAGTACACGAGGCGGTCCGCGAGCCGGTGCTGCGCCGCGAGGAGCGGCGGCACGGGCTGTTTCGCCTGCCGCAGGCGCGACACGCGGTAGCCGACGCGCATCGCCCAGTCGATGATCCGCTTCCGTGCGCCGGTCTCGGCGTCGAACTGCGCGACGACCGCCGTGTGGATCTTCTCGTACACGCGCGGCACGCTCGGGAACAGCGTCGGCCGAACGCGCGGCAGCTCCGTCGCGGCACGCAGCGGGTCCGGCAGAAACGCGATCGTGAAACCGATGTACGCCGCCGACAGGTGCAGCAGTCGGCCGTAGTTGTGCGCGAGCGGGAGGTACAGCAGCATCACGTCGCCGGGCTCCGTGAGACGGTCTTCCATCTCGTCGCCCTTCTGCACCATCGCGTAGTAGTTGCGGTGTCGGATCATGCACGCCTTCGGCATGCCGGTCGTGCCCGACGTGTAGATGAACGTGAAGAGGTCGTCCTCGTCGATCGAGTCGGCGCGCGCGTCGAGCTCGCCTGGGTGCTCCGCCGCGTAGGCGCGCCCGCGCTCGCGCAGGTCGTCGAGCTCGGAGAAGGAGACGACGTGGCCGCGGAAGCCCGCCACCTTCGCGCGCTGCTCGTCGTCCTCGACGAGCACGCCCACGGCCTCCGAGTGCTCGAGCACGTAGTGCGCGTCGCGCGGCGAGCTGTTGGCGTAGATCGGCGCGCCGACGGCGCCGACCAGCCCGAGCGCGAAGTCGACGAGCGCCCACTCGAGGCTCGTCCGGCCGAGCAGCGCGAACGCGTCGCCCTTCTGCACACCGAGCTCGAGGAGGCCGTTCGCGATCTCGTCGACCGCGCGGGCCGCCTCGGCGCGCGTCAGCTCCCGCCATTCGCCGTCGACCTCGTACAGGTACGCGGGATCCCGGTGCCCGGCGGCGACCGCGTCCCGCCAGAGGTTCGCGATCGTCCGCGCGCGCTCCACCTGCAAAGAACATAGCCGGGAGGAACGGGCCGCGAAAGCGCGAATCCTCCTCGTCCCACGTACTATTACCTGTGCCCATGCGGACAACCTGGAACGGCTCAGTCAGCTTCGGACTCGTGAACATCCCCGTCGGGCTCGCCCCGGCGACGAAGCCGGCTGCGCGCCAGTCGGACGTCTCGTTCCGGATGCTGCACCGCGAGTGCGGCTCCCCGATCAAGCAGAAGCGCTGGTGCCCCGTGCACGAGCGCGACGTCGAGTCGGACGAGCTCGTCCGTGGGTGGGAGGTCGCGAAGGGCCAGTTCGTCACGGTCGAGGACGCGGATCTCGAGGCGATCGAGCAGCGGGACACGAGCCGGTCGATCGAGATCGGTCGCTTCGTCCGGCTCGAGGAGGTCGACCCGATTTACTTCGACCGCACCTACTTCCTCGTGCCCGCGGGCGCGGAGGCCGCGCGCCGCCCGTACGTGCTGCTGCTCGAGGCGATGAAGGAGGAGGGCGTCGCCGCGCTCGGCCGCTTCGTCCTCGCCGGCAAGGAGAAGCTGTGCCTCATCCGTGCGATGGGCGATGCGCTCGCGCTCGAGACGCTGTTCGTGTCGGAGGACGTGAAGGACCACGCCGAGATCGACGACGCCGTCTCGTCGTCGGAGGTGCGCGAGCCCGAGCTCGACCTCGCGAAGCAGATCATCGCGTCGCTCGCCGCGCCCTTCGATCCGGCGGAGCTGCGCAGCGAGTACCGCGAGTCGCTGCGCGAGCTGCTCGAGGCGAAGCTCGCGGGCCACGAGATCGAAGCGCCGTCGGCGCCCGAGCCGACTCCCGTCGTCGACCTGATGGAGGCGCTGCGCGCGTCGGTCGCGGCGGCGTCGAAGAAGAAGCCTGCGGCGGACGCGCCCAAGAAGAAGGCCGCGCCCCGCAAGCGGGCCGCGGCCTCGAAGTAACGCTTCGCCTGCCGCGCTAGTGCTGCGCGGGGAACGCGCCGAGCGCCTGCAACTGCGCCTGGAACAGGAACTTGTCGATCTTGCCCTGGTAGATCGGCACGTGCTCTTCGACGCAGATCCGGATGACCTCGTCGCGGTCGATGCCGACTTCCTTCGACAGCTCGTCAGGCGTCAGGTGGTTCGCCATGTCGCTCCTTCCGTCCCCATGCACGAAAAAGCCCGCCGCGCAGGAGCGCTAGCGGGCCGGGTCTCCAGCTCCTCTGGGCGGAGGACAGGCGTATCGATCACGCGCCCCGTCCTGTCGTCGAGAAGCTCATCAGGCATCCCAGGATAATCGATCGCGGTGACGGATGCGACGGACCTTCTACGGGGCTTTCGTGAGGCGTTCCACGAGGTGCGGGGGGTGCGCCTCCGCTATTTCGAGCGCCCGGGCGAGGGGCCGCCGATTCTGCTCCTGCACGGCTTCGGCGGCGCCGCCTGGAACTTCACGGAGCTCGCGCCGCTCCTCGCGGGCCGGCGGCTGCTGATCCCGGACCTGCCGGGCCACGGCGGCTCGGAGCCGCTGCCCGCGCCGACGATCGCGGGCTTCGCGGACGCGGTCGCGGCGCTCCTCGACGAGCCCGCGGGCGTGCTCGGGCACTCGATGGGCGGTGTCGTCGCCCTCCGGCTTGCCGAGCGCCGGCCCGACCTCGTGCGCGCGGTGGTGCTCGCTGCGCCGGCCGGGATCTCGAGCTCGTCGAGGCTCGCCCTCTTCTCGATCGGCCTGGCGGGGATCGTGCAGCCGGGCCGCAAGGTCGCGCGGTTCGCCGACCGGATCGCCGCGTCGCGGCGGCTGAAGCGGCTCGTCTTCGGCGCGATCGAGGTCGCGAATCCGGACGCGTTGAGCGCAGGCGCCGTGCACGGGTTCCTGCGGGGGCCGCGGCTCCACACCGATGCGCTCGGCGCCGGCCTCGCGCTCGCGCGCGACGACCCGCGGCAGAGCCTCGACCGCGTCCGCTGTCCGGTCCTCGTCCTGTTCGGCGGGCGCGACCGGCAGGTGCCGCTCGCCGACGGGTTCGAGTACGCGCGCCGCCTGCGTGCGCCGCTGCGCGTGATCGCCGACTGCGGCCACCTGCTGATCGGCGAGCGGCCCGACGCGTGCGCCCGCGCGGCGCTCGAGTGGCTGTGACCTCGTAGCGACTACCGGACTTTCGCCGCGGGGTCTTTCGCGCGCGGCCGGCTGCCGATACAAACCCCGGATTGCTCGGCCGGCTCCTCGTCCTCCTCGCGTCGTTGGCGCTCGTGTCGGCAGGCGGCTCGGCGCCGCCGACCGCTTTCACCGCCGGCCACATCGTGAAGCCGCGGAAGGTGCACCGGCGGGTGCATCGCCCCGCGCCGCCGCGGAGTCCGGCCACGCTCGTGCCGGACGACCCGCTGTGGGGGGCCGAGTCAGGCCTCGCGCACATCGGGTTGCCGCGGCTGTGGGCCGCGAGCGCGACGGTGCCCGGCGCCGTCGTCGCGGTCGTCGACACGGGGGCCGATCCCGGCCGGTCCGACCTCGCAGGGGCGCTCGTGGGCGCGTCCGGAGACGCGGTCGGGCACGGCACCGCCGTCGCCGAGATCGCCGCCGGCCGCGGCAACGACGGTGTCGGTGCAGCCGGTGTCTGCTGGCGCTGCCGCGTCCTCTCGATCGACGTCGCTCCCGACGGCACCGCGTCCGCCGCGTCGCTCGCCGCCGGAATCGACTCGGCGGTCGCACAGGGAGCGAACGTGATCAACCTGAGCCTCGTGCTGAACGAGCCCGATGCCGGCGTCGCGGCGGCGATCGCGAACGCAGAGGCACGCGGCGTGCTCGTCGTCGCTGCGGCGGGCAACGACGGCGGCACCGCGCCGACCTATCCGGCGGCCTACCCCGGCGTCGTCTCGGTGGTCGGCGTCGACGACGCCGACCACCCCTACCCGTGGGCCACGCGCGGCTCGTGGGCGACGCTCGCCGCCCCGGGCTGCGCGACCGTCGCCGATGCGTCGGGCGGAGCGGCGGCATTCTGCGGCAGTTCGGCGGCCGCGCCGGTCGTCAGCGGGCTCGCCGGGCTCGTCTGGAACAAGTTCGGCTCGGCCGAAGCGGTTCGCGCCGCGCTCGTCGCGTCGGCGGCACCGCTCGACGGCGGCGTCGCGTCCGCCGGGCGCGTCGACGCCGCCAGGCTCGCGTCGCTCCTCCCGTAAAGAGCGGGGAGGGCCTTGCGGCCCTCCCCGGGACGTGGGTGTCGTGAGGGCTAGAGAGCGACCTTCACGCTGACGATCGACGGCTTCAGCGTCAGATTCCCGACGCGCACGGCCTTGTTGGTCGTGACGTACCGGGTGACCTTGCCGACGACCTTGTGGTTCTTGTCGATCAGCGTCACGTGGATGTGCGCCATCTTCGTGTTGCCGTTGACGCGCACGACGACGTAGCGCAGCTTGCCGACGCTGACGATCTTCGCGGAGGCGACCTTCAGCACCTTCGCGGGAGCGACCACCTTCGTCGGCGGCGTCGTGCTGACGACCGTCGCCTCTGCGGGCGGCGTCGTCGTCAGCCCCTGGGCGACCGGAGCAGCCGGGCCGGGGTTCGGGTTCGAGTCCGGCGTCGGGTTCAGGGCCGCGCCATTCGTGAAGTTCACGACTGCCGGGAACAGGTCCTTGTACCTGCACTGATCCCATGTGGCATAGCTCCCGAGGTAGACGTTCGCGCTGCGAGCGCCATAATTCGGGGTCCCCACGAGCATCGCTGTGGTGCTCAGGGGATCGATGGCGACGTTGGTCAGGTTGCCGGACGTCTCCTGGACGGTGATCGTGCCGTTGTACGGGAAGTATCCGACGAACTTGCACTGACCGGTCGGAACAGTGAAGGACGTCAGAGCGACGTGCTTCAGCGCGTTCCTGTCAGTTGGAGCCAAACCCCAGAATGGGTCGTCGAACCCCGTGAGGCCGCTCGTCGAGAACGAGTAGGTCGCGGTGCCGGCGGCGGTCTTGCAGACCTTCAGCGGAACCGACGCGGCCGGATCGTTCGCGAAGACAATCTCGTTGACGCCGGGCCGCATATAGAACGCGACGGTTCTGGCGTCCGGGTTGACGACATCCAGGTACGGCGCCTTCGGATCGGTGGCGGCGGTAATGAACCCGCCGTCGTCACCGTCGTGGAAGCCGTTCAGTTTGATCCACTTGACAGCCGTGCCGGGAACGACACCTTCCATCACTGTCGTCAGGGCGCCGGGCGCGAACTGACCGACTTCGTGGCAGATGGCGCCGTCTTCGTTCGGCTGAAGCGTGAACGGAGTGGTCGCTCCGTTCACATAGAACGGGTACGGGCCGAGTGCGATAGCCGCGTCGTCCCACGCCACCTTGCAGACCTTGAGGGTCCCGAGGCTGTTGTAGAACTCCACCGCCGTCTCGCCGTGCTCGGCGTCGTTCGGCCAGATCTCGACGACTGCCTTGCCCTTCTCGATGTTCTTCGAGATGAAGCGGGCCTCAGGCGACACATTGATCTTCGTCACGAACAACTGCCCGTTCGTCGGATGCTCCTTGATGATCGTCGTGCCTGCAGGAACCGGAATCATCTTGCTGCAGGAACCGATCGTCACGACCTGATCCGGCGGGGCCGGAAGGTTGTCCATCCAGCCGACAGCGTGGTCATCTTCGTCATCCATCGACGGGCTCGAGATGCTGAACGTGAACGAGCCACTCGCGTTGGTCCCGTTCTGGGCGTACTTGCAGATCTCGAGAGTCCCCATCACCGGATCATTGGTGAAGTGGACGATCGTCGTCTTCTGCGGCCCCCCAGCGGTGACA
>DATDNT010000022.1:0-16709 GCA_036518135.1 Gaiellaceae bacterium | reverse complement strand
CCGCCTCGATCTCCGTCGCCATGTCGGCGATCATGAAGTTGACGCCCTGGTGCATCGCGATCGGCATGTCGAACGTGACGCGCTCCTTCGCGTACTCGACGGCGAGCTCGTACGCCGCCTGCGCGACGCCGACCGCCCCGATCGCCGTGCCCGGGCGCGTGAAGTCGAGCGTCTGCATCGCGATCTTGAACCCCTGCCCCTCCTCACCGAGGCGGTTGCCGGCGGGCACGACCACGTCCTGCAGCGCGAACGCGGAGGTGTCCGTCGCGCGCTGCCCCATCTTGTCGAGGTGCTGCTCGATCGTGACGCCCGGCGTGTCCATCGGGACGATGAACGCCGACATGCCGCGGTGACCCTTCGACACGTCGGTCTTCGCGAAGACGACCGTCCAGTCGGCGTAGCCGGCATTGGTGATGAACGTCTTCGACCCGTTGAGGACGTACTCGTCGCCGCGGCGCTCGGCGGTCGTCTTGAGCCGCGCGACGTCGGAGCCGGCGTCGGGCTCCGAGAGGCCGAACGAGCAGAGGATCGGCTCCTCGAGGAGCGGCGGCAGCCACTTCGCCTTCTGCTCGTCGCTGCCCGCGATGATCACGGGGCCGGCGCCGAGGCCGTTCGCGCCGAGCGAGGTGCCGATGCCGGAGCAGCCCCAGTTGAGCTCCTCGCCGACGAGCATGCCGTCGAACGCGTTCAGGCCGAGCCCACCGTACTCGGCCGGGACGTGGACGTTCATCAGCCCGACCTCGTGCGCCTTCCGGATCACCTCGACGGGGTGGCGCATGGCGACGTCGTGCTCGGCCGCGACGGGGCGGATCTCCTTCGCGGCGAACTCGCGCGCGAGCGCGCGGAGCTCCTTCTGCTCGTCTGTGAGGGCGAACGAGACGCCGCCCGCCACACCCTGCTCGATCGCGGCCATGGCTCCTTCTCCGGGCATTGATTGACTAGTCAGTCAACCAGCGTAGCCGTCGGCCCCGGCTCCGGCAAGACGTCCGGCGCGACGAGGGGCAACCGGATCGTGAAGACCGTGCCGCGGCCGAGTTCCGTGTCCACGTCGACGGTGCCGCCGCTCTGGCCGACGATGCCGTGGACGGTCGAGAGGCCGAGACCGGACCCCGCGCCCTGCGGCTTCGTCGTGAAGAACGGCTCGAAGACGCGCCCGAGCGTCGCGTCGTCGATCCCCTCGCCCGTGTCTGCCACCGAGAGCACGGCGTTCGTGCCGTCGCTGACGGCGGCGATCGTCAGCGTCCCGCCACCCGGCATGGCGTCGCGCGCGTTGACGGCGAGGTTCATTACGACCTGTTCGATCTGCGTCGGGTCGGCGCGCACGACCACGGGCTCGGCGCCGTACGCCGTCCGCAGCTCGATGTGCTCGCCGATCAGGCGTCGCAGGAGCGCCTCCATCCGGATGACGACGTCGCGGAGGTCGATCTCGGACGTCTGCAGCATCTGGCGCCGGCTGAACGCGAGAAGCTGTCGCGTCAGGTCGCTCGCGCGCACCGACGCCTCGCGGATCGCCTCGATCTTCTCCCGGTTGACGTCGCCCGGTTCGAGCTTCCCGAGGATGAGGTCGCTGTACCCGAGGACCGCGGTCATCAGGTTGTTGAAGTCGTGCGCGATCCCGCCCGCGAGCTTTCCGACCGCTTCCATCTTCTGCGACTGGCGCAGTTGCTCCTGGAGCGCGTTCCGCTCGGTTGCGTCCTCGATCAGGCTGATGCCGAGCCCGTCGTGGACGTCGAGCGCGATGTGGACGTGCGCGTCGCGGACCTCGCCGCGCTTCGTGACGTAGCGCTTGTCGACGGAGAACGAGTCGCGGTGGCCGTTGTCGAGCTCGACCTGCACGTCGAGCAGGCGGTCGTCCGGGTGCGTGATCTCGGTGTAGTGCATCCGCGCAAGCTCGTCGCCCGTGTACCCGAGCATCTCCTGGAGCCGCGGGTTCGTCTCGCTCATCAGCCCGTCGCGGCCGACGGAGATGCCGATCGGCGAGCGCTCGAACACCATGCGAAAGCGCCGCTCCGACTCGAGGGTGGCCGCCCGCGCCGCCTCGAGCTCGCGCACGAGCAGCACGAGCCGGATCGAGATGAAGACCGCCATCGCCGTCGCAAGGCCTGCATACGCGTAGACGTCGACCTTGCCCGTGACCGCGCGCTGGACGATCGCCGCGACCCCGACGAGGACGAGCGATGCGCCGAGGATCGCCACGCGCCGCACCTCGACGATCCCGGGGCGGCGCTCGATGAAGCTGCGCATCGAGGGATCGAGCGCGGCGACGCCTGCCAGGAGGTACGACCCGAGCCAGCCGGCGTCGCGCCACGTTCCGAAGACGTACTTGTCGGTGAGCGCCGGCACGACGTACCAGGCGTCCGAGAGCACGAGCAGGATCACCGCCGCGGCCACGAACGTGTACGACTGCGACCGGCGGCCGCGCTCCATCAGGGCGCGGATGAACACGGTGAGGAGCGCGAGGTCCATCACGGGGTAGCTGATCGACACGACGCGCGCCAGCCCTGCCCCGTCGCCGAGCGCACCGCTGAAGAACGCGCACCACAGGAAGAACCCGATCGCGAACGCCGGGACGGCTGCGTCGCCGACCGCCGCGATGTTGTCTCTCCGTGCGCGGCGGCTGCCGATGAGCATTAGGAGCGACGCCCCGAAGACGGCCGCGCCAGAGATGTACAGCCAGTCGCTGACCGACGGGAACGAGGGCGCGCCGCCGTAGACCGTGAAGTAGAAGAAGTCGGCCGTCGCGAGCGTGAACTGCGCGATGCCGAAGAGGATCCAGCCCGCGCGCTTCGCGGGCCGGTTGCGCCAGATGCCGACCGCGATCGCGATCCACGCGGCCTGGCCGTAGAGCTCGTACGCGAAGAAACGGCCGCCGACCGCGACGTACGCGGCGATCCCGAGCAGGCCGACGAACAGGTAGATGCGCGCCGCAGTCCGCACGATTCGAGTATCGACCGGGATCCCCGATCGCGGTCTCACCGCGCCGGGTGAACCGCCTACTCCGAAACGGGGATGCGCCAGCGCTCGACGTACGCTGCGAGCCGCTGCGCCTGGAGCTCCGGGTTGAACAGCCGCCGCGTGTTCTGGACGACCCACAGCCAGTTTCCGCGGTTCGCCGCGACGTCACCGTCGACGAGGTGCTCCTCGAAGTGCGCGGCGCCGACGCGCCAGTCGACGCCGAGCGTGTGCACGAGGTGCTGCGCGCAGATCATGCGGATCCGATTCGGCATCCAGCCCTCCTCGCGGAGCTGGCGCATGCCCGCGTCCACGATCGCGACGCCGGTTCGGCCCTCGCGCCACGCCGCCGCCCGCTCGTCGTCGCGTGCCGTCGCGGAAGCGCCGAGCGCGAAACGGTCCGGCTCCGCGCGCAGGAGCTGGAGGTAGAAGTCGCGCCACGCGAGCTGCCGGACGAACTCGAGCTTCTCCGAGCAGCGCTCTGCGCACTCGAGCGGCGACAGCGCGCCGAAGTGGAGGTACGGGCTGAGCTGCGAGCCCGTCTGGCGGTGGTCGCGCGTCCATGCGGCCAGCACGCGCTGCGCCTCGGAGTCCTCCGCGCGCGGCTCGTACGGCCGCCGCGGCGCCGTGAGCCACTGCCGGTAGTACGGGGTGAAGACGCGGTACGGCTTCAGCTCGTCGAGCGCGACGACGGTCGTGCCCGCGTAGAGGCGCAGGTCGAAGCGCTCGGCGAGGCGGCGCTCACGGCGGCGCGCGTACGGGCTCGCGTCCTCGGACATGAAGACCGCGTCGGGGTCGAAGCGCGCGACCTCCTCGAGGTAGTCGCCCTCGACGACGGTCACCGGCAGCTCGGCGAGGAGCCGCCCGAGGAACGCGTGGCGGCGCTCCGGCGCGCCGAAGCGAGGGTCGCGGACGAAGAGCCGGACGACGTGCCGCGCCTCCCGCTCAGCGGCGGCGAGGGCCGGATTGTCGCTCAGCCGGAGGTCACGCGTGAACAGGACGACGGCGGTGTCCACGGGCGCTAGTGTTGCCGACATGGACTTCGAGCTCAGCGACGAACAGCGCCTGATCCAGGACACCGTCCGCTCGTTCGTGGACGAGCGCGTGCTCCCGGTCGCCATCCAGAACGACATCGACCACAAGCTCGACATGGAGCTGATCGAGGGGATGGCGGAGCTCGGGATCCTCGGTGTCGTGATCCCCGAGGAGTACGGCGGCGCCGGCCTCGACTACGTCGCCGAGGCGCTCGCGTGCGAGGAGATCGAGCGCGGCGAAGCCGCGTTCCGCACGCTCATCTCGGTGCACGTGGGCCTCAACTCGCTGTCGCTCCTGAAGTACGGGACGGAGGAGCAGAAGCAGCGGTGGCTGACCCCGCAGGCGCGGGGCGAGAAGCTCGCATGCTTCGGCCTCACCGAGCCGGGCGCGGGCTCCGACGTCGCCGCGATGCGCTCGACGGCGCGGCGCGAGGGCGACACCTACATCCTCAACGGGCAGAAGAACTGGATCTCGTACGCGTCCGTCGCAGATCACGCGCTCGTGTTCGCGAAGACGGATCCCGGGGCCGGCCACAAGGGGGTCAGCGCCTTCGTGCTCGAGAAGGGCACGAAGGGCTTCACCGCCGCGGACACCGAGAACAAGCTCGGCATCTGGGCCGGCTCGACCGGCGAGCTCTTCTTCGAAAACGTCGAAGTGCCGGCCGAGAATCTCATCGGCGAGGAGGGCCAGGGCTTCGAGATCGCGATGCACTCGCTCGACCAGGGCCGGTTCACCGTCGCCGCCGGAGCGTGCGGCGTCGTGCGCGCCTGCCTCGAGCGCTCGGTCGAGTACGCACGCGAACGCGAGACGTTCGGCCAGCCGATCGGCAAGTACCAGTTCGTCCAGGACATGCTCGCGAAGATGGTGCTCGGCTACGAGACGTCGAAGCTGCTCGTCATGCAGGCCGCGTACATGAAGAACCTCGGGAAGCGGAACACGCGCGAGACGTCACTCGCGAAGTGGCACGCGACGGAGTCGGCGTTCGAGGCGGCGCACCTCGCGATCCAGGTGTTCGGCTCGTACGGCTACTCGGCCGAGTACGGCATCGAGCGGTACTTCCGCAATGCGCGCGCGCCGATCATCTACGAGGGCACGACGCAGATCCACAAGATGATGCAGGCGGAGCACGCACTCGGGTACCGGCGCCTGAACGGCTCGAGCGGCGAGGTCTCGCCGATCTGCTCGTGGGCGCCTGCGCTCTCGCCCGTGCACGCACGCGCATAAGCGGCACACTTTCGGCACGGAGTTGGCGCGACTTTCGTGTCCTGTACCTGTACAGGTACAGGGGATGGCGAAGCGCTTCGAGGTCTCACTGACCGACACGCAGTACGCGTTCCTCGACGACGAGGCGAGCCGGTCAAGCGTTTCGATCGCGGAGCTGATTCGTCGCGCGATCGACACGGCCTATGCGCCGGACGGCGACCGACGCGTGCACGTCATCTCGCACACGCTCGGCCGGCGCAGCGGGATCGCGCTCGACGAGTCGTCGCGCCGAAGCCGGAGGGACTAGGCGCCGTCGGCCGAACCGGAGTCGGTTGCGACCTCGCCGTCCCAGTAGTCGACCTCGTCGGCGATCCGGAACAGCTTGCCCGGCGGCCAGGCGCCGACCTTGCCCGAATCGGGATAGACGGTCGTGCCCGGCACGGTGTGGTTCGACCAGATGAAGATGCGCGCCGGCTCGTCGGAGTTGTTGGTGACCTTGTGCGCGCCTGCCTCACCGGCGGGGCAGAACGCACAGTCCCACGGACGCAGCTCGGTCTCGCCCTCGGGCGTGCGGAGCGTCGGACGCCCCGTCAGCACGACGATCCACTCCTCCTCCGCACTCTCGTAGTGGTACGGGCACACGCTCTGGCCGGGCGGGAGCTCGAACACGTTGAGCGCGGCCTGCTCACCGCCGAGGAGCGCCGCAGTGCGCAGGTACGACGTGTGGTAGCCGTCCGGATCGTCCTCGTCGAGCTGCAGCTCCGCGTCGAAGAGGTTCACCAGTACTCGACCTCCTCGCCGAGCAGCCCGCGGTGACGGAACCCCGGCGCGTAGACGAGCACCTTGCCGCTGTCGGGGTACACGGCGCCGCCGCCGGGCCCGAGCCGCACCGACGTGAGCGCAAACCGTGAGACCGCGCCGGAATCGTTCCGCACCTCGTGCGCGCCCGCCGCGCCGATCGGGAAACATGCGACGTCACCGGCGCGCATCGTCCGCTCGCCGTCGGGCGTGCGGAGCACGACCTCGCCGTCGATCACGAACATCCACTCCTCGTCGGCAAGCTCGAAGTGGTACGGCCACGCGGCGTTGCCTGGCTCGAGCTCATAGACCGTCATGCCGGTCCGGTCGGCGGCGGTGCCTTCCCCGAGACGGCGCATCGCGAAGCGGCGGCCGGAAGGCGCTTCGTCGTACAGGCTCACGTCGCAGTCGCGCAGGTTGACGATCACGCGGCCAATCCTGCCCAAGCGACGTCGACGACGGTGGAGACTGCGCGCTCGACGTCCTCCTCCTCCGCCGGCAGCTGTCCGAGCACCCAGCCGGTGAGGATCTCCTCGAGGGCGCCGTAGACCGCCCAGGCGGCGAACGTCGCGTTGCAGTCGGCGCGCACCTCGCCCCGCTCCCGCGCACTCTCGATCATCCGTCTGAGCACGACGAAAACGCTGCGGATCTCGTCGACGCGCTCGCCGACGCCCGGGCTGCGTGCGACCTCGCGCACGAGGACGCCGATCAGGGCGGGCGTGACGAGCCACGAGCCGAGATAGATCCGTGCGAACCGCCGCAGCTGCTCGCGCAGGCCGACGTCGGCGCCCTCGATCCGCTCGAGGTCCGTCTGGAGGAGCTGCCACGTCTCGCGGAAGATCGTCTCGAGGACCTCCTCCTTCGAGCGGAAGTAGTGGTAGAGCAGACCGTGGGCGACCCCTGCCTCCTCGGCGATGTCGCCGACGCGCGCCGCCCGGAACCCCTTGCGCGCGAACACCTCCACCGCGGCGTCGAGGAGCTCCCTGCGCCGTTCTGTCGTCCGCTCCGCCAACGCGCGGGCAGCATAATCGCGGGAAGCCGATGCCCGCGCTCGCCGGCACCACCGTCGTCGACTTCACGCGGCAGCTGCCCGGGCCGTTCGCGAGCCGCGAGCTGCTGCGCCTGGGTGCACGCGTCGTCAAGATCGAGCCGCCCGAGGGCGATCCGACGCCGCCCGAGTGGTATCGCGCGCTGAACGACGGCAAGGAGATCGTCGCGTGGGACGCGCGCCGGGAGCCGCAGCCGGAAGTGGTCCGCGACGCGGACGTAATCCTCGAGGGGTTCCGGCCGGGTGTCTTCGACCGCATCGGCGTCGCCGTCCCACCGTCGGCCGTCGTCTGCTCGATCACCGGGTTCGGCACCGGTGGGCCGCGCGCGAACGACGCCGGCCACGACCTCAACTACCTCGGCTACGCGGGCGTCCTTGCCGACACCGCTCCTGCCGTGCCGCCCGTGCAGGTGGCCGACCTCGCGGCGGGCGCACAGGCGGCCGTGATCGAGATCCTCGCCGCGCTCCTCGAGCGGCAGCGGATCGGTGAGGGCGCGCGCATCGTCGTCTCGATGACGCACGGCACGCACCGCTTCGCCGCGCACCGTCTCGCCGGAGAGCCGGTGCCGCGCCTTCTCACCGGTGGCGTCGCGTGCTACCGCCTCTACGAGACCGCCGACCGTCGCCACCTCACGGTCGCGGCGCTCGAGCCGAAGTTCTGGCGTAACCTCTGCGACCTCCTGGATCGCCCGGATCTGGTCGACCGCGCGTTCGAGCCCGAGTTGCCCGAGCTGGAGAGCATCTTCCGGAGCAAGACGCTCGCCGCGTGGCGCTCGCTGCTCGAGGGCAGGGACACGTGCGTCGGCCCGGTGCTGACGCTCGCCGAGGCGGCCGTGGAGCTCGCGTGAAGGCGCTTACCGCGTCCCGCGTTGACGCTTCCCGGCCGCCTGCCCGGCGCGCACCGGGTCGACGGCGCGCCGCGCGTCAGCGTCCTGCGAAGCTGCCACGCGGCAGCTTGCTGAGCGCGCCCTGCGCATGCCACGCGCCGAGCGCGAGCACGAACAGCGCCCCGGCCGCCATCAGGAGCGCCTGAGCGGCGACACCGAACGCGACGGCGTCCTCGGTGCGAACGCCGGAAGCAGCCAGGATCGCGGCACCCGCGCCTGCCTGCATCGCGGCGCCCGCCGGCGCGACCGGAAGCACGGCCGCAGCCGACGACGCGCACACGAACGCGAGGGCGAGCGAGAAGTCCGTGCCGAGACCGAGCGCCGCCAGGAGCACGAAGACTGCAAGCGCGCGCAGCGCCCACGAGATCGCAACGCCGACCCATGCCCACACCGCCTCGCGCGGATCCGTCGCGTTGTCGCCGACCCACCCCGCGAGCTTGAAGCGCGCGACCGAGCGGAGGCGCGCGAGCCGCGGCAGCGCGAGCACGACGCCGGCCGCCGCGACACCCGCGACCGCGACGACCGCGAGCCCGACGCGAAGCCAGCCGTCGACGCGCGAGAACCCGAGCGAGAGCGACGCGAGCGGCGTCAGCGCGGCGCTGTCGAGGAGGCCGAGCAGGAAGAGCGAGAGCGCGACGGCGCCCAGCGACGCACGGTAGTGCCGGCACCGCCGCACGACCGCGACGCGGATCACCTCGTCACAGCGCCCCGGAAGCGCGATCCCGCCGACGGACGCTGCGCCGCCGGCGGCCGCGAGGGTCAGGACGGCGGGGCGCTGCTCCTTACGGAACAGGTGCTGCCAGCCCCACGCCTTCGCCGCGTACGCCGCGACCATCACGACCGCCGCGAGCCCGACGAGCCAGAAGTTCGCGCGATGCAGCGGCCAACCCGAGGTCGCGAAATGGCGCGCGACCAGGCCCGCGACGACGAGCGCGCACACGACGAACAGAGAGTTGAGAAGGCGCTTCTTCGAAAGCACGAGGGACCGAGTACATCGGCAGCCGGGCCAGCACGTTGTAGCTCACCTCCTCCCTTGGAGGAGGGAGAGCAAACCCCGGAGGTCGTCCAGCGCCTCCCGTTCCGGGTAGCGCCGCTCCCGGTCGACGAGGACAGCCCGCATCCCGACTGCGATCGCGCCCTCGATGTCGTCCTCGACGGTGTCGCCGACCATCAGCGCCTCGGACGGCTCGACCTCGAGGAGCTCGAGCATTCGGCGGAAGATCGTCGCGTGCGGCTTCGTCTTCCCGTGCGCGCCGGAGGTGAGGACGGCGTCGACGGTCATCCGGTGGTGCGCGACGAACTTGCCGAGGTCGCGCGCGCTGTTCGAGAGGAGCCCGACCTTCAGCCCGCGGCTCCGCACCTCGTCGAGCACCGGCAGCGCGTCGTCGTACAGCTCGAAGTGGTGTGCTTGCGCCCACGCGCCCTCCATCTCCGCGGCGGCCGCGTATGTGTCGCCGGTCCCGCCCATCCCCTCGATGATCCGCTGCGTGAAGAGGATCCAGATCTCCTCGTCGTGGTCGAGCTCGGGGTGCCGCTTCAGGTCGACGAACGCGGCACGGCGCGCGTCGTCGTAGCGAGCGGGATCGAGCGTCAGGCCGTGCCGCTCGCCGAGACGGCGGTAGCCGTCGGGTCCGAGATCCGGGCCCGGGCGCGCGATGGTGAAGTCGACGTCGAACACGACTGCGCGGAGCGGCACGGGCGCGACGATAGCCTCCCGCGGTGACGAGTCCCGAACGCGTCGGCACGCTCGCGGCGTTCACGAGCCGAGACTTCCGTCTCCTCTGGAGCGGCCAGACGGTGTCCTTCGTCGGCGACGCCGCGTTCATCGTCGCGCTCGGCTGGCGCGTCACCGACCTCACCGGTCGCGCGAGCTCGCTCGGTTTCGTGCTGGCACTCGAGTCGCTCGCGATGCTCGTGACGCTCCTCTGGGGCGGCGTGCTCGCCGACCGCCATTCACGGCGGCTGATGATGATCGGCTCCGACCTCGCACGACTCGTCGTGATCGCCGTCTTCTTCGCGCTCGACGTCAGCGGGCACCTGACGCTGGACGCGATCCTCGTCCTCGCCGCGCTGTTCGGCGCCGCCGACGGGTTCTTCCAGCCCGCCTTCTCGTCGATCGTGCCGCTGCTCGTCGAGGCGCCGATGCTGCCGGCGGCGAATTCGTGGCTCGGGATCGCGCGCAACGGCGCCAGCGTCGTCGGCCCCGGGATCGCGGCCGCGCTGTACCACACCTCCGGCCCGTCGCTCGTGTGGGCGATCGACGCGACGTCGTTCCTCGTCTCCGCCACGGCTCTCTGGTTCGCGCGCCCGCGGACGTTCGAGCCGTCGGAACGCCTCGGCATGCGAAGGGAGCTGGCCGAAGGGCTGCGCTACGTGTTGAGCGTCCCCTGGATCTGGACCGGGATCGCCGCCGCAACCGTGATCCTGATGGTCGCGATGGCTCCGTTCACGGCGTTGCTGCCCCGCGTCGTGCAGGGCCACTACGGCCGCGGCGTCGGGTCGTACGGGGCGCTCTTCAGCGCGATGGCGGCAGGCATGGTCATCGGCTCTCTCATCTGGGCGAAGTGGCATCCGCGACGCGGTCGCGTGATCGTCTGCTTCGCCGCCTTCGGGATCAACGACATCGGGATCCTCGTCGTCGCGCTCTCGCCGTGGTACGCGCTCGCCGTCGCAGCGGCCGCGTGGCGGGGGCTCTGGATCGGCATCGGCATCTCCGCGTGGATGACGCTGATGAGCGAGCTCGTGCCGGAGCATCTGCTGTCGCGCGCGTCGAGCATCGACTTCTTCGGGTCGATCGGGCTGACGCCGGTGGGCTACGTGCTCGCCGGGGCGGTTGCGACGGTCGTCTCGCCGACGCTGATCCTCGCCGTCGGCGGCACGCTCGGCGCCGTGCTCTGGTTCGTGCCGCTCGGGTGGCGACGCGTCAGGATGGCGGCGTGACCGACCCGTTCTCGCTCCTCCGCGAAGCGCGCACGATCGCGGTCGTCGGCGCGTCGCCCGACCCCGCGAAGGCGAGCCACGGCGTCATGCACTATCTGCTCGCGAACGGTTACCGGTGCATCCCGGTGCGCGCGGACGGCGCCGAGGTGCTCGGGGTCGCAAGCGTCCGTTCGCTGTCGGAGATCGAGGAGCACGTCGACCTCGTCGACGTCTTCCGCCGGGCGGAGCACTGCGCGCAGCACGCGCGCGAGGCGGTGGCCGTCGGCGCGGGCGGTCTCTGGCTGCAGCTCGGGATCGTCTCGGCCGAGGCCCGCGCGATTGCCGAGGCGGCCGGGCTGCCGTATGTCGAGAACGCCTGCACCGCCGTCGTGCACGCCCGCGCCGGCCGCTGACGCCGTCCGGTGCCTGCGCGATAGTGGAGCGTGTCCCTCGGACGGCTCCTCGCATGCGCTGCGCTCGTCGCGCCGGTCCCGATCGCGTTCCTCCGCAGCATGGGCAACGAGCGCGAATCTGTATTGGCGCCGTCGTCCGTCGGCGTGCGCGTCGCGGCCGAGCCGACGCCGCATGTGCGCGAGCTCGCGTCGGCGACCCCGAAGCGGCCGAAGCCGGTCGTCCATCACCATGTCCACGCCGTCCGGCACGCGCCGAGGACGCGACACCTACCGAGCGTGCACCGGATCCTCGTGACGTACGTCGTCCGCCCCACGGCGACGCCTGCCACGGTGCCGGCGCCGCGCTCCGTCGCCCCGCCGCGGCACGCGCCCGCGGTCACCCACGTGCATGCGCATCCGGCGCCGCGCGTCCACGTGGTGCCGGCCGGGCACGCACCGGCCGAGCCCGCTCCGACCCCGCCGGCGAAGCCGAAGCCGACCCCGGCGCCGACGCCTGCGCCCGCGCCGGCTCCAGCTGCCACGCCGACGCCGCCCGCCGCGTCTCCGGCCGCACCCGCGCCGACAGCGCCGCCGACGTACACACCGCCCGTGACGCCGGCCACTCCCACGACTCCGACCACGCCGACGACGCCGACCACTCCGGCGACGCCGCCGCCCGCTAGCGCGCCCACGTCGACGCGGCCGGGCAACGGCTACGGCGACACGAACCACGTGCACACCGGCCCGCCCGGCAAGAAATGAGGTGCGGGCGGCGTCGCCGCCGCCCGCACCCGTTCACCTCAGCAGAAGAACGTGCACCACAGATTCGTGACGAAGTCGGCGAACGCGCCGCCGATGTCGTTGAAGAGGTTCTTCACTGCGTCCTCGGCCATGTTGAACGCGCTCTCGAGCGCGCCGACGATGTCGTCGATCGCATAGCCGATGTCGTGCAGGATCTCTGCGGCGGCATCGGCCGCGACGCCGAAGATCGTCTTGAGGACACCTGCGACCTCGTTGATCGCGAACCCGGCCGCTTTCAACGCGGCGGCGACGTCTTCCGCCACGAACCCGTAGGCCGCGGCGAGACCTGCAGCGACCTCGGTCGCCACGAAGCCGGCCGCCTTCATCGCTCCGGCGACGGCGCTCTCGGCGAGCCCGAGCCCGAACTTCAGCCCGTTCGCGATCTGATCGACGGTGAAGTTCGCCACCTTCAACGCCGTCGCGACCGCCGCCTCCGTGAGCGAATACACCGCCGAGATCGAATGCGCGATGACGTCGACGGCGAAGTTCGCCGCCTTCAACGCTGCGGCCACCGCGCCCTCGGCGAGCAGGAGGCCGCCCTTGAGCGCACCGGTGATCACGTCGATCGAGAAGTTCGCGAACTTCAGGGCTGCCGCGATCACGTCCTTGTCGAGCGCCAGGATCGCGTTCAGCGTCACGGCGATCGCCTGCGCGCCGAATCCGACGAACGCGAGCGCATCGGCGATCGGGCCCGGGAGTGCGGCGATCGCGGCCTGCAGCGCGTGCGCGATGTCGTTGATCCCGGCGCCGACCGCGTCGAGCGCCCCGGCGATCACACGCTCGGTCGCGTTGAGCACCGTGTGGAGCGCTCCGGCGATCTCCGTATAGGCGAACGCCGCGAAGTTCAGCGCCGCTGCGATCGCATTCGCCTCGAGGTTGAGCACGGTGTGCAGCGCGCCCGTGATCTCGTTGACGACGAACCCGGCGAACTTCAGCGCCGCGGCGATCGCAGCGCCCTCCAGACCGAGCACCGTGTGCAACGCGCCTGTGATCGCGTTGATCTCGTAGCCGGCGAACGCAAGTGCATGCGCGATCGCGTCGTTCGCGAGACTGAGTGCCGTGTTCAGCGCACGCGTTACGTCTTCGACGACGTACCCCGCGAACTTGAGCGCGCCCGCGATCGCATCGCCGGTGAGGCCGAGCACGACGTTCAGCGACGTCGCGATCGCGTTGATCTCGAACGTCGCGAACTTGAGCGCGGCCGCGATCGCATTCCCTTCGAGACCGAGCGCGACGTGGAGCGCCGTCGTGACGTCGTTGATCGCGTACCCCGCGAAGTGCTCGGCGTCCGCGACGACCTCGCCGCCGACCGAGAACACGGTGGCGATCGCACCTGCCGTGTCCGTCGCCGCGTACCCGATCGTCTTGAGGATCACGGCGGCGTCGCGTGGCGTCGTCGCGAACGATCCGACGAGCGCCGTCGCGACCTCGACCGGCGAGTAGCCGACCTGCTTCAAGATGCCTGCTGCTCCGAGCGCCGTCTGCCCGAAGGCGTCCCGGAGTGCGTTCGCCGTGTCCGTCGACGCGTAGCCGTTCTGCTTCAGCGCCGTCCCGGCCGCGAGCGCGGTCGAGCCGCCGGCGTCGCAGACGCCGCGGATCGTGGTGTTGACCATCCCCGCCGTCGAACCGCCATGCTTTGCGATCGAGGCCGGCGTGAGGCCGTAGACGGCGAGCGTGCTCGTCGTCTGGCCACCGCAGTTCGCCGCGGCCGAGGCGAACGACGGCGCAACGAGCGCCGACGCAACGCACACAGCCACCGCAGCTGCGAGCTTCATCCGAACCATGGAACTCCCCCTCGAGAGTGGATTGAGCGGCGACTATCCCACGCTCGTGGCACCCGTTGCAAGGGCCGGGACGAGAAGAGAAGAGCCCGCGTCGCCGCGGGCTCTTCTCTTCATCGGGGTGCCCAGATTTGAACTGGGGACCTCTCCGACCCGAACGGAGCGCGCTACCAGGCTGCGCCACACCCCGAATCGCGCTACAGGGTAGCCGCTCGTCCGCCTTCGGTCGGGCCGCATCCGGAGCTTCCGCCGATGCCGCCTCGCCGTTCCGCATGCGCAAATAGAGGCGGACTGGGGCGAAGGGCGGCAAGCGATTGCGCGAGGGCGGGTTGCGGCTGGACGATGACATACCGGCGAACGGCGGCGCGCGTGTCGCAGTCGTCTGCGTCGAACCGGTGTGGGAAGCAGCCGTATCGTGGCTGCTGCGCGGTGCGGGCTGCGACGTCGTCGGGCACGTGAGAGACGTGGAGCGGGCAGAGGAGGTCGTCGCAGACACCGAGGCGGACGTCCTCGTCGTCGACGCCGACCGAGAGGAGATCGAGCCCGCTCGCCTCTACCGACGGATCCGCGACGTGCGCGAGCTGCGCCCGGCGACCCGCGTGGTCGCGATCTGCCGACGAACCGATCATGCGTCGCACGATGCTGCCGTGGCGGCCGGGGCGCGCGTCGTGCTCCGGGAAGACGCACTCGGCCTCGTCGACGCCGTCGAGCATGCGCGCCCGACCGACGAGGGGGCGGCAGCGCGCTTGACGCTGCGCCAGGTCGAGATCCTGCGTCTCGTCGGCGAAGGCCGCACGAACCGCGAAGTCGGACGCGCGCTATGGGTGACGGAAGAGACGGTCAAGTTCCATCTCGCGAACATCTACCGGCGGCTCTCCGTCCACGGGCGCCGCGACGCGATCGCCTGGGCGGTGGAGAACGGCATCGTCACGGAACCACCGGCCGCTCCAGCTCGAGCGAGTAGTTCACGGCGCGTGCCGGCGCGCAGCTGATCGTCAGGTGCTTCGAGCCGGCCGCCGCCGACGTCTCGAGGTTCACGACGCCGTGCTCCCCCGAGGCGTAGACGACGGCCGTCCCAGTCGCGAGGAGGAGCGCGCAACGCGCCGGCGGCCGAACCGCGAGCCTCACCGCGACGCGACCGCGACCCGTCACGAACGAGAGCGAGCGCGCACCCGTAA
This sequence comes from Gaiellaceae bacterium, assembly GCA_036518135.1. Taxonomy (GTDB): domain Bacteria; phylum Actinomycetota; class Thermoleophilia; order Gaiellales; family Gaiellaceae; genus PALSA-600. Next base: position 1,715 of record DATDNT010000022.1, on the reverse strand, counting down.
GTGTCCCGTGGAGGTCGCTGACCTCCACGGGCGCCGCGGCCGTCGCCGGCGCGAGGGGGAAACGCGCCGGCGACGGCACATTCGTCGCGTGGAGGGCCAACGCGGTGAATGCTGCGGCTGCGTCGACCCGCCCGCCGCCGATGCCCTCGACGGCGTGGGCTGACGATCTCAGTGCCGCGGCGATCTGCGCGGCCGTCAGGTCCGGGTTGAACGAGAGCAGAAGACCGGCGATCCCACTGACGGCAGCCGGAGCGAACGACGATCCGCAGCCGTAGGCCGCACCGACGTTCGGGTCGACCACGGTGGCGCAGCCGGGAGCCGCGAGCGGCACCCAGGCCCCGCGCGTCGCCCACGGGTAGAGAACGTCATGCTCGTCCGTCCCGGCAACCGCGAGAGCCGAGGCGTACGCGCCGGGGTAGTGTCGCGCGTCGTCGCCGGAGTTGCCTGCGGAGGCGACTACGAGGACGTCGTGCGCGGCGGCGTACGCGACCGCAGCCTCCTCGTCGGCGCTCGGCACTTCTCCCGCGAGGCTCACGTTCACGATCCGTGCGCCGTGGTCGACGGCCCACGTGATCCCTCGGGCGACGCGCGAAGCCTCCGCGGGCGTGGAGCCGTCGGCGACACGGACCGGCATGATCGAACACGCCCAGCAGTAGCCCGCGGCATCGCGGCCGTTGTCGCCGCGCGCCGCGATGATCGACGCGACCCAGGTGCCGTGGTAGCCGAGCTCGGCCAGGCCACCCTGACCGACGCCGCCCCCGAGCAGGTCGACGCCGGCCACGAGCGCCCCGGCGAGGTCGGCGACCGGCGCGACGCCCGTGTCGACGACGGCGATCACGACCGCCGCCGAGCCGGTGCCACGCTGCCAGACCTCGGGAGCGCGGGTCAGCGCCGGCCCCCACTCGCTCGGCCAAGCCGGATCGTTCGGCCGGTCGGGGGTCGAGCGCGCCGCCGGGGTCGCAACGAGCAGAACGGCAGCGAAGAGCGAAACGAGCGCCGCCCGCATGGGGCCAATCTACGCCGGTGCGCGAGGGGGGCGAATGGGAGGTCCACGCCCTGCCTCCACTCCTCAGCTTGCGAGGTTTCGACATGTTAAGCGGCCGAAACTGCGTGAAGTTGCGGCTAGTGCGGCGTTCGCCGACTCGACCGCAGACGGCGGCGGACCACCGTCTACTCCGGTCGGCGGCGACGTAGAACGGAACTGCCGCCGGCCCTGAGGCCGACGGGCACCCGGTGCGTCCGGGTGCTGGGAGGGCAACGGGTGAGCGCGCGCGCGGAGCGCTCGCCAAAGGAGGTAAATCGGATGTCGAAGTTGCTGGCCGTGCTGGTGGCGGTCTTCGCCGCCGCATGGTTCGCCACGCCGGCGTTCGCCGATCCGAACCCGGATGGCACGTACATCCAGATCTGCAAGGACACGAACTCGCCGACTATGAGCGGTCCGTTCTCGTTCCTCGTCGGGAACTATGACCGGGAGACGGCCCAACTGGCGGCGCGCCATCAGGGACCGTGGGAGATCAAGCCCGGCGAGTGCACGCCGCAGATCGAGGTCAACGCGGTCGACGGGCAAGTCGCAGTCTCGGAGATCGTCCACAAGTGGTTCAAGATCACGGGGATCCAGTACCGCAAGTGGAACGGGACGCCCAAGGACGTCGACCTGGACACGCTTGTTGATCCTGACGTGATCAACGACGAGACAGCGGTCCAGCCAGTGATGA
>DATDNT010000021.1:0-44335 GCA_036518135.1 Gaiellaceae bacterium | reverse complement strand
TGGGCGACGGCGAGCGCCGCGGCCTCGTCCGCCGATTCGACGCGCGCGGACACCTGCGGCCCGCCTGCGGCCGTATAGAAGAGGGGCAGCGTGTCGGTGCGGAAGCCGAGCACGGGCACGCCGCTCGTCTCGAGCAGCTCGGACGTCGCCGGCACGTCGAGCAGCGACTTGACGCCCGACGAGACGACGCAGACCTGCGTCGCCGCGAGCGCCTGGAGGTCGGCCGACACGTCGGGCGGCGTCGGCCAGCCGCGGTGGACACCGCCGAGCCCGCCCGTCGCCATGAAGCGGATGCCGGCCGCGCGGCAGACCGCGAGCGTGCCGCCGACCGTCGTCGCGCCGACTGCGTGCTGCGCGACCGCGGCGGCGAGATCGCGCGGGCCGAGCTTCCGCGCACTCGCATCGAAGCGGTGGAGCTCCGCCTCCGTCAGCCCCACGACGATCTCGCCGTCGAGCACCCCGATCGTCGCCGGGACGGCGCCGCCCTCGCGCACCGCCGCCTCCGACCGCAGTCCGACCTCGACGCCCTCGCCCGGCGGGAACCCGTGCGCGACGAGCGTCGTCTCGAGCGCGACGACCGCCGCGGCGCCGCGCACCTCGTCGGCGACGCGGATCACGGCATCGCTCCCATCTTCGCGACGCAGCGCGCGGCCGTCTCGAGCGCGAGCTCGGGCCCGCCGACGAGGAAACCGGCCGCGAGCGCGTCGCCGGCGCCCGTCGTGTCGACCACGTCGGCGCCGACCGCCGGGTAGTCGCGCCCGTCGACGGTCAAGCCGCGCGCGCCGCGCTTCAGCACCCACCGCGTGTCGAGGTCGCCGAGCGCGTCCTGCTCGCGCTCCGTCGCGAACACGACGTCCGGCGCGAGCTCGCGCACGCGCTCGCGGAAGCGTCCGTCGACGAGCGTGAACGTCGACACGTCGAGCGACACCGTCCCGGTCGCGAGGCGCGCCGCCTCCGCGGCCGCGGCTGCCATGGGCTCGACGAGCAGCGAGTAACCGGAGATGTGCAGCACATCGCCATCGAACCACGACGCGGCGAGGTCGTGCGGGGCGAGGTCGGGAGCCGTGCCGCGGTCGGAGACCATCGAGCGGTCGCCGCCGGCGGCGATCGAGACGACGACGCCGGTGCGCCCGGCGACAGGCCCACGCACGTCGACGCCGTATCCCGCGAGCGCGGCGCGGACGAGTGCGCCCGCGGTGTCGTCGCCGGTGCGGCCGACGAAACGAGCGTCGGCGCCGAGGGCCGCGGCCCAGGCGGCGACGTTCGCCGCCTGGCCCCCGGCGCCGGTCGCCGTCTGCGCCATCTGGTCGTCGCCGCTCACGAACGTGCCGTCGACACGTGCGATCACGTCGAGCAGGAGGTCGCCGAAGGTGACGAGCCGCATGCGCCTAAGCTAGTCACATGGAGAACGACGGTCGGCGCTCGCGCCTGCGCTCGTTCGCGATCGGCGGCCTCGTCGGCGCCGCGGGCGCGCTCGCGACTGCCCGCCGTCTTTCGCCTCGTGTGTCGCGCCGCCCGCGCGACGCGCCCGCCGGGCTCGCGGCGTTCGAGGACGCGCCGTGCTTCCTCGAGCTCGTCGGCGAGGAGGCGCAGCGCTACCGCGAAGGCGGCGAGACCGTCGCCGGGACGTCGAACCCGACGTAGCGGTCGTGCATGAAGTGCGCGGCCGCCGTCATGCGCAGATCCGTCGGGCGGCCGTTGCGCAGCGTGAGGCGGAACCACGCCGGGATGCTGCGGTCGAGGAACGTCAGCTCGTTCGGAGCGACGAGGTGGACGTTCGTCGGCGACGTCCAGTACGGCTGCGTCACGTCGAGCGGCGTCTGCTGCGACGGAAGCCACGGCGCGTGCGGCCCGGAGCGATCCCACCGACGGGCGCCGATTACGATCGCCGACGGGCCGCCGCGCGTCACGTAGGCGAGCCGGTTCGGAGCGACGACGGTGAACCGCGTCACCTGCGCGTTCGTCGGCGTCGAGCGAAGCGTCTCCTGGAAGACGATCGTGCGCGACGCACGCACGCGCCGCGTCACCGCACGCAGGAGCCGGGCAGCACCGGGTGCCTGTGCGGGGGCGAGGAACGCTGCCTCGCGGCCGTCGACCGTCACCGACAGCGCGCCGGCCGCCGCCGACGCCGCCCGGTAGCAGCCGGAGCCGCAGGGTTCGGCGCGGACGCCGTCGACGCGGACGGTGCGGCCGTCGTCGCCGGTCCCGTCGGGGCCGAGGATCGTCACGGTCGTCTCGTTCGGTGTGCGCGCGACCGCGACGCCGAGCGCGCCGAGCTCGTGCGCGTCGACGACGGCGTCGGCCGGAGGGAGGACCGGGGGGAGCGCCGCGGCGAGCGGCGCCGTCGCCGCGACCGCGCGCGGCGCCTCCTTGCCCGGGCGCAGCTCGGTGAGGATGGCGACTGCGACGACGATCGCGAGGATGGCGACGATCTCGATGCGCGCCGAGCGGCGCAGGCGCGAGAAGATCGAGAGCAGCAACGTGCGGTTCAGCCACCCGACGCCGAGCAGCGGCACGAACACCGCCGTCTTCACGATCAGCGCGCGGCCGTACGACGTCGACCACACCTGTGACACCGCGGACAGCTCGGTGAGCGCACGCAGGATCCCGGTCACGGCGATCACGACGACCGACACGAGTGCCGCGGTGGAGAACCGGCGGGCGGCGGCGGCACGGATCGCGTCGTCCTCCGTTGCACGCGGCACGACCCACACGAGCGCGACCAGCCCGCCGAGCCAGACGGCCGCGCCGAGCAGGTGCGCGAAGTCGGCTGCGATGGAGAGGACGTGCGGCTGGTCGCGGTCGAGCGAATGCCCGGAGAGCGTCGGCGCGGCGGCGAGCAGGAGCGCTGCTGCGGCGGCAGCGGCGAGGAGGCTCGGGATCGTCGGCGCGAGCGCTGCCGCGGCGCCGCCCGCGAGCGCGAGCGTGACGGCGATCTTCAGCACGAGCGCATACCGCGTGCCCGGCGGCGCCGCGTGCACGATCCCGCTCCCCCCGAGGAATGCGAAGAGGAGCGAGAGGAAGAGCAGGTGCGCGATCGGGCGTGCGACGGCGGCGCCGAGGAGCCGCCGGGTCAGCAGCCAGAACACGGCCGCGCCGGCCGCGGTGAGGACGCCGAGGTAGTACAGCGTGCGGAGCAGGATGTCGTTCCACGTGAGCGGCACCCCGGCGCCGAGCACGGGCCTCGGCGCAGCACCACCCGCGCCCACCGCGAAGGCGAGGACGCCTTCTTCGCGATGACCGTCCTCGGACACGATCGACCAGCGCACGCTGTACGCGCCGTTCCGGAGCGCCGCGAGCGGGATCGTCAGCACGCGCCCGTGCGCGTGCGCGCCGCTGCCGAGCACCGACTGCCCCGTCGCGTTGTCGACGGCTGCGGTGCCCGCGGCGACGCGAACCGTGTCGTCGAACGTCACCGTCACCTGCCTCGGCGCCTTCGCGACGACGGCGCCGTTCGCGGGCGCCGTCTTCAGCAGCGTCGCGTGCGCGGACGCGATCGCCGGGAAGGCGAGAGCGGCGACGGCCGCGGCGACGAGGGCCCGCACGCGCACGAGGCTAGCCGTGCGGCCGCTGCTAGCCTCTGCGCTCCCGTGCCGATCTACGAGTACAAGTGTCCGAACGGCCATCTCTTCGAGGTGTTCCACGGGATGACGGAGAGCGGCCCGGAAGCATGCGAGGCGTGCGGCGCGTCGCCGCTGCAGCGCGTCTTGCATCCGGTGGCGGTTCATTACAAGGGCTCGGGGTTCTACAGCACGGACTACGGCCGCAAGTCGAAGCAGCCGTCGAAGGACGGGTCGTCGTCCGATTCGTCGTCTTCGGGCGGTTCGGATTCCGGGTCGAGCTCGTCCGGCGGCGAGACGACGAAGAAAGCCGCCGCGGACTCGAGCTAGCCGCTCACCAGGGCGAGCGGAAGCGCCGCCGCCCGGAGAGCGTCTCGAGAAGCAGCAGCAGCACGACCGCGCCTGCGACTGCGAGCAGGAACGGGCCCCAGCTCCAGCCGTAGTGGATCTTGTGCCCGAGCACCACCTGCCCGATCAGCCCGCCGAGGAACGCGCCGACGACGCCGACCGCAACCGTCGGCAGGCAGCCGATCGCCTGGCGGCCCGGCGTCACGAGGCGAGCGACGAGCCCCGCGACGAGGCCGAAGAGCAGGAAGGACAGGATTCCCATTGGGTGACCCTACTGCAGGGTGTGGCCCGTCACGCAACCGGGGCCGAACGGGTCCGTCGGCGGCTGCGGCGCCGACTTGCCGAGGAACATCGCGAGCGTCGCCGGGTTGTCCTCGCTCGGCCCGCCGGTGCCGCCGGCGCCGAGGTCGCCGCCGAGGCGGCAGTGGACGGAGCCCGACGACGACGCGCGGAACTTCACCCAGCCGAGCTGCACGAGCTGCGACGCGCTCAGGTCGGTCGTCAGCGGCTTCACGAACGAGCTCCCGTCGAACGGCAGCTTGAGGAACGTCCCGAACGACGCGAACTTCGACGTGACAGCGTCCATCACCGCCTGCTGTCGCGCGCCGCGCGTGATGTCGTTCTCCGACGGGTCGAGCATGTTCTCGCGGATGCGCGAGTAGATCAACGCGCGCTCGCCGTTCATGTGCTGCATCCCCTTCGGGAACCGCCATCCCTGCCAGCGCTGGCACTGCGCCTGCGTCGCGTACGGGCAGTCGAACCGGTTCGAGCGGATCGGCTTCGGCACGTTCACGTCGATGCCGCCGAGCGCGTTGATCAGGTCTCTGAAGGCGCCGAAGTTGACGATGATCACGTGGTCGATCGCCAGGCCCGTGAAGTCGTGGATCGTGCGGAGCGCGAGCGGCGCGCCGCCGATCTGGAACGCGGCGTTGATCTTCTGCGTCCCGTGACCCGGGATCGGCACCTGCAGGTCGCGCGGGATCGACAGGTAGTAGAGGCGATGGTGCGAGGGGTCGGTGCGCAGCAGCATGATCGAGTCGGAGTGCATGTCGCCGGCGCGCGCCGCGATGTTCGTCGCGTTGTCGGTGCCGAGCATCAGGATCGTCGTCGCGTGTGAGAGCAGCAGCCCGCTCTGCTTCGCGAGCAGCGGCTTCGCGTCGGGATCGAGGCGCTTGTTCGCGTCCGACACGCCGCTCGACACGGAGATGTAGCCGAGCGCGCCCCACACGACCACGAGCAGGACGAGCAGGCCCAGCGCAAGCCCGATGCGGAGGCCCCAGCGCGGCCGGCGCGTGCGGGCGCCGCCGCCGGGGCCGCGGTACTCGGACCGCGAGCCGCCGTCGGCGCTGCGGACGCGTGCGCCGCGGGACGTCGTCGGAACCTTCCCCTTCGCGCGGCCGCCGCGGTAGACGCGATAGGGCTTCTCTTCCCGCGCCATTCGGCGGGGTACGTTACCCGCGCGTCATGAGCGCGAACCGGGTCATAGGTGTCGACCTCGGCGGGACCAAGGCGCTCGCGGGGATCGTCGACGAAGCGGGCACAGTCCACGAGACGCTCGAGCGCCCGACGGTGACGACGTCGCAGGCGGCCCTGCTCGACGAGCTGGCCGAGCTCGTGCGCGGCCTGCCGCACGAGAACGTCGGCGCGGTCGGCTTCGGTATCCCGTCGCGAATCGACCACGAGCACGGCGTGGCGCTCGGCGCGGTGAACATCCCGATCCGCGACGTGCACTTCGCCGACGAGATGCAGCAGCGGCTCGGGCTGCCGGTCGAGATGGAGAACGACGCGACGTGCGCCGCGTTCGCGGAGTGGCGGATCGGCGCGGGACGCGGCGTGCGCGACCTGCTGATGCTGACGCTCGGCACCGGCGTCGGCGGCGGGGTCGTCTCCGGCGGCGCGCTCTTCCGCGCGTACACCGAGCTCGGCCACATGGTGATCGTCTCCGACGGCGAGCCGTGCCAGGGCGCGTGCTCCGGCCGCGGTCACGTGGAGGCGTACTGCTCGGGCACGGCCGCCGGCCGCATCGCGCGCCAGGTGCTGGGCCCCGACGCGACGGCACGCGATCTCGTCGAGCACCACCATCCGGCGCTCGAGTCGATCGGCCACCACCTCGGGGTCGCAATCGGCTCGCTCGTGAACATCTTCGGGTCGACGCGCGTCGTCATCGGCGGCGGGTTCGGCGTCGCCGCGTTCGAGCAGCTCGTCCCTGCTGCGCGGCGGGCCGTGTTGCGCGAGGCGCTTGCGCCGGCCGGGCAGACGCTCGAGATCGTCCCCGCCGCACTCGGCGCGGACGCCGGCCTGATCGGCGCCGGTCTCATCGGCTTCCAGGCGCTTTCCTAGCGCGATGCCGCTCGCGGTCTGCGCGACGCCGATCGGGAATCTCGAAGACGTGACGTTGCGCGTGCTCGAGGAGCTCCGTTCGGCTGACGTCGTGCTCGCCGAGGACACGCGCCACACACGGGGCCTCCTCGAACGGCACGGCATCCGCGCGCCGCTCCTCTCCTACCACGAGCACAACGAGGCGGCGCGGGTCGAGGAGCTGTTGCCGCGGCTCGCCGCCGGCGAGCGGGTGGCGCTCGTGTCGGACGCCGGGATGCCGCTCGTGTCCGACCCGGGTGCCCGGCTCGTGCGCGCGTGCCTCGCGGCGGGCCTCGCCGTGACGGTCCTGCCGGGCCCGTCGGCCGTCGAGACGGCGCTCGTCGCGAGCGGCCTCGGCGGCGGCGCGTACGCCTTCGTCGGGTTCCTGCCCCGGCGTGCGTCGGAGCTCGAGGCGCTGTGGCGCGACACGTCGGCGTGGGGGTGCACCGTCGTCGGGTTCGAGTCGCCGCAGCGGATCGGCGCGTCGCTCCGGTCGCTCGCCGCGTTCGACGCCGCGCGCGAGGTCGCCGTCTGCCGCGAGCTGACGAAGCGGTTCGAGGAGGTCGTTCGCGGGCGGGTCGGGGAGGTCGCCGCGCGGTTCGCCGAGGCGCCGAAGGGAGAGATCACGCTCGTCGTCGCTCCGGGATCGTCCGCTCCGGACGTGTCGGGCGCGCTCGCGGCGGTGGGGGAGCTCGTCGCCGCCGGGACGCCGCGCGGTGTGGCCGCAGAGGTCGTCGCCCGGCTGACCGGTGTCGCGCGGAACGACCTCTATCGCGGCACTCTGTGACAACTTTGTAATCTCCTTTGACAACAGCGAGTCCCGGCCCCTACCGTGGGAACACACGTTCTCTCCACGGACAACAGGGGGTTCCGATGCGTCGCCTATTTCTTGCCGCGGCCTTCGCCGCGCTCGTCCTCGCGCCGGCCGCGGACGCGTGGACGTGGCCGGTGGACGGCCCCGTCGTGCAGCCGTTCGTCTTCGACGCCGCGCATCCGTACGCGGCGGGCGAGCACCGCGGCGTCGATCTCTCCGCAGCCGACGGCTCGACGGTGCATGCGCCGGCCGCCGGCACGGTCACGTTCGCGGGATCGGTCCCCTCGTCGGGCCGCACCGTCAGCATCGCCACCGCCGACGGCTACTCCGTGACGCTCACACACCTCGGGACGGTCACGGTCGAACGGGGTGCGGCGGTTGCCGAGGGCGACGCGGTCGGCACGGCGGGCGCGTCCGGGGATGCGGAGGTGGCGGGGACGTACGTCCACCTCGGGATCCGCGTCGCGGCGCAGCCGCAGGGGTACCTCGATCCGTTGACGCTCCTGCCGCCGCGCGCGGCGGCGGCGCCGCCCGCGCCCGCGGCGCCCGCTCCCGCCCCCGCGCCGGCGCCCGCTCCGACGGCCGCGGCCGCGCCTGCGCCTCCCCCGCCGGCGCCTGTCGCGCCGACTCCTGCGACCCCTGCCCCGCCTGCGCCGGCCGCGGCGGCGATGGTGGCCACACCGGTGCCCGCGGTCGCAGTCGCTTCGCCGCCTGCGCCGGCTTCCGCTCCTGCTCGCGCGCCGAACGCGGCGGAGCCGGCGCCGGCACTCGTCCTCAGGGCCGCTCCGGCCGCGCGCCGCGCCGACACGCCCGCCGACGCACCGGTCGCCGCGCCTGTGCACACACCCCCTGCACCGGCGCCTCGCGCGCGGCCGATCCGCCGAGCAGCGGCAGTCCCCGCCACGGTCGCCGCGACGCCCGCGCCGTCACTGGCGGAGCGACGGGTCCTGCGCGCGCCGGCTCCTCCTGTCACGCTGCGCGCACGGCGCCCCATAGCTGCGGCGTACGCGGCGCGCCTGCAGCCCACGGCGGCGCGGCAACGCGCGCAGTCCTTGCGCGCGCCCCACGAGCGCCTCCCGCACGCGCACGTGCTCGACGTGTCCAGCGCGGGACACGCCGCCGTGCCGGCTGCGTCGCCGCCGTGGTCGTGGACGCTCGCGGCGCTCCTCGTCGCTCTGGTCGCCGCGGCCGCGCGGAGGGCGCTCCGAACGCGCACGCCTATCATGGAACGCCATGCCGTTCTACGTGACGACGCCGATCTACTACGTGAACGACCGGCCGCACATCGGCCACTCGTACACGACGATCGCGGCGGACATCCTTGCCCGCCACCATCGGCAGCGGGGCGAGGAGACGTTCTTCCTGACCGGCGTCGACGAACACGCGACGAAGGTCTCGCGCGCGGCCGAGGCGCAGGGCCTCGGCGTGCAGGAGTTCGTCGATCGGATCGCGGAGGCATGGCGCGCGCTGCCGGAGCGCTTGAACGCCCGGACGGACTTCTTCATCCGTACGACCGACGACGGCCACAAGGCGTTCGTCCGTGACTTCCTCCAGCGCATCTACGACAACGGCGACGTCTACGAAGACGTCTACAGCGGCCCCTACTGCGTCAGCTGCGAGGAGTTCAAGACCCAGGACGAGCTCGTCGACGGGAAGTGCCCCATCCACCTCATTCCCGCCGAGATCATCGAGGAGAAGAACTACTTCTTCCGGCTCTCGAAGTACCAGGACGCGCTGCTCGCGCTGTACGACGACGGGTTCGTCCTGCCGGACTTCCGCCGGAACGAGGTGCGCAGCTTCGTCGCCGGGGGCCTGCGCGACTTCTCGATCAGCCGCGCCGGACAGCCGTGGGGGATCCCGCTGCCGTGGGACGAGAGCCAGGTCGCCTACGTCTGGGCCGACGCGCTCGTCAACTACCTCAGCGCCCTCACCTACGCGCGCCCCGGCGAGAACCTCGTGGAGACGTTCTGGCCGGAGGCGACGCACCTCGTGGGCAAGGACATCATCCGGTTCCACTGCGTCTACTGGCCCGCGATGCTCCTGTCGGCGGGGTACACCGTGCCCAAGCAGGTCTTCGCGCACGGGTGGCTGCTCCTCGACGACCTCAAGATCTCGAAATCGCTCGGCAACGCGCTCGACCCGATCGGACTCATCGACACCTACGGCGCGGACGCCGTCCGCTACTGGTGCACGCGCGCCGTCTCCTTCGGCCAGGACGGCAGCGCCTCGCTCGCCGACATCGCCGCGCGGTACGAGCGCGAGCTCGGGAACGACCTCGGCAACCTGCTCTCGCGGACGACCGCGATGATCGTCAAGTACCGCGACGGCTCGATCCCCGGCGGCGCGACGTCGCAATCGATCGCCGCAGCGATCGCCGACGTGCACGACCACGTCCCGGCGCAGCTCGACGCCTTCGACGTCACCGGCGCCGCCGACCGGATCTGGGCCCTCGTCAGGGAGCTCAACCGGTACGTGACCGAACGGGCGCCGTGGACGCTCGCGAAGGACGACGCGAACGCGGCGCAGCTCGACCAGGTTCTGCACGACCTCGCCGACGGCCTCCGCGCCGCCGCCGTCGCCCTCTCGCCGTACCTGCCGGAGACGGCGCCGAAGATCCTCGAGGCGCTCGGGCAGCCGACGGACGTGACATGGGAGCGGGTCGCCGCGGGGCGGCTCGAGCCGGCGACGATCGCGGCCGCGCCGCCGCTCTTCCCGCGGATCGAGACAGCCGTCGACGCGTGATCGACACGCACGCGCATCTCGGCGACGACGCGGCCGAGGTGCTCGACCGTGCGCGCGCCGCCGGTGTGACGCGCGTCCTCGATGTCGCGACGACGATCGCCGCCGCGCGCGCGTCGCTCGCCCGCGCGGAGCAGAACGACGCCGTCCACGCGATCCTCGGCGTCCATCCCCACGAGGCAGGCGATCCCGGCGACCTCGACGAGCTGCGTGAGCTGCTCGCGCATCCGAGGGCGGTCGCGGTGGGGGAGACCGGTCTCGACTACTTCCGCGACTACGCGCCGCGCGACGCGCAGCAGCGGCTGTTCGAGGCGCAGCTCGAGCTCGCGCGCGAGGCGGGCAAGCCCGTCGTGATCCACACGCGCGCCGCCGACGACGACACGCGCGTGCGCCTCGTGCGCCACGACGGCGCCGTCGTCCTCCACTGCTTCTCCTCGCCGCCGCTCCTCGACGCCGCGCTCGAGCAGGGGTGGTACGTCTCGTTCGCCGGCAACGTCACCTACAAGAACGCCTACGACCTGCGCGACGCGGCGCGCCGCGTGCCGCTCGACCGCCTGCTCGCCGAGACGGACAGCCCGTACCTCGCGCCGCAAGCGGTGCGCGGCAAGCGAAACGAGCCGGCGTTCGTCGCGCACACGTACGCGTTCCTCTCCGACCTCCGCGGCGAGGATGTCGCCGCGGCCGTCGACGAGAACGCGAATCGCGTCTTCGGCTTGACGTGAGCGTCACGCCCCGCAAGGACCTCGGCCAGCACTTCCTGGTCGACGACAACATCCTCCGCGTCATCGGGCGACTCGCCGACCTGCAGCGCGACGACGTCGTGCTCGAGATCGGCCCCGGCCTCGGCGTGCTCACGCGCTTCCTCGCCGAGCGCGTCGCGCACGTGCACGCTGCCGAGGTCGACCGCCGCCTCGAGGGGCACCTCGCCGGGATTGCGAACACGTCGGTGCACTGGGGTGACGCGCTCCGGCTCGACGTCGCACGGCTCGACCCGCCGCCGCGCAAGCTCGTCGCGAACCTCCCGTACAACGTCGCGACGCCGATCGTCGCCGAGAGCCTGCAGCTCGAACAGCTCGAGGTCTGGTGCGTGATGGTGCAGCGCGAAGTCGCCGACCGGTTCTTCGCTCAGCCGTCGACCAAGGCGTACGGCTCGGTCTCCGTTCTCGTGCAGCTCTCGACGGAGCGCACGGGCTTCCACCCCGTGTCGCGCGAGGTGTTCCGGCCGCGGCCGAACGTCGACTCGGCGCTCGTCGCGTTCCACCGGATCGCACCCGGCGCCCCGCCCGAGGTGAAGCGCGTCGTCGAGGCCGCCTTCGGCCACCGGCGGAAGACGCTCGCGAACGCGCTCGCGCTGGCGGGGGTGGCAGCGCGCGACCGTGCCGTCGCGGCGCTCGCTGCGATCGGCCGCGACCCGAACGTCCGGGCGGAGGCGCTCGCGCCGCCCGACTTCGTGGCGCTGACGGAGGCGCTTCGGTGATCGGCTCCGCACCGGCGAAGATCAACCTCGCGCTCGTCGTCGGCCCGCTGCGCGACGACGGCAAGCACGAGCTTCTCACCGTCTACCAGCGTGTCGACCTCGCTGATCGCGTGACCGTCGAGCCGGCGGCGACCTCGAACGTCGACGGATTCGACGACACGATCGTGACACGCGCGCTGGCGCAGCTCCCGGGCGCGTGGCACGTGACGATCGAGAAGCACATCCCCGTCGCCGCGGGGCTCGGCGGCGGGAGCTCCGACGCCGCGACCGCGCTCAGGCTCGCGAACGCGCAGCTGGACGAGCCGCGCGACCTGCATCCGATCGCGGCGGCCGTCGGTGCCGACGTGCCGTTCTTCCTGTACGACGGTCCCCAGCTCGGGAGCGGCGACGGGACGGCGCTCGAGCCGCTCGACCTGCCGCAGGACTTCGCGGTGCTGCTGCTGCTGCCGGCTGGAACGACGAAGCACGCGACCGCTGACGTGTACCGCGCGTTCGACGAGCGCGGGGGCGGGGACGGATTCGCGGGGCGTGCGCGTGCACTCCGCACCGCCCTCGCGGATGTCCGGCGGCCGCGCGACCTCGCGGGACTGCCGCCGAACGACCTCGCCCGGTCGCCGCTCGCAGAGCGGATGACCGCCGAGGGCGCGTTCCGTGCCGACGTGAGCGGTGCCGGCCCGACGCTGTACGGCCTGTTCCACCGCGTCGAAGACGCACGGCGCGCGGAGCGCCGGCTGCGACGTTTCGGGCGTTGCTGGATCACGGTTCCAGCGTGGTACGGTTGATTCGTGGGCGTGCACGCGATCGAGCACGGGTCGACTCGCACAGGACGCTGGCTCCGCGAACGGCGTCTCCGCTTCACGCTGTGGATCGCGGCGATCGAGGGGCTGCTGTACCTCTTCCACTTCCTGCACTGGTGGGTCGCCGTCTCCCTCGCCGTGATCGCGCTCGGCTTCTACGTCTACGTCGCGCGCGCGCATCGCTACGACACGATCCGCCAGGTCGGCTGGATCTTCGCCGTGTCGCAGCTGCTCGTCCTCGTCGTCCCGCTGGCGCTCGGCCTCGTGAAGGCGATCGCGATCGGCGTGATCGCGCTCCTCGCGATCGCCGCGCTCGTCTTCCTCTTCACCGAGCGCGCGAAGTAGCCTCCCTCGCAGTGGGGCGTAGCCAAGCGGTAAGGCAGCGGGTTTTGGTCCCGCGATCCCAGGTTCGAATCCTGGCGCCCCAGTAGTCTCCGCTCGACATGGCGCAGCTCGCAGCGGTTCTGATGGCCGGCGGCCTCGGGACGCGGATGAAGTCCGCGACGCCGAAGCACTTCCACCCGATCCTCGGCCGGCGGATGGTCGACTGGATCGTCGAGGCAGGCCGCAGCGCGGGCGCCGATCCGCTCGTCGTCGTCGCCTCGCCCGCGACGGAGGAGCTGTTCTCGTCCAGCGGTGTGGACGTCGCCGTGCAGCGCGAGCCGCTCGGCACCGGCGACGCCGTGCGATCGGCCCGCGACGCGCTCGCGGGCCACGAGGGCGACGTCCTGATCCTCTCCGGCGACACGCCGCTCCTCACCGCGGAGCTCCTGCGCGAGCTCGAGGAGACGCACCGCCGCGAGGCCGCCGACGCCACGATCCTCACCGCGATCCCGCCCGACCCGCGCGTCTACGGCCGCATCGTCCGAAACGCGGATGGAACCGTTGCGAAGATCGTCGAGGGGACCGACGCGAACGAGGAGGAGCGACGGATCCGCGAGATCAACAGCTCCATCTACGTCTTCACGTCGTCGGCGCTGTGGCCGGCGCTCGACCGGCTCCAGCCGAAGAACGTGCAGGGCGAGCTGTACCTCACCGATGCGATCGAGATCATCGTCTCGGGCGGGGGCAAGGTCGCCGCGCACGTGGCAGCCGACTACCGCGAGGCGGACGGCGTCAACACGCGTGTCGAGCTCGCGCAGGCGGGCGCCGTGCTCCGCGACCGGATCAACGAGCGGCACATGCTCGCGGGCGCGACGATCGTCGATCCGGCGACGACGTGGATCGAGCCGACGGTGGAGATCGAGGCCGACGCCGTCATCCAGCCGTTCACGATGCTGCGTGGCGCGACCCGCGTCGCCGCCGGCGCCGAGGTCGGCGCGAACACCGTCGCGATCGACGCGCACATCGGTCGTAACGCGACGGTCGGGCCCTTCTGTTACCTTCGCCCCGGGACGATCCTCGGCGAGTCCTCCAAGGCCGGCACCTACGTGGAGATCAAGAACTCACGGATCGGCGACCGCACGAAAGTGCCCCACCTGTCGTACATCGGCGACGCGGAGATCGGCGACGACACGAACGTCGGCGCCGGGGCGATCACCGCGAACTTCGCGCACAAGCCCGGCGAGCCGAAGAAGCGCACGAAGATCGGCAGCAACGTCAGGACCGGGATCCACAATGGCTTCGTCGCGCCCATCGAGGTCGGGGACGGAGCATGGATCGCCGCCGGTTCGGTCATAACGAAGGACGTCCCGGCCGACGCGCTCGCCGTTGCGCGGCCGCGGCAGGAGAACAAGGAGGGATATGCAGCCCGCGGGCGCGAGTCCTGAGCTCGTACTGCCCGGCCTCGAGCCGCAGGTCTTGACGCAGCCGCAGCCCGGTCACTGGATCGAGCGCGGCCCGCAGAAGCGGCTGATGGTCTTCTCGGGGCGGTCGCACAAGCCGCTCGCGGAGCGGATCGCCGAGCAGCTTGGTGTCGCACTCGGCGAGATCGAGCTCCACACGTTCGGGAACGGCGAGACGTACTGCCGCTACGACGAGTCGATCCGCGGCGCCGACCTCTTCCTCGTGCAGACCGGCTGCGACCCGGTCGACCAGAACCTCATGGAGCTGCTGCTGATGATCCAGGCGGCGAAGCTGGCCTCGGCGAAGCGCATCACCGCAGTCATCCCGTGGTACCCGTACGCGCGCCAGGACCGGAAGGCGAAGCCGCGCGAGCCCATCTCGGCGCGCCTCGTCGCCGACATGCTGCAGCTCGCGGGCGCCGATCGCGTGCTGACGATGGACCTGCACGCCGGGCAGATCCAGGGCTTCTTCACGATCCCGGTCGACCACATGACGTCGCTGCCGCTCTTCGCGCGGCACTTCCGCGACCTCGGCCTGACCGGAGAGGGCGTCGTGTCGGTCGCGCCCGACGCGGGACGCGCGAAGCACGCCGTTCGCTTCGCCGAGATGATCGAGGCCGACTTCGCGATCATGCACAAGACACGGCCGGCGCACGACACGGTCGCGGTCACGGAGGTGACCGGCCGGGTGCGCGACAAGGTCGCGATCATCGGCGACGACATCACGACGACCGGCGGCACGCTGATCGCGGGGGCGGAGGCGCTGAAGGAGCACGGCGCCAAGGACGTCTACGTGTTCGTCACGCACGCGCTGCTCTCGTCCGAGGGGCTGAAGAGGCTCGCGGGCGCGGGCTTCGCCGGCATCGTCGTCACCGACACCGTCCCGATCGACCCGATCGCGAAGCCGGAGAACATGACGGTCCTCACCGTCGCACCGCTCCTTGCCGAGACGATCATGAACGTGTTCGCCGACGACTCGGTGAGCGCGATCTTCGGCGGCGAGAACCAGCTCTTCTGATCGACGCGGGCGTGCCGCCCGCGTGAGCTACACTCCTCCGCCGTGGCGAACGAGCGCGTCAAGCTCATGGTCCAGAACCGCTCGGTGCTCGGCTCCGCCGAGAGCCGCCGCCTGCGCCGGCAGGGCCTCGTCCCGGGCGTCCTGTACGGACGCGAGGCGCCGGTCGCGATCACCGTTCCGGAGCGCGCGCTGCGCACCGCGCTCACCGGCGAGGGCGGCACGAACGCCGTGCTCGACGTCGTCGTCGACGGCGGAAAGGCGCACGCCTCGGTGCTCAAGGACTACCAGCTCGACCGCGTGCGCGGCACGGTCACGCACGTCGACCTCCAGGAGGTCCGCCTCGACCAGCCGATCCACGCCACCGTGCCTCTGCACGTCGTCGGCGAGGCCGCGGGCTCGAAGGAGGGCGGCGTCCTCTCGCAGAGCGTCACCGAGATCAACGTCGAGGCGCTTCCGATGGAGGTGCCCGCGAGCGTCGAGTTCGACGTCAGCGAGCTCCATCTCGGCGAGTCCGCGCACCTCTCGCAGATCGGGCTCCCCGACGGCGTGACGCTGCTCGACGACGGCGAGGCGGTCTTCGTCTCCGTCACGCAGCCCACGCTCGAGGAAGAGCCGGTCGAGGAAGAGGGCGAGGGCGGCGAGGAGCAGGCGCCGACCGGCGAAGCCGGCGAGGCCGAGGCTGCCGCCGAGGGCGCGTCCGACGCCGGCTCCGGCGACGGCGGCGAGCCCACCACGACGGAGGGGTAGCGCATGCGGCTCTGGCCGCGCCGGCAGGGCACCTCCTACGACCTCCTCGTCGCGGGGCTCGGGAACCCGGGGCGGGAGTACGCGCGCAACCGCCACAACGTCGGCTGGCTCGTTGTCGACGAGCTCGCGCGCCGTCACGGCGGCTCGTGGAAGGGCAAGTTCAACGGGCAGCTCGCCGAGGTGCGCATCGACGGGCACAAGGTTGCGCTGCTGAAGCCCGAGACGTACATGAACGAGTCCGGACGCGCGGTCAAGGCGGCGATGCACTTCTTCAAGCTGGAGCCGGACACCGTGCTCGTCGTGCACGACGAGAGCGACCTCGAGCGCGGCCGCCTGCAGGCGCGCAGGGGCGGCGGCCTCGCCGGCCACAACGGGCTGCGGTCGATCGCGCAGCACCTGGGGACGCCCGAGTTCCTGCGGCTGCGCGTCGGCGTCGGGCGCCCGGAGCGGGGCGATCGCCGGCCGCTCGCCGACTACGTGCTCTCCGACTTCGAGCCCCACGAGGATCCCGACCGCCTCGTCGCCGAGGCAGCCGACGCCGTCGAGCTGCTCGACGCCGAGGGCCTCGACGCGGCGCAGCAGCGGATCAACACCCGCCGCTCGTAACGAAGCGCACGCGTGCGGCGGATTCGCACACGTGCAGCGCAATCCCGCGCGGGCCGGTGCGAAGTCCCGCGCGGCCCGGGCCGCGCGGATCCGCCCGGCCTACCCCGATCGAGGGAGACGAGATCCCTCGCGAGGGTGGTGGCCGCCGGGTTCGGACGCCGCTTCCGTGCCCGACATGACCGAACGCATCCGCTTCGCGCTCCTCTTCCTCGTGCTCGTGGCGCTCGTCGCCGCGCGCGCCGGCGGCGCCCTCGGCGCCGAGCGCCACCTGAGTCGCGCGGCTGCCGTCACGCGCGAGCAGACGCGCGTCGTCGCCTTCGCCCGCAGGTTCATCGGCGTCCGCTACGTGTACGGCGGGACTTCGCCGCGCACCGGCTTCGACTGCTCCGGCTTCACGCGCTTCGTCTACCTGCATTTCGGGATCGCGCTGCCGCACTACTCGGGAGCGCAGTTCGAGCTGGGCCGCCGCGTCTCGCGCGCCGGCCTTCGCCCCGGCGACCTCGTGTTCTTCGACGGGCTCGGCCACGTCGGCCTCTACATCGGCGACGGCCGCTTCATCCACGCGCCCCACTCGGGGACGCGCGTCTCGATCGACACGCTCGCGCACCACGGCTCGTACGACGGCGCGCGGCGAATCCTCTAGAACACGCCGCCGACGAGCGCCTTCGTGCGTCGCTGGCTCCCGCGCTGGATGCCGACGCGCGGGTCGAGGAACGCGTAGAGGAAGTCGACGACGAGGTTGCCGACGACGACGATCAGCGTCAGCAGCACGACGATCGCGAGCGCGACGGGGAGGATCAGGAACGGCTGCGTTCCCGCGAGCGTCTGCACCGCCGCGCTGCCGAGCCCCGGGATCCCGAAGACGGACTCGAGGTAGATGCACACGCCGATCGCCGTGCCGATCTCCATCCCGACCATCGTCAGGACGCGAAGGCCGGCGAACGGCAACACGTGATGCGTCAGCGTCCGCGCCTGCGACGCGCCCTTCGCGCGCGCGGTGCGCACGAACTCCTCCTCGATCGTCTCCGCGACGCTCGCGCGCACCATCCGCGTGTAGAGCGCGAGGAACAAGAGCGCGAACGTCAGCCACGGCAGCAGCAGGTGCAGCGCCCACTGCGCCGGCCCCCCGCACGAGTGGACCGGCTGGCCGTTCGAGGGCAGCGCGATGCCGGTGAATCCCGTGAACGACGGCGGTGCGCTGTGGCCGATGAGCGGGCAGTAGCCCGTCGTCGGCAGCCAGTTCACGCGCCCGCCGGCGGAGCGGAGGATCAGCCCGAGCATCATCGGGTGCGTGCACAGGAGGACGAGCGCGAAGAACGAGATGATCCGGTCGCGCCACGCGCCGACGCGCGCGCCGGAGATCGCGCCGAGCGGGAGCGAGAGCAGAAGCACGATCACGGCGCCGCCGACGAGGATCGACAGCGTCGCGCCGGCGTCGCCGAGATACGGCCGACCGACGCCGCCTCCGGCGAGGACGCGCGCGGGGTGCCCCGGCTGCGCGTCCAGCACCAGCGTGTGGCCGAAGTCGCCGCGTGCCAGGTGCGACACGTAGTCGACGAACAGCCCCAGCTTCGACCGGTCGAGGTAGAACAGGTGCCGGACGAGCTGCACCTGCTGCTTCGTCGGCGGGACGCCGCGGCCGACCGACGGGAAGAAGAACTGCATCGGCGGCTGCTTCTCGATCGCGAAGTACAGCGCGAACGTCAGCGCGATCATCGTCAGCAGCGTCAGCACGCCGCGGATGACGCGCCCGACGAGGTAACGCGCGACCCTCATGACGTCCCCCGCGGCTCGAGCACGCGCCGCAGTCCTTCCGACAGGCGGTTCAGGCAGAGCACCGCGAGCACGATCGTCGTCATCGGGAAGATCGTCTGCCACGGCGTGTAGTTGTGGCTGTCGTAGTTGTGGGGCTGGTAGATCGTCCCCCAGACCGTCGAGAGGAGCGTCCCGAGGGTCGGGATCGACGGCTGCACCCCGACGCCGAGAAAGCTGAGCCCGACCTCCGCGAGGATGTTCGCGCCGACCGCGACCGCGCCCCACACGATGAGCGTCGGGGCGAGATGGGGGAGCAGGTGCTTGCGGAGGATGCGCGCATCCGAGGCGCCGACCATGTGGGCGGCCTCGACGAACTCGGCGTTCCGCAGCGTCAGGAGCTGCGCGCGGATGAGCCGCGTCGGATAGAAGGCGGTGAACACGCCGATCAGGAGCGCCTCGCCGACGGCGCCGTTCGGCACGACCCAGCTCCAGCCGATGGAGCGGATGTCTCCGAGCAGGTAGCGGTTCGCAAAGAGCAGGAAGAGGAGCAGCGGGAACGCCATCAGCGTCTCCGTGAACTGCGAGACGATCGCGTCGACCGCGCCGCCGAAGTAGCCGGCGGCGGCGCCGATCGGGAGCGCGATCGCGAGGGCGACGAGCATGGCGCCGATCCCGATCTCGAGCGACGTGCGGAGCCCGTCGAGGAGACGGATGAGCTCGTCGCGGCCGAGCGGCCCGTCCGCGCCGAAGACGAACAGCTGGCTCGGCGTCCCCGGCGGCGCCGGCTTCAGGTTCCCGTACTCGTCGATCGGCGGGTTCGCCGGCGTCGGCACGTGCGTCCACGGCCCGACCGGGCGCTGCGTCGAGTTCGCGGCGTAGAGGAACGGCTGCTCGCCGCCGTGCCCGAGGACGCGCGTCGCAGCGGCGCCGCCGAAGAGCGCCGTCAGCACGAGCACGCCGGTGCCGACGAGCGCCGCGAACCCGGCGCGGTCGCGGCGAAGCCTGCGGCCCGCGCCCCGCCAGCCCCCGACGGGCGCAGACCCGGCCGTCGCCGTCACGGCGCCAATCTACAAACAATCTTTGCGGCGGTCGGAAAAAACTCCCGATGCCCGATCGCCGTCGCGGGCGCAAGCTCCGGGCATGACCGCACTCTGGATCGCAGTGGCGTTCGCCTACGTCGTCCTCGGCGCCGTGATCGTGGTGGGCGGCGGGTGGCGGATGTTCCACCCGCACAAGTAGCGCTAGGCCGCGTCGAGCCCGAGGTGGCGCGCGAGCGTGCCGTCGCGGAGGTACCGCTCGAGATCGGGCGTCGGGTCGACGTCGGGCGCGCGGTCGCGGAGGAACGCGATGAGTGCAGCCGCGAGCCGCGAAACGGCGGCGCGCGCGTCGCCCTCGTCGAGCCCGAGTGCGACGCGCATGTCGGCTGCGTAGCCGTCCGGTGCGATCGTGAGACCGAGCGCGGCGGTCAGCGCGTCGCGGCGGTCGGTGACGACGCGCCGGTCGTTCAGCGGGATCAGGAGGGACGGAGCGCGTGACGCCGCCTCGCGCGCGAACCACCGCGCGCCGTCTTCGTCGGCCCGGATCGTCTTGCTGACGAACTCGACGAAGTCCTCGAGCGCAGGCGGGCCTGCGGGGTGCTCGGGCGACGGGTCGCGGCCGAGCAGCTCGGGCCCCCGGAGGTACCGCGCCTCGACGCGAGCGGGGAAGGCGAGCGACCACGAGGCCGGTCGGCTCGCACGCTCGCGGAAGCTCTCGAGGGTCCGGGCGTCCGCCGACACGTGCAGGTCGCCGTCGAACCACATGCGGTACTGGACGCGTGGGTGCGGGGTCAGCGCGGTCAGATCGAGGTCGCTCGTCGCGTCGGCGGTCTCGCGTGCGTAGCTGCCGGTGAGGAGCACGACCTGCGTGTCGGGCTCGTGCGCCAGGAGTCGTTCCACGGCGGCGGATAGGTCGGGCACGTGCGTACGATGGACGCCCCGCCGGACGCCTCGTCCGGCCGAAGCCATGGACCCGCCGGTACTCCACTCACTCGTCGACCGCGTGCGCGCGGAAGAGCGCCTGCAGCAGTTCGCGCAGGCGCTGCCGACGCGGGCGCGGGTCTCGGAGCCGGTGCTGCCGCTCGTGCTCGCGGCGCTGCACGAGGAGCTCGGCCGGGGCCTCGTCGTGCTGCTGCCGGACGACGCGGACGCGCGCGACGCCGCGGAAGGCGCCGGCTGGTTCCTCGGCGACGAGCACGTCGCGCTCTTCCCGTCGCGCGGTGTCACCTGGACGTCCGGCCTCGAGCCGCCGCCGCACCTCGTGGTTGTGCGCGCACGCGGGCTGGCCGGGCTTGCGCGAGGCGGGCTCGTCTGCGCGTCGGCGGCCGCGATCGCCGAAGGGCTGCCGCCGGAGCGGGATCGCCCGGCGCCGCTCGAGGTCGCGCCCGGAGACGAGCCGGGGATCGACGCGCTCGCCGAGCACCTCGCGTCGGCCGGCTACGAGCGCGTCGAGCGCGTCGAGGAGCGGGGGCAGTTCGCCGTGCGCGGCGGCCTCGTCGACGTGTTCCCGACGACCGGCCGCGAGCCGCTCCGCATCGAGCTCTTCGGCGACGAGGTCGAACAGATCCGCGCGTTCTCGCCGTTCACGCAGCGCGCGCTGCGCCAGGTCGAGAGCTGCACGATCTTCCCGGCCGCCGAGCGCCGCCGCGAGCTCGTCGAGATCGACCTCGGCCCGGACGAAGAGGACATGGATGGGCCTGGCCCCGTCATGGCCGCTCCGGACGATCTGGTGCCGGCGTTCAGTCGCGGCCCCGACGTCGTCTGGTCACCCGACGAGGTCGAGGCCGCGTGGGAGGAGCTGAAGCTCGCACCGGTGCCGCTCGACGGCGCAACCGTGCTGACGCAGCTCCCGCAGGGACAGCCGTTCAGCTTCGACGCGCAGCGTCCGGCGCTCGCCGCCCGCGGCCTCTCGGAGGCGGAGAACGAGCTGAACGGCCTGCTCCGCCAGGAGCTCGACGTCGTCGTGTCGTTCCCGCACCGCGGCGAGGCGCTGCGCCAGCAGCAGCTGCTCCGCCGCGTCAGTGCGCGCATCCTCGAGGACGGCGAGCAGCCCGACGGGCTCGTGTTCGCCGTCGCGCCCGCGCGCCGCGGCTTCGTGTGGCGCGACCTCGGGCTCGCGCTCCTGCCTGACACCCAGGTCTTCCGCAAGCGGCCGCCGCGCGCGGCGGCGGCGCCCGGCCGCGCGCTGCAGAGCTTCTCCGACCTGCGCACCGGCGACTACGTGGTGCACGAGGACCACGGCATCGCCCAGCTCATGGGCTTCGAGACGCGAACGGTCGCCGACGTCACCCGCGACTACCTGCTCCTCGCGTTCCGCGGCGACGACCGCGTCTACGTCCCGCACGAGCAGATCGGCAAGGTCAGCCGGTACATCGGCGCCGACTCGAAGGCGCCCGCATTGTCGAAGCTCGGCGGCAAGGCGTGGGACAACCTGAAGACGCGTGCGCGCGAGCACCTGCGCGAGATGGCGGGCGAGCTGCTCCACCTGTACGCGCAGCGCCAGACGCAGCCGGGCATCGCCTACGACGTCGACCATGAGTGGGTCGAGCGCCTCGAGGCCGAGTTCCCGTACCGGGAGACCGAAGACCAGCGCACCGCGATCGAGGCCGTGATGGAGGACCTCGAGTCGCCGCACCCGATGGACCGGCTCGTGTGCGGCGACGTCGGCTTCGGCAAGACCGAGGTCGCGCTCCGCGCGGCGTTCGCCGTCGCGGTCAACGGCAAGCAGACGCTCGTCCTCGTGCCGACGACGGTGCTCGCGCAGCAGCACTGGAACACGTTCCGCGCGCGGTACCGCGACTTCCCCGTGCGGGTCGAGATGATCTCGCGCTTCCGGTCGTCGAAGGAGACGAAGCAGGTGCTCGCCGACTTCGCGGAGGGGAAGGTCGACGTCCTCGTCGGGACGCACCGCGTGCTGTCGCGCGACGTCATCCCGAAGGAGCTCGGCCTAGTGATCGTCGACGAGGAGCAGCGCTTCGGCGTCGCGCAGAAGGAGCTGCTCCGCCAGCTGCGGCTCGAAGTGGACGTGCTCGCGCTGAGCGCGACGCCGATCCCGCGCACGCTGCACATGTCGCTGTCGGGGCTGCGCGACATCTCGGTGATCGAGACGCCGCCCGAGGGTCGCCGACCGATCCGCACGTTCGTCGGGGAGATCGACGACGAGCTGATCAAGACCGCGCTGGAGCGCGAGGTCGATCGTGGCGGCCAGGCCTTCTACCTGCACAACCGCGTCGAGACGATCGAGGCGGCGGCGGAGAAGCTGCAGCAGCTCTGTCCAGGCCTGCGCTTCCTCGTGGCGCACGGGCAGATGGCGGAGCGCGAGCTCGAGAACCAGATGATCGCGTTCCTCGCGGGGGACGCCGACGTACTCGTGTCCACGACGATCATCGAGTCGGGCCTCGACATCCCGCAGGCGAACACGCTGATCGTCGAGCGCGCCGACACGCTCGGCCTCTCGCAGCTCTACCAGATCCGCGGGCGCGTCGGCCGCAGCGACCTCGTCGCGCACGCGTACCTCTTCTATCCCGACGCGCACGAGCTGACGCCGGAGGCGCGCGCCCGGCTCGCCACACTTGCCGACCACACCGAGCTCGGCGCAGGGTTCGCGATCGCGATGCGCGATCTCGAGATCCGCGGCGCGGGCGACCTGCTCGGCGCAGAGCAGTCCGGCCACGTCGCCGCGCTCGGCTTCGAGCTCTACGTCGAGATGCTGCACGAGGCGGTCGCCGAGCTCCAGGGCCAGCGGCGGCTCGCGGCGAAGCCGATCCGGATCGACGCGCGCGTCGACGCGTACGTGCCCGCGAGCTACGTCGCGGCCGAGGCGCTGAAGATCGACCTGCACCGCCGCATCGCGCTGACCGAGACGGAGGACGAGCTGCACGAGCTCCGGGTCGCGACCGAGGACAGGTACGGGCCGCTGCCGGAGCCCGTCGAGAACCTGTTCGCGATCCAGGAGGCGAAGCTCAAGCTGGCCGTGCTCGGCGCCGACTATCTCGTCTTCCGCGGCGGCCGAGCGTCGGTCGGGCCGGTCGTCCTCGGCTCCGGCGAGCTCCGCGAGCTGCGCTCCCAGGTGGAGACCGCCGTCTACTCCACAGGCAACCGCGAGGTCACTTTAAGAGGGGATGAATTCAAGGGAGCCCTGGAATTGGTCGATGCTATGCTGGCCGCGCGCCAAGCGGCCTAGCCGCGGCGCTTTCTTATGCGGAACGCCAAGCCTCTCCTTGCGATTGCGATCCTCGCGGTGCTCGCTGCCGGATGCGGCGGCGGCTCTGCTGCGAAGCTGCAGTCGAGCGACGTCGCCGTCGTCGGCTCCGACCACATCGGGAAGACCGACTTCGACGCCCTGATCGCGCAGGCGAAGCGGAGCTACGCCCAGCAGGGCCGGAAGTTCCCGCAGCAGGGAACGGCCGACTACCAGACGATCAAGGGCCAGGCCGTGACCCTGCTCGTGCAACAGGCCGAGCGCGAGGAGAAGGCGAAGTCGATGGGCATCACCATCTCCGACAGCGACGTCCAGAAGCGCCTCGACCTGATCAAGAAGCAGTACTTCGGCGGCAGCGAGGCGAACTACAAGAAGCGCCTCAAGTCGCAGCACATCACCGATGCGCAGGTGCGCGAGGACATCAAGGCGCAGCTCGTCTCCGAGGCCGTCTTCAACAAGGTGACGAAGGACGTCAAGGTCTCCGACAAGGACGTCCACGCGTACTACGTCGCGCACCCCGAGCTCTACTCGCAGCCGCAGACGCGGGACGTGCGCTACATCCTCGTGGGGCCGAAGAAGGCCGTCGCCGAGAGCGTCTACAACCAGCTCCGCAGCGGCAACCTGCAGACGTGGTGCAAGCTCGCGAAGAAGTACGCGAAGGACGCGAGCGGGCAGAACTGCGGCAAGGCGACGTTCTCGAAGGGCCAGACGGTCGCGGTGTTCGACAAGACCGCGTTCAGCGCGCCGACGAACAAGGTCATGCCGCCGTTCTACGACCCGACGCAGTACAAGGCGTGGTTCGTGATCGAGGCGATCGGCCCGGTGAAGGCGAAGTCGACGACGCCGGAGAAGCAGGTGGCGCCGACGATCCGCCAGCAGCTCCTGCAGCAGAAGAAGAACCAGGCGATGTCGGACTGGGTGGCCGGGCTGTCGAAGAACTTCTGCAGCGGCTCGAAGATCAAGTACCAGGCCGGCTACCAGCCGAACCCTGATCCGTGCGCGTCGGCGACCACGACGAGCGCGACGACGACCGGCTAGCTCTCGCTGACGCGCTCGTCGGGCTCCAGGAGCTGACCGAGCGGCTGCGGCGCGAGTGCCCGTGGGACCGCGAGCAGACCGCGCAGACGATCGTCCCGCACACGGTCGAGGAGGCGTACGAGGTCGCCGACGCAGCGCTTGCCGGCGACGACGCGAAGCTGCTCGACGAGATCGGCGATCTCCTCTTCCAGTCGTACTTCCTCGCCCTGCTGCTGCAGGAGCGCGGTGCCGGAGACCTCGCTGCGGCGGCGCGGCTCGTGCACGAGAAGCTCGTGCGCCGGCACCCGCACATCTTCGGCGACGTGCAGGCCGACGAGAGCGAGCACGTTCGGCGCAACTGGGAGCGGATCAAGCGCGACCAGGAGGGGCGCGAGGGGATCTTCCACGACGTGCCGGAAGCGCTGCCGGCCCTGCTCTACGCGCGCAAGGTGCAGCAGCGTGCGAAGAGCGTCGGCTTCGAGTACCCGGATCTCGACGGCGCGATCGCCGATCTCGACGACGAGATCCGCGAGCTGAAGGAGGACTACGCAGCCCACGAGCTCGGGGACGTCCTCTTCGCGGCCGTGAACGTCGCGCGCAAGCTCGACGTCGACCCTGAGCTCGAGCTGCGCGCTGCGGCAAAACGCTTCCGCTCGCGGGTGGAAGCTGCCGAGGCGCTCGCGGCGGCCGACGGAAAGGATTGGTCCGAGCTCCCGCTCGACGAGCAGGACGCGTACTACGACAAGGCAAAGGAGCAGAGCGCGTGACGAAGATCGCGAACGTTCACGGCAGGCAGGTCCTCGACTCGCGCGGGAATCCGACCGTCGAGGTCGAGGTGCGGCTCGAGTCCGGTGCCGTCGGACGCGCGATCGTCCCGTCGGGCGCCTCGACGGGCGCGCACGAGGCAGTCGAGCTCCGCGACGGCGGGCCGGAGTACGGCGGCAAGGCCGTCGGGCAGGCGGTCGCGAACGTGAACGGCGAGCTCGCGCAGCTCGTCGAGGGGCGCGACGCCGCCGACCAGGAGGGGCTCGACCGCGCGATGATCGACCTCGACGGGACGCCGAACAAGGGTCGCCTCGGCGCGAACGCCGTCCTCGGAGTGAGCCTCGCGGCGGCGAAGGCGTCGGCCCTCGACGGCGGCGTGTCGCTCTTCCGCTACCTCGGCGGCGAATCCGCCGCGACCTTGCCCGTGCCGATGATGAACGTGATCAACGGCGGCGTGCACGCGGCGAACTCGATCGACCTGCAGGAGTTCATGGTCGTGCCGGTGGGCGCCGACTCGTTCGCCGACGGCCTGCGGATCGGCGCCGAGGTCTACCACGCGCTGAAGAAGGTGCTCTCCGACCGCGGCCTCGCGACGGGGGTCGGCGACGAGGGCGGCTTCGCGCCCGACCTCGAGTCCAGCGAGAAGGCGATCGAGGCGATCCTCGAGGCGGCCGAGCGCGCGGGGCACCGCGACCGCATCGCGATCGCGCTCGACCCTGCGACGAGCGAGGTCTTCTCCGACGGCGTGTATCGCTTCGAGGGGCGCGAGAAGACGAGCGCCGAGATGCCGTCGTTCTGGGCGGAGCTCGTCTCGCAGTACCCGATCGTGTCGATCGAGGACGGCGCGGCCGAGGACGACTGGGACTCGTGGAAGGCGCTGACGGAGGAGCTCGGCGACAAGGTGCAGCTCGTCGGCGACGACCTGTTCGTCACGAATCCGGAGCGGCTGAACCAGGGGATCGAGCGCGGCGTCGCCAACTCGATCCTCGTCAAGGTGAACCAGATCGGGACGCTGACCGAGACGATCGAGGCGGTGCGCCTCGCGCAGCGCAGCGGCTACTCGGCGGTGATGTCGCACCGCTCGGGCGAGACGGAGGACGCGACGATCGCCGACCTCGCCGTCGCGCTCGGCACGGGCCAGATCAAGACGGGCGCGCCGGCGCGGTCGGACCGCGTCGCGAAGTACAACCAGCTGCTCCGGATCGAGGAGGAGCTCGGCGCGCGCGCCGTCTACCCGGGGTGGAGCGCCTTCCCGCGCGCGAAGAGGTAGCCGACCCAGTCGCGACACCGTAGGCGGCCAACGCCGCGCGCCGGCCGCCGAGCCTGCGGCAGCTCCTAGGCGGCCAGCGCGGCGGGCAGGAGGAGGCGCTCCAGCGCGCCGAGGGTCTCGCGCGCCGTCCTACGCAGGCCCACGTGCCGGACGACGCCGCCCGGGTCGACGATCGCAGTGATGCGACGTGCCTCGTCGACAGAGGAGAGGATGGGAAAGCGGACAGGCTCGTCGGTGTAGCGCGAGGCGACCTCGTGCCAGTCGTCGGGCGTCGTCGCGACGATCACCGCGCCGTCGGCGGCAAACGCCTCTTCGAGCGCGGCGAGCTCGCCCACGTCGGTCGAGCGGACGCCGAATGCCAGGACGACCCACGTGCCGCGAAAGTCGGAGAGCGCGAGCCGCCGCCGCTTGTCGCCGCGGACGAAGGCGTCGGCCTCGAGGAGGGGAGCCGCTGTTCCGGTCGGGGTGATCATGGGCCTCAGGCTACGGCCGTCGTCGCCGTCACGCGTCGGCGCGCAGGACGATCCGCCGTCCTCCTTCAGGACGACCGCTACTGTGGGCGTCGCATGGCGGACGTGCGCCGGAGGACGAAGATCGTCGCGACGATCGGACCTGTGTCGTCGACGCACGATCAGGTGCGTGAGCTCGTCGATGCGGGTGTCGACGCGATCCGCCTCAACCTCTCCCACGGCGGCCACGACGACCACGCAGCGCGCGCCCGCGTCGTCCGCGAGGTGCAGGAGGAGACGGGCAAGCCACTCGCGCTGATCGCCGACCTGCAGGGCCCGAAGCTCAGGATCGGCGAGCTGCCGGCGCCCCGCATCCTCTTGAAGGACGAGGAGGTCGACGTCGTCGGCGAGCTGTCGGCGGTCGACGGCGAGCTGCCGGTCGCGCCGGCGGTGATCGGCGAGGTTCTCCGCCCGGGACACGACGTGCTGATCGACGACGGCCTCGTGCGCCTGACGGTCCAGGACGTGCAGCAGGGGCGCGCCCGTTGCCGCGTCGTCGTCGGCGGCGAGGTGAAGTCGCACAAGGGCGTCAACCTGCCGGGCGTCCCGATCCCGATCCCGTCGCTGACGAAGAAGGATCTCGACGACCTGACGTTCGCGCTCGGCCTCGGCGTCGACTTCGTCGCCCTGTCGTTCGTGCGCGCTGCCGCCGACGTGCGCGACCTGCAGGCGATCATCCGCCAGCACGGCTCGCCCGCCCGCGTGATCGCGAAGATCGAGAAGGCGGAGGCGGTCGAGTGCCTCGACGAGGTGCTGCTCGAGGCCGACGCGGTGATGGTCGCCCGCGGTGACCTCGGCGTCGAGATGGGCGCCGCGCCGGTGCCGCTCCTCCAGAAGCGCATCATCCTGGCCTGCCTCGAGGCGGGGAAGCCGGTGATCACCGCGACGCAGATGCTCGAGTCGATGATCGAGCACGCCGAGCCGACGCGCGCGGAGGCGTCCGACGTGGCGAACGCGATCCTCGACGGGACGTCCGCGATCATGCTGTCGGCCGAGACCGCGACCGGCAACTACCCGGTGGAGGCCGTGCGGACGATGGACTCGATCGCGCGCGCCGTCGAGCCGTCGATGGGCTACCGCCACCAGATGCCGGAGCCGGGCGAGGACACGACCGTCGGCCGCGCAATGTCGAACGCCGCGTGCGATCTCGCCGAGGCGCTCGGCGCGAGCGCGATCCTCGTGCCGACGTTCACCGGCCGGACCGCGTCGGCGGTCGCGCGCCTCCGTCCCCGGCGGCCGATCGTCGGGCTCTCGCACCACCAGACCGCGGTGCAGCAGATGGCGCTCGAGTGGGGGATCACGCCCGTGCTCTTCCAGCAGACGGAGAACGTCGAGGATCTCTGGTCGCGGTCGATCGAGGCCGCGCTGAAAACGGGCGTCGTCGAGACCGGCGACCGCATCGTCACGACGGCGGGCACCGCGGTCAACCTGCCGGGCTCGACGAACGTGATCAAGGTCGACATCGCGTAAGAGGACTTCCGACCTGGTTCGGAGAACCAGGTCGTGATGCGGATCCGCCCCACGCGCCTCCTCGCGATCGGCGCACTCGCGCTCGTCGGCTTCCTCTACTGGAAGCCGATCAACACGTACCTGCAGACGAAGCGCGAGCTCGACGGCCGCCGCGCGCAGGTGCAGGAGCTGCGCGACGAGCAGCGGCGGCTCCAGAAGAAGATCGCGACCGCGAACACGACGCCGGCGCTGATCCGCCAGGCACGCCTGCTCGGGCTCGTGAAGCCCGGCGAGCAGCTCTTCATCGTGCGCGGCATCAGCACGTGGCGGCACCGCAACAATAAGTAGGTGCCGGACGACGAGGAGATCGTCGCGCGCCAGCTCGGGCGGCGTCCGCGCGCGTTCAGGCGTGTCGCCGTGCGCTGCCCGTTCGGCAGGCCGGCGGTGACGGAGCAGGCGCCGTTCGACGAGGCCGGCCGCCCGTTCCCGACCCAGTTCTACGTCACGTGCCCGCACCTCGTCGCCGCGATCTCGCGGCTCGAAGCGGCGGGCGGCGTCGAGCGCTGGTCGCAAGCCGCGCGCGAGGACGACTCGCTTGCGGCATCGCTCGCGGGCGCGCAGCGCCGGCAGCGAGAGCTGCGGCCCGAGATCGACGCCGGGATCGGCGGCTCGACGCGCGACGGAAGCCTCAAGTGTCTCCACGCCCACGCCGCGTTCGCGCTCGCGGCGGGCGGCTACGAGCTGGGCGACCGGATCCTCGCGGAGCTGCCCGCCCTCTGGCCGGAGACTTGCTGTACTAGCTGACGTGGATCTCGAGCTCGCGCGGCAGCACTGGCAGGACGGGAACCGCCGCGTCGAGGACGCGCGCGGCGAGCGCGGGCGCTACCGCGAGCTCACGCGCGGCGTCGAGCTCGTCGTCGCCCGGCTCCGCCAGCGTGTCGGCCAGACGTTCACCCTCGACGAGCTCGCCCGCGCCTACGACGGCGCCGACGTCTGGGTCGCGGAGCTGCTCGACGAGGCCGATCCCGACGCGCCGGTGCCGACGGAGCCGGGGACCGTCGCCGACGCCGCGTTCCACGCCTATGCCCGCGGCGCGGTCGACTACCGCCCCTGATGCGGATCGCCGCCGCCATCGTCGCTCTGGTCGTCGTCTTCGGGATCGGCATCGCGTTCGGCGAGGCGCTCCACGACAACCCCTCGACGGGCGGCGAGCAGACGCTCGTGCGGACGCTTCACCCGTTGCCGCTCGCACCGGCCGCGCGCGAAACGGTCACGGTCACCGTTCGGAACCGATAATCCGGTTTAGGTACCGGAAGCTTTGGTTACTTTTTCGGCGTGACGTACCCCGGGAGACGAGCTCCGACCACCGAGCCGGACTGGCTCACCCTCGGCCAGGCGGCGAAGTTCCTCGGCGTCGCACAGTCGACGATCCGCAAGTGGTCCGACCAGGGGCGCGTCCCGGCGTTCTACACGCCCGGCGGCCATCGCCGGTACCGGCGCCGCGACCTCGAGACGTTCCTCGACCGGTCGGGCCCGGGCGGCGGCTCGAGCGGGCCGCTCGTCCTCGTCGTCGACGATGACCAGCGGCTCCGCGAGTACATGCGCGTGAACCTCGAGATGGAGGGCTACACCGTGCGCGAGGCGTCGAGCGCAGACGAGGCGCTGCAGGCGATCGAGGACCAGGCGCCCGACCTCGTGCTGCTCGACGTCGTCATGCCGGGCGTCGACGGGTGGCAGATGCTGCAGCGGATGCAGGAGCGCCACGGCTCGATCCCGGTGATCATGTTCAGCGGTCAGGTCGACGAGCGCTCGGCGTCGGACGCGGAGCAGCGCGGCGCCCGCGGCTTCATCGGCAAGCCGTTCGACCCGCAACAGCTGATCGAGCGCGCGAAGCAGCTCGTCCCCGCGTAGCTGGGCGCCGACCGTCACCTCGAGCACTGGATCGCGACCCACCGGGTCGACTGGCTGAACTGGCTGTTCATCTGGCTGTCGCGGATCGGGACCGTCGGCGCCGTCTGGATCGTGATCGCCGCGCTGCTCGCGCTCTGGTGGCGCAGGCCGTGGGTCGTCGTCGGCGTGACGGCCGCCGTGCTCGTCGCCGACCTCGAAGCGGAGGTGCTGAAGGCCGTCGTCCCGCGCCACCGGCCGTTCGAGCATCAGCTCGGCCCGTCGCTCAAGACGCATTCGTTCCCGTCCGGCCACAGCGCGACCGCGTTCGCGGGCGCGACGATGCTCGCGCACTACGCGCCGCGTTACCGCGCGGCGTGGTTCACGCTCGCCGTCCTGGTCGCGTTCTCGCGCCTCTACAACGGCGTCCACTACCCGACGGACGTCGTCGTCGGGTCGCTGCTCGGAGCGGCTACAGCTCTTCTGCTGCTGACAGCAGCCCGCCGACGATCACGCCGATCGCAGCAAGCAGGCTGAGCCAGATCCCGATCCCGAGCCCGTCCGCCGGGAGCACCGCATCGGGGATGTTGATGATGCGGATCAGGACGAAGACGGCGGCCAGCACGGCGAGCGCAAGGATGAGGAGGCTCTCGGGCACCGACGGGGGCAGCTCGAGGCCGAACTCGCGGAGCGCGACGAGCGCGACGACGGCGAGCCCGATGAAGAACACGAGCTTGCCGAGTACGCCCGTGTGCCAGCCGATCACCGCGAGCTTGACGCCGACGCCCGACCCCGCGTACCAGTCCATGAACGAGGAGAGCGCGAGGACGAGGCCGGACACCCACGTGATCTGCTCGCCCGCCGCCCACAGCCCGCCGGCGGCCGGGCGCACGTAGCCCGTCGGCGTCGGCGCGCCGGGCTCCGGCGCATCGACGTCGAAGAAGTCAGGAGTTTCCACAGCGGTAAGTATGGGGAAAGAATCGGTCGGAAGCTGCACGTGGGGTCGACCAGGGGGTCAAGATGCTCGACGAAGCCAGGAAGCTTGCAGAAGCGGATGGCGATTACGTTGCGTTCGTGAATGCCGGCGCTCCGGCAGCGGGCGCGTACCACTGCTCAGGGTGCGGCTACGGCGTGACCGTGCAGGCGACGGTGCCGCAGTGCCCGATGTGCAGCGGCACGACGTGGGAGCCCGCCGCGTCCAGCGCCTTCTCGCAGCCGCTTCAGTGACGGCGCCGACGGGGTTCAGACGCCGAAGAGCGTCTGAACCTCGTGCCATGCGGCGAGGATGATGAACGCGGTGACGAAGGCGAGCACGCCGAGCGTCACGAAGAAGCGGACGTTCGACCGGCGCGCCGCGTGCTTCTTCTCGATCCGCGCGCGGCGGCGCGCGCGCTCGCGACGGTAGTTGCGCTCGATCGCGGACGGGTCGAGCGACGGTGCGTCGTCCACGATCCGCTGCGGTTGTTTGGCCGGCTCTGCCATGGCACCCGGAAGTGTAGGCAGTATCCAACGTAACGATGGCCGTCGAAGCCCAGCGACTGCCGGTGGAGGCGCTGGCGGACGCCGCAGGGCAGGTCGCGGCGACCGGCGACCTGCGCACCGCCCTCGCCGCGATCGCCTCGGCGGCGGCCGACGCGCTCGCCGCGGAGCTCGTCGTCCTGCGCGTCCTCGATCCCGACGGCGACCTCGTCGCGCGCGCGGTCGCGCCCGAGGCGTCGGCGCTCGGCGCGGAGGCCGCGGGAACGCGCGTCTCGTGCGAGCGAATCGAGGCGGGGACGCCGTCGGAGCCGGTCCAGCGCGCGTCGCCTCGCGCGCACGTCCTCGTCGAGCCGGCGCGCGCGGGCGGTCGGATCGTCGGGTCGGTGGAGGTCGTTCGCGTCGAGGCGATCGGCGACGTCGAGCGCGCGCTCGCCTCGCTCGTCGCGGCGCAGGTGGCGATGGCCGTGCGCACGCTGTCGTCCGGCTCGAGCATCCGGCGCGCGGCGTGGCTCGACCTCGCCGGGGAGGCGCTCGCGGCCGGCGGCGACGCGCGCCGCGTGGCGCAGCAGGCGGTTCGCATCGCCGTCGACGCGACCGGTGCGCGCGGCGGCGTCGTCTGGCGCGTCGGCGGCGCCGTCCCCGAGCGGGTCGCGAGCGTGGGGGAGATCGAGACGCTGCTGCCGCGCGCCGCGGCCGTCCTCGGCGAGACGATCGAGGTATGGCGCCCTGCGTCGGTCGAGCGCGATCCGGTGCTCGGCAACGTCGCGACGCTCCCGCTCGGGCAGCCGTCCTTCGCCGCGCTGCAGCTCTTCTACGGGGAGGAGACGGTGCCGGCGGACTCCGACCTGCCGGTCCTCGCGGCGTTCGCGGCGCGCGCGGCGCATGCACTGCGCACCGGCGAGCGGGCGCGATCGGTGGAGCTGGAGCTCGAGCGCACGCGCGCCCTGCTCGAGGTGGTGAGCGAGGCGATCGCGCGGCTCTCGCTCGCCCACACGCTCGAGACGGCGGTCGACCGGATCGCCGAGCTCCTGCAGGTCGACCAGGTCGGGGTGTACCTCCGGGACGAGGGCCGCCTGTTCGCGGCGGCCGGGCGCGGCGTGTCGGCGACGGATCACGACGTCGCCGAACGCGTGGCCGAGGCGTTCGCAGGACCGCTTCGCGCGCGCGCTTCCGTGCACGCGCGCCGCGGCGGCAGCGAGCCAGCGCTCGCGCCGGTGCGCACGGCGCTCGCAGCGACGGGGCAGCGGTCCGTCGTCGGCGTGCCGCTGCACGTGCGCGAGGAGTCGATCGGGCTGTTGCTCGCGTACCCGGGGGAGCGGGAGCTCGCGGAGAGCGACCTGGCGCTGCTCGCCGCGCTCGCGGCTCAGCTCGCGGTCGCCGTGCAGAACGCGCGCCTGCACGAGCGCGCGACCGAGCTCGGAACGGCGCTGTACGAGGTGCTGGACTCCGAGCGCAAGGCGTCGCGGCAGGTGAACGCGCTCTACGAGATCTCGCGGTCGTTCGCGCAGACGCTCTCGCTCGACTCGACGCTCGCGGCCGTGACGGAGACGCTGGTGCGCGAGTTCCACGTCGATGCGGCGGTCATCCGCGTGCCGGACGAGCGCGGCGACCAGTTCGTCCCGCGGGCCGTCCGGGTCGCCGAGTCGCGGCTCGCAGATGCGGTGCGGACGATCCTCGAGCGTCCGCAGCCGCGGCCGCCGCGCTCGCACGCGCCGGTGATGCTCGACCTCGCGGCGGTGGCGCGGCTCGGCGGTGCGCACGCGCTGCTCCGGCCGTTCCTGGAGAAGGGGTCGACGGCGGCGCTCATCCCGATCGCGACGACGACCGAACTGCTCGCCGAGCTGACGATCGTCTCGCTCGACCCGGCGGATCCGATCACGGACGAGACGCTCGCGACGGCGCGGACGATCGCGCAGCAGGCGGCGCTGGCGATCGACAACGCCCGGCTGTACCAGCAGCAGAAGCAGTTCGCGGAGACGATGCAGCAGTCGCTGCTGCCGCGCGAGAAGCCCGCGGTCGCGGGCCTCGACGTCGGCCGCGTGTACGAGTCCGCCGCGCAGGTGGACGTGGGCGGCGACGTGTACGACTTCCTCGAGCTCGCGGACGGGCGGCTCGCCGTCGTCCTCGGCGACGTGACGGGTCACGGCATCGACGCGACCGCCGACATGGCGATGGCGAAGTTCGTCTTCCGGTCGCTCGCGCGCGAGCATCCGGAGCCGTCGGAGTTCCTCGCGTACGCGAACGAGGTCGTCGTCGGCGAGATCGCAGTCGGCAAGTTCATCACGATGGCGTACATCACCGTCGATCCCGGCGGCGACGTTCTGTGCGCGAGCGCCGGGCATCCGGAGCCGCGGCTCGTGCGCCCCGGCGGCGGCGTCGACGCGCTCGCGTGCGGCGGGCTCGCGCTCGGCATCCTCGCGCCGCAGGAGTACGAGCAGGTTCGCGCGGAGCTCGAGCCGGGGGCCGCCGTCGTCCTCTATACCGACGGCGTGATCGAGTCGCGTCGTGAGCGCGAGCTCTTCGGTGCAGCGCGGCTAGACGAGGTGCTCGCGCAGAACGCGGATCGGCCGGCGCAGGAGATCGCCGACGCCGTCCTTGCCGCGTGCCGCGGGTTCGCCGGCGGCGACCTGCCCGACGACTGCGCGATCGTCGTCATCAAGCGCACGTGAGGCTCGAGCGGCGCGACGGCCGGCCGCTCGTGATCGGGCACCGGGGCGCGGCCGCGGTCGCACCGGAGAACTCGCGCGAAGCGCTCGAGGCGGCGGTCACGGCCGGCGCCGATCTCGTCGAGTTCGACGTCGGGCCGGGGCTCGTGCTCGCGCACGACGCGGGCGCCGACGGGATGCCGCTCGGCGATGCGCTCGACCTGCTCGCTGCGACGCCGCTCGGCCTGCACATCGACGTGAAGGAACGCGGGTACGAGCAGGCCGTGCTCGAGGCGGTCGACGCACGCGGGCTGCGAGACCGCGTGCTCGTCTCGACGGCGTACGCGGCAGTCGGACGGCGCGTGCGTGCGCTCGCGCCCGAGCTGCCGGTCGCGATCGGCTACCCGCGGGACAGCTACGGCGTCTCGCGCTTCCGCTGGCCCGACGCGGTCGTCGCGCCCGGCCGCGCGGCGCTGCGCGGCGCGATGCCGCTCCGGATCCCGCTGCTCCTCCGTGCGGCGTCCGCGAACGTCCTCGCGCTCCACCACACGCTGTGCTCGCGGGCGGCCGTCGCCGCCGCGCGCCGGGCGGGCGCGCCCGTCCTCGCGTGGACGGCGAACGACCCGGAGCGCGTCCGCGCCCTTGCAGCCATGGGCGTCGACGGCATCGTCTCGGACGACCCGGCCATGGCCCTTGCGGCCCTGGGGCGTCCGACGCGCGTCTGACGCCCGGCCGACGCGCGTCAGACGCGGGTCGGACGAGCGTCAGACAAACGGGAGTGCCACGGACTGTCCACAGGTGGCCCGGGTGGGCGCGGCTACACTGACCGCGCCGTGAAGCGCCTGCACGCAGCACTTCTTTTCGTGCTCGGGCTCGCGGCCGCCGGTGCGTTCTCGGGGGCCGTGATCGCCGACGTCACCACGTCGACCGCCTCGTCGACGACCGTCGCGACGACCACGACCGCGACAACGACGACCGCCCCGACGACGACGACGACCGCGCCGCCGCCCGCGAACGTGCTGCCGGTGGGCGTCCGCGTCGCGGGGATCAGGGTCGGCGGGCTGGCCCCCGCGGCCGCGACCGAGGTCGTGAAGGCTGCGTTCGCGAAGCCGCTTCCGGTCGTCGTCGACCGTAGCCGGCTGCTGCTCGACCCCGCGACCGTCGCCTCGCCGTACGCGGCGACCGCCGTCGCGAAGGCGCGCGCGTCCGCGCCGGGCACGAACGTCAAGCTCGTGCTCTCGCTCCACGGCGCGCCGCTCCGCACGTGGGTCGCTGCGGTGGAGAAGCGCTTCGCGCGCGCCCCGGTCGACGCTCGGCTCGTCTTCCGCGACGCGAGGCCCGTGATCCGCGACGACCGCGCAGGCCGGACGCTCGACGCGAAGGCGCTCACCGCGCGCGTCATCGCCGCGCTGCGCGCGAACTCGCGGCTCCCCGTCCGCGCGCACACGCGCACCGTCGCGGCCGGCGTCACCGCCGACTCGTTCAAGGAAGTCATCGTCGTCAACCGCGAACTGAACCGGCTCTTCCTCTACGACGGCGACAAGCTGCGCCGGACGTTCCCCGTCGCGACGGGGCAGGCGATCTACCCGACGCCGCGGGGACGCTGGCACATCGTCGTGAAGTGGAAGAACCCGTGGTGGTACCCGCCGACCCAGGACTCGTGGGCGAAGGGCCTGAAGCCGGTGCCGCCCGGGCCGTCGAACCCGCTCGGGACGCGGTGGATGGGGCTCGACGCGCCGGGCGTCGGCATCCACGGGACGGACGAGCCGACGTCGATCGGCTACAGCGCGTCGCACGGCTGCATCCGCATGCAGGTGCCCGACGCGGAGTGGCTGTTCGACCACGTCGACATCGGCACGACCGTCTACATCGTCTGATGCGCGCAGTCCGCGCCGCCGCAGCCGCCGTGGTGCTCGCGCTCCTCGCACTGCTCGTGTGGGACGTCGTGCACGGCAACGGCAGCGGGGTCGCGCAGAAGGTCGACCATGGCAGGCGCGTGACGGCGCCCGCCACGCGCCTGCCGTTCTTCTCGCGCACCGGCACGTTCGATCTCGCGTCCTACCGCGGCAAGGTCGTCGTCCTCAATTTCTGGGCGTCGTGGTGCGTCGACTGCAAGCTGGAGGCGAAGACGCTGCGCGACGCGGCCGCGAAGTGGGGCGGGAAGGCCGTCTTCGTCGGCGTCGACACCAAGGACTTCGCTTCCGCCGCGCGCCGGTACATGCGACGCTACGGCGTCAACTACCAAGTCGTGCGCGACGTGGACGGGAGCGCCGGCAGCCGATGGGGCGTCACCGGCTACCCCGAGACCTTCTTCGTCACGCCGAAGGGCGAGGTGATCCCTCCGCACGTGAACGGCCCGATCCCGGCATCCGTGCTGAACGGCGCGATCCGGAAGGCGCTCGCGTCGTGATCCGCGCCGCGCGGATCGCCGCGGCGGTCGCCGTGCTCGCCCTCGCGGGGATCCTCGGTTGGCGCGTGACGCACCAGGACAACGGATCCGCGGACGCGATCCTCCACGACAGGGTCGTGCGCGCGCCGGCGTTCATGCTGCCGCGGCTGACCGGCAGCGGGAAGCTCTCGCTCGCGTCGTTCCACGGCAAGGCGGTCGTCCTCAACTTCTGGGCGTCCGACTGCATCCCGTGCAAGAAGGAGATGCCGCAGCTCGAGGCGGCGGCGCAGCGGTGGGCGCCGAAGGGCGTCGCCGTCGTCGGGATCGACCCCGGGTTCGACAGCCCTGCCGCCGCGCGCGGCTTCATGCACCGGCACGGGATCACGTACCCGAGCGTCTTCGACCACTACGCGGACGTCAGCACGCGGTACGGCGTCCAGTTCACGCCGACGACGTTCTTCATCGACCGTCGCGGATTGATCGTCAAGCGCATCCTCGGCCCGATGAAGGACGCCGTGCTCGACGCGCAGATCCGGCGCATCGCCTCGTGAGACTCGTCGTTGGGCTGATGGTCGTCGCGCTCGCTCTCGCCGCGCCCGCGGCGGCCGGCCCGCACCCGAGCGCCGACGCGATCGAGACCGAGCTCGTCTGCCCGGTCTGCCACGAGACGCTCGACCAGTCGACGGCGCCGATCGCGATGGAGATGAAGCGCGAGATCCGCGTCCGCATCGCGCAGGGATGGACGAAGAAGCAGATCATCGACGAGATGGTGCGGAACTTCGGGCCGCAGGTGCTGTCGACGCCCGCGAAGAGCGGGTTCGACCTGCTCGCGTGGGTGCTGCCGCTCGGCGGCGCCGTCGTCGGCGTGGCCGCGCTCGCCGCCGGCGCGGTCTACTGGTCGAGGACGAGCGCGGTGCCGCCCGCGGTCGAGACCGGCCTGGACGCAGACACCGAGCGTCGCATCGACGAGGAGCTCGCGCGATTCGATGGCTGAGAAGCTCCCCATCGCGTTCCTCGCCGGCCTACTGTCCGTGGTGACGCCGTGCGTGCTGCCGCTCGTGCCCGGCTACCTGTCGGCCGTGTCGGCGGTCGAGGTCGATCGCCTCGGCGAGCGCGGCGTCGCGCGGCGCGTCGTCGCCGCGAGCATCCCGTTCGTCCTCGGGTTCACCGCCGTCTTCGTCCTCCTCGGCGCGGCCGCGGCCGCCGTCGGGAGCGCCGTCGACAAGCGAACGCAGGTCGAGATCGCCGGGTTCGTGCTCGTCGTCCTCGGTCTTGCCTTCCTCGGCCTGCTGCCGTGGCCGGAGCGCGCCGTCGCGCCCGGCGTCCTCCGCCGGGCGCGCGGCACGGGTTCGCGCGCGCTCCTCGGCGGCGCGTTCGCGGTCTGCGCTGCGCCGTGCATCGGCACGGTGCTTGCGTCGATCCTCGTGCTCGCCTCGTCGAGCGGGACGCTCATCCGCGGTGTCGTCCTCCTCGTCGCCTACTCGCTCGGCCTCGCGCTCGCGTTCGTCGCCGCCGGCGTCGCGTTCGCGCACGCGATGCGGGCGTTCCGCTGGGTGCGCGACCACTACGTGGTCGTGCGCGGGCTATCCGGCGCCACCCTCGTCACGCTCGGCCTGCTCCTCTTCTTCAACCGCGACTGGTGGCTGCGCGTGGCGGTCGACCAGGTGTTCTCGCGGATCGGCCTCGGCACGATCTAGCGCCGCGAGGAGAAGCTCGACGTCGAGGCCGCGATGCGTCGGTGTGAACGCCGCGAGCCGCCGGAGCGCTTTCACGCGCTGGCGCTCCTGCGCGACCGGCCGCCCGCGGTCGCGCTGGTAGGCGGAGACGACGACGTGCACGAGCCCCTGGAAGAAGTCCCGCTCGGCGTCGGCGCAGGCGCGCCACGCCTCCTCGAACGCCTCGTGGGCCTCGAAGAACGCTCCCGCGCGCGCCAGCTCCAGCCCGTGCTTGTAGAAGGCCGTGACGGTGTTAGGTTCTGGCTCAGGCATGGCGACGATCCTCTTGTGCGGGGTCGACCTCTTCATCCGGGGCAAGCTCGAGGGCGCTCTGCCCGAGCATCGGTTCACGACCTCGGACGGCGTCGAGCCGCCCGATCTCGTGATCGCGGACATCGCGCGAATCGACGCCGAGGACGTTGCGGACAACTACCCGGACGTGCCGATCCTCGGCTACACGAACCACACCGACACCGCCGGGTTGCGTCGAGCGCATGCTGCGGGATTCGACCAGGTGATCGTGAAGTCCGCGCTCTTCGAGCGCACGAGGGAACTGATCGAGGGTCTGATCGGATCTGTAAATTAGTCGGCCGTGACGTACGTCATCGCCGAGCCGTGCATCGACATCAAGGATCGTTCGTGTGTCGACGTGTGCCCCGTGGACTGCATCCACGAGGCCGGCCGCATCCTCGTGATCGACCCCGAGGAGTGCATCGATTGCGGGGCGTGCGAGCCGGAGTGCCCGGTGGAGGCGATCTTCCCCGAGGACGCGCTGCCCGACAAGTGGGAGCCGTTCGTTCGCATCAACGCGGCGTACGGCGAGGGCATGACCGTGGTCGACCAGCTCGTCGACCAGTACGCGACCGAGCACAACGTTCAGAACCAACCGCTCGAGTAACGCGCATAAAGTCCGCTCTTTGCGGGCAACGTGTTGGCCGGCCAGGAAACCACCCAGGAGGTCGCACGTTCATGCCTGAAGCTTGGAGCGACAAGCGCGAACGACAGTACGAGCACATCAAGGACTCGGAGCGCAAGCAGGGCCGCTCGACGAAGCGGGCGAAGGAGATCGCGGCCCGGACCGTCAACAAGCAGCGCTCCGAGGCGGGCGAGACGAAGTCGTCGTCGCGGCCGTCGTCCTCGCGGAAGAGCAGCTCGTCCCGGAGCGGCGGGACGTCGTCGCGCAACAAGACGACATCGAGCCGCAGCACGGCGAAGAAGAGCACCGCCAGGAAGAGCAGTCCCAAGAAGACGACCGCGAAGAAGAGCACGGCGAAGCGGAGCACCGCGAAGAAGACGACCGCGAAGAAGAGCACGGCGAAGCGGAGCGCGACCTCGCGGAAGAAGACGACGGCCGGCCGCTCGATGACCGTGAAGGCGGCGGGACGCAAGGGCGGGAAGTCGGGCACGGTCTCGCAAAAGAAGAAGGCCGGCGCGAAGGGCGGCCGCGCGACTGCGCGGAAGTCGAGCTCGCGCTCGTCGTCGTCCTCGTCGCGCACGAGTGGACGCGGGACGATGTCGGTCCGTACGGCGGGTGCACGCGGCGGTCGCGTGAGCGCGCGCAAGCGGACGTCGCGCTGACGTCGTTCGAAGGACGCGTACGAGTCACGTCGAACACGCGGCTCGTACGCGTTTTCCTTTTCAGCAACGAGCGGCAGGATTCACTCCGTCCGCGTTGCACGTTAAAAAGCAACGTGGTAGGGAATCGTGCACGCGCAATCCGACTCAGGAGGTCTACATGACCCAAGAGGATTGGAGCGGGACCGGCGAGACGTCAGAAGAGACGTCGACCGCCGGCTCGTGGAGCGATCCGTCGGCAGACGCCGACGCGACATGGGGTGAGTCCGCCATCGGCGAGACGATGGAGGGCGCGGAAGAGGAGCGGTCGATCGCCGTCCCGGCGACGACGCGCTCTTCGTCTCG
The DNA here is from genome assembly GCA_036518135.1 of Gaiellaceae bacterium. Lineage (GTDB taxonomy): Bacteria > Actinomycetota > Thermoleophilia > Gaiellales > Gaiellaceae > PALSA-600. The sequence continues at coordinate 4,049 of DATDNT010000021.1, read as the reverse complement.
CTCGGGCTCGCGCTCCAGCTCCCGCTCGGGGTCGACGCGCAGCTCTGGCTCGCGGAAGAAGAAGTCGTCGTCGAAGAAGAAGTCGACGGCGAAGAAGTCCGGGACCAAGAAGAAGGCTGCGTCGAAGAAGAAGACGGCGTCGCGCAAGTCGACGACCGCCCGCAAGACGACCGCCCGCAAGTCCGGCGGTAAGAAGAAGAGCACGGCACGCAAGTCGTCGTCGAAGAAGAAGTCGACTGCTCGCAAGTCGTCCTCGAAGAAGAAGTCGACGGCGAAGCGCGCCAGCGCGAAGAAGTCGTCGTCACGCAAGTCCGGCGGCACGAAGAAGAAGTCGTCCGCCAAGCGTTCGACCGCCCGCAAGTCCTCGACCAAGCGCTCGTCGGCCCGGAAGTCGGGCGGGGCGAAGAAGTCGTCGGCTCGCAAGTCGGGCGGGGCGAAGAAGTCGTCGTCCCGGAAGTCGGGCACGCGTAAGGCCGCGTCCCGCTCTCGCACGGGCCGCCGCTCTTCGCGGTAGCGACCGTACGACGCTCGGGCTCCGCCTCTTCGGCGGAGCCCGGGTGTCGCGGCGTGAGAACGAGCGCGGTGGGTAACGTGCGGCGCATGGACCCCCGCACGCTCGACCACATTGCCTTCTGGGTCGCCGACCGGCATCCCATCGCCGACTTCTGCGAGCGCCATCTCGGCATGCATGTCATCTCGCGGGAGTCGAACTTCACGCTGATGGGCTCCGACGCCCGCCGCGGCAAGTTCACGTTCTTCGACGCGGAAGGGCCGCGTGAGCAGGGACTTCTGAAGCACGTCGCACTCCGCGTGTCCGATCTCGCGTCCGCGCGCGCGGCGCTGCCCGACGAGTCGCCCGAGGTCTTCGACATCGGCGAGGGGATCCACGTGACGCTCGTCGAGGCGTCGACCGACGTCGAGTACGACCTCGACCACGTCGCGCTGTGGTCGCCCGCACCCGAGCTGTCGGCGCGCGACTACGTGCGCTACGGGTTCGCGCCCGCAGGGCCGAGGCGTGTCGCGGTCGGCGGCGCGTACGTCGAGCTGCACGAGGGGGAGGCGGACGCCGGTGAGCGGCCGCTCCTGAACCACCTGGCGGTGCTCGTCGACTCCGCCGACGAGGTGATCGCCGACGCGGGCGAGCTCGAGATCGAGGTCGAGTCGGTCGTCGACGCCGCGAACACGTACGCCGCGTTCCTGTGGGGCCCCGAACGCGTGCGGATCGAGTACGTCGAGCACAAGCCGACGTTCTCGCTGACTTGACGGTCGCGGTAGCGGGCGCCGGCATGGCCGGCCTCGTCGCCGCGGGGCGCCTGCGCGAGCTCGGCGTGCGCGTCGTGCACCGCGAGAAGGGGACGCGCGCCGGCGGGTCGATGCTCCTCTCGTCGTGCGTCGTCTTCCGCCACCGCGACTTCGACGGGTTCCGCCGCGAGTGCCCGCGCGGCGACGAGCGCCTGCAGCGGCTCGTGTGGGAACGGCTCGACGACGCCGTCGCGTGGCTCGTGTCGCGCGGCGCGCCCGTCGTGTGGGAGGAGACGGGGAACCCGCGCACCGTCGGCAAGCGCTTCGACCCTCGCGGCCTCGTCGAGGCGCTCGTGGGTGACGTCGAGCTCGGCGCCGACGGCTGCGTCGAGGACGTGCCGCTCGTCCTCTGCACCGGCGGGTTCGCCGCCTCCGACGACCTCGTGACGCGCTTTGTCCGCCCGGCGGCGTCGCTTCGCCTGCGCGCGAGCCCGTGGTCGACCGGCGACGGGCTCTGCTTCGCTCTCGACCGCGGCGCCGCGCACACCGAGGTGATGGACGAGTTCTACGGCCGCAACATGCCCGACGCGCCGTGGGACGAGACGCAGCTCGTCTCGCTCTCGCAGCTCTACGGACGGTTCGCGCGGATCTTCGACGAGGACGGGATCGAGTTCTTCTCGCGCGGTGACGTGTCCTGGTCCGAGACGAACGTCGTCCAGGCGACGGCCCGGCGGCGCGGCGCCCGCGCGTACTACGTCCTCGACGCGGAGGCGCTCGAGCAGCGCGTGCGCGACCGGACGGTCCGCGAGATGGTGGAGGCGGCGCCGCCGGAAGCCCGCGTGCCGCTCGCCGACCTTCCGTTCGACCCGCCCGAGGGCGCCGTCGCGGCCGTCCGCGTGATCGCGTCGATCACGCACACGATCGGCGGCGTGAGGGTGGATGAGCATGCCCGCGTGCTGCGCGCCGACGGCACCCCCGTCCAGGGGCTCTGGGCTGCGGGCGTCGACGCGGGCGCAGTCGCGACCGGCGGCTACGCGAGCGGCCTCGCGCAGGCGCTCGTGCTGGGTCTCGTCGCGGCAGAGGACGCCGCGGCCGCGGCTTAGGCCTTGCCGACCGAGAAGACGCAGGTGCGTTGGTCGCCGGGGAAGGGCGACGCGCCGATCTTGTTCACGACCAGCGTCCGCTCCCCCTCTTCGAACTCGTGCCCCGGCTGCGGCGGGTCGCCGTCGACCTCGCGCACGGTGTAGCCGGACGGCGACCAGACGAAGAGCAGGTAGCTCATGGCGACCGCAGACTACCGCCGCGTCGCGTACGACGGGAGGGTGACGAGAACCCGTGTTCCGGCCTCGTCCGTCGTCACGGAGATCTGCCCGTGGAGCTGCTTCACGCGCTCCTGGATCGCCTCGAACGACCGCCGCCGCCGCTCGGGCTCGGCATCGTCGGCGACGCAGGTCTCGAGGCCGCCGTCGGTCGTCGCCTTCATCGTCACGGCGACGCGCGTCGGCGGCCCGCGCCGCACCGCCTGGTCGAGGAGCTCGCGGATGATCGTGTACAGCGCGACCTGCGCCGTCTGCCCGACGCGCTCCGCGTCGTCGATCTCGAGGTCGATCCGCAGCTCGTTCGCGGTGCCCACCTGCTCGGCGAGCGCGCGCAGCGCGGGGCCGAAGCCCTGGTCGCGCAGCACGACCGGCTCGAGCGCGAACGAGAGGTCGCGGAGCTCGCGGATCGTCGCCCGCTGGCGCTCGAGCGCGGGCCCGAGGACGTCGCGCGCGTCGTCGAGCTTCCCCGACTCGACCGCGTGCAGGGCGGCATCGAGCATCAGCGCGATCCCGGAGAGATTCTGGACCGGCCCGTCGTGGAGGAACAGCGCGATTCGCCGCCGCTCGTCCTGCTCGGCCGCGATCAGCCGTTCGAGACCGTCGTCCACTGTGCGTCCAGCCCGCGTCAGTCGATGATCGCTTCGCGGAGCGCGATCGCGACGGCGTGCGTGCGGGTGTCGGCCTCGAGCTTCGTGAGGATGTGGCGCACGTGGCTCTTCACGGTCTCCTGCGAGATGAAGAGCCGGCCGGCGACATCGGCGTTCGACATGCCGTCGGCGAGGAGCTGCAGGATCTCCCGCTCGCGCGTCGTGAGCATGTCCGTCTGGTCCTTGCCGGCGAGGAACGCCGGCATCAGCGCCGGGTCGACGTAGCCCTCGCCCTGCGCGACCTTCTCGATCGCACGCACGAGCGTCTGGTGCGGCGCCTCCTTGAGGATGTAGCCCTTCGCGCCCGACTCGAGCCCGCGGCCGAGGAGCGACCGCTCGGAGTAGGCGGTGAAGATCAGCACCTTCGACTCCGGCACCCTTTCGGTCAGGAGCTTCGTCGCTTCGAGCCCGTCCATGCCGGGCATGCGGACGTTCATGATGATCACGTCAGGCTTGCGGCGCTCGGCCATCTCGACCGCCGAGGCGCCGTCCGCGGCCTCGCCCACGACGCGGATGTGCGGCGCGCGCGAGAGCGAGAGGCGCAGCCCTTCGCGGACGACTTCGTGGTCGTCGACGATCAGTGTGGTGATCTCGTCAGCCATGCGGGTTCGAATCCTACGCTGAAAGCAGGCTGAGCTGTTCGTCGCGGGCCGCCGGCCGGATCGGATCGGGCCGCCTGTCGCGGACGCCGTGCTCCCGCGCGAGCCTGCGCACGGCCTCCTTCGCGGGCTTCGTCTCGGCTGTGGGGAGGTAGGCGCGGCCCCGTGCGTAGAGCAGCTCGTAGTCCGGCAGCAGCTCCGGCCAGTCCCGCTCGAGGCACGCGAGGAAGTGCTCGCGGGTG
>DATDNT010000020.1:0-13550 GCA_036518135.1 Gaiellaceae bacterium | reverse complement strand
GGGTACTTCTTCGCGGCCGCCGCCATCGCCGGCTGGAAGCCGAACGACGTCGCGAAGATGATCTTGTTCCCGTCACGGACGAGCTGGTCGATCACCTGCGCGACCTGCGGGCCCTCCGGGACGTTCTCCTTGTAGGTCGTCAGGACCTTCGACCCGAGTGCCTTCTGCACGGCGATGCGGCCCATGTCGTGGGCCTGCGACCAGCCGCCGTCGTTGTGCGGGCCGACGTAGATCCACGCGGCCTTGAACGGAGCAGCACCGCCCGCCGTGCGCGCCGCACCGCCGGCCGCGAACGCAGCCGTGATGGCGAGGCCGAGCACGAGGACGACGGCAACGCCGATACGCCTTCTCATTGCCCCTCCTTGAACCGAGTCGGTCGCCGCGCTCAGCCGGCCCGCATTTGGGTTATGTGGGTACGGAGACCGTGCATCTCCCGAGGTGCGGCTTCATCGGGGGCGCCCCCGATGCCCGTACGGAACTACCGCAGTACGGACACGTAGACCGAGCGTGTACGCGGGCCGTCGAACTCGCAGAGGAAGATCCCCTGCCACGTCCCGAGCGCCAGCTCGCCGCCCGAGAGCGGCACGAGGACGTGCGGGCCCATCAGCGACGCGCGCGGATGCGACGGCGCGTTCTCCTCCCCCTCCTCGAGGTGCTGCCACGGCCACCCCTCGGGGACGACGCGCTCCATCGCCATCTCGAAGTCGCGTGCCACGAGCGGGTCCGCGTGCTCGTTGATCGTCACGCCGGCCGTCGTGTGCGGCACGTAGACGAGGATCGCGGCACCGTCCGCACCACGCGCGGCCTCGCGGACCTGCGGTGTGATGTCGAGCAGCTGCGTGTGCCGCTCGGTGGCGATCTTCAGCTCGTGCACGGTCTCTATCCTAGGCAGCCGTGACGCGCGAACAGGATGCGTACCGGGCGCGGGGCGAAGGCTTCGTGCGCGACCTGATGCAGGAGTACTACGACCACTTCGCGGGGCTGAAGGAGTCCCTCGACGTCGAGCGCATCTACGAGGAGTACGAGGACCTCACGACGCTCGCCGCAGCGAACGCGATGGGCGACGCGCCGACGGAGCTGTGGCGGTTCGCGTGCGAGGGCTATCTCGGCAACCTGACGCGCGAGCATCAGGCGCGCGTCGCGCAGGTCGAGACCGAGCTCGAGGCGACCGTCGACGGCGAGACCGTCCCCTATCGCATGCTGCGTGTCGCGACGTCGAACGAGCCCGACCGCGACAAGCGGCGGCGGCTCGAGGAAGAGCGCGTGCGTCTCCTCGACGAGAACCTGAACCCCGTCTACCTCGAGGCGAGCGCGATCGACCGTGAAGCGGTGCGCAAGCTCGACGCACCGAACTACTACGAGCTGTACAAGCGGTTCGGCTTCCGCCTCGACGAGCTCGCCGACGAATGCCGCGAGGTGCTCGACGAGACGGAGAAGCTGTGGGAGCGTGAGGGAGACCGGCTGTTCCGTGCGCGGCTCGGCATCGGCCTCGACGAGGCGCGACCCTGGGACGTGCCGCGCCTCTTCCGCGCGCCGGAGCTCGACCAGCTCTATCCCTCCGACGGGATGCTGCCGGCGATCCAGGCGACGCTGCGCGACCTCGGCATCGACCCGGGCGCGCAGCCGAACGTGCATCTCGACCTCGACGCACGGCCGTCGAAGTCGCCGCGTGCGTTCTGTGCGCCGATCGAGGTGCCGGAGAAGGTGATGCTGGTCATCCAGCCGATCGGAGGCAAGGACGACTGGGAGGCGCTCTTCCACGAGATGGGCCACACGCAGCACTACGCGCACACGAGCGAGTCGCTGTCGTTCGAGGGCCGGCGGCTCGGCGACATGGCGGTCACCGAGGGGTGGGCGATGCTGCTACAGCATCTCGTCACCGAGCCCGCGTGGCTGAACCGCCGCCTCGACGTCCCGAAGGTCGACGAGCTCGCGCACGACGGGGCCGTGTCGCTTCTCTACTTCGTGCGCCGCTACGCCGCGAAGCTGCTCTACGAGATCGAGTTCTTCCAGGCGGACGACCCGACGACGATGAAGGAGCGGTACTTCGAGCTGCTGTCGGACGCCCTGAAGCTGCCGGTCAACCGCGAGAGCTATCTCGACGACATCGACGGCAGCTTCTACGTGATCGGCTACCTGCGCTCCTGGGCGTTCGAAGCGCAGCTGCGCGAGTTCCTGCGCAGCGAGCTCGGCAACGACTGGTTCGCGAAGCGCGACGCCGGCGATCTGCTGCGCGAGCTGTGGTCGCTCGGCCAGCAGCCGACCGCCGACGAGCTACTGAAGGACGTGACGGGCGCGACGCTCGAGATGGCGTCGGTCGTCGAACGCATCCGCGAAGGGCTCTAGGACTCCCGCTCGCACAGAGCCTTCAGCGAGGCGTACTGCTTCGGCACGTCACGTCGGATCACCGGCGCGAGCAGCGGGAAGAGCGCTTTCAGCACTCCACGCGGACGGAAGTCGAAGTCGCTTTGCAGCTCGGTTCCGCCACCGGAAGGCATGAACGTGTACGTGATCGTCAGATCGGGATTGCCGCTCGCCTCGACGACGAGCCGTGACGGCCGGTCGTACGTCGTGATCGTCACTTCGTAGTGCGTGCCGCCGTTGACGATCGCGAAGCGCGAGCCCTGCTCGATGGGCGTCCCGCTCTGGAGCTCGGCGCTGCCGACCCGGCCGTTCCACCGCGTCTCGTTCCGCAGGTCGGCGACGGTGTCGAAGACACGCTCGGGCGGGCAGGCAATCGTGGTCGTCGCTCTGACGCGCATGCTCGGTCGACTCCGGACATCGGTGTCATACCCCATCGGAGGGAACTTTGCGAATCCCCCGCAAGAAGAGGGACGCATCCGGCGACTTCATTGGTCGAAGCCGCATACCAGCAGCCGGGGTCGGGGTCGCCCGCGGAAGGAGGTGAAAGCACAGATGACCACGTTCAACGATCTGATCGCGTCCGTCGCGCTCCGCGTCCGCCGTGAAGAGGGCCAGACGATGGCCGAGTACGGGATCCTCGTCGCCGTGATCGCACTGATCGCGATCGGCGGTGCGACGCTCTTCGGAGGCGGGCTCAACTCGTTCTTCGGGAGCCTCGCCGGGAACCTCTGATCTCAGGAGACGCGGACGGTCAGCGTCGGCGTGTTGTCCGCGCCGAGCGTCTGTAGCCCGACCTGCTCGGAGCTCTGCAGGTTCGTCGCGCGGAGGACGTACACGCCCTTCTTCGCGAACACAATCGAGCGCAGCGTGCCGGGATCGAACCTCGCGTCGCCGAACGCGAGGTTCGGCCCTCGGAGGAGCTCGATCCGGAACTGCATCGGGCAGTTCACGCGCAGCTGGATCCGGTCGCCGCGCTTCAACCTGATCGTGGCCGTCGCGCCCGCAGTCCGCGGGCCGACCTGCCACACGTGGCAGCCGGAGACCGCATGCACGAGCGCGAGCTGCACCGTCTTCGACGGCGCAGCGACGGCGAACGCGGCGGCGGCGATCGCGAGCAGCTTCATACGGTCACCGTAGAACCCCGAACGCGCGCGCATATCCGTAGAACGCCGCCGTTAGGGTGGGCAACGTGCCGGCGCGCTGGGCTCGACTCGTCCTCCGCTTCCGGGCCGCCGTCCTCGCATTCTGGGCGCTCCTGCTCGTCGCGGGCGCGCTGGCGTGGCCGCGGCTGACGCCGCTCCTCACGAACTCGTTCGACGTCCCCGGCACCGACTCCGAACGCGCACGGCAGCTGCTCGAGTCGGACTTCGGCCAGCGGCCGGACGGGACGTTCACCGTCGTGTTCCCGGTCCGCCATCCGTCGAACGCCGCCACGCGCGACCGTCTTCGCCGTCGCGTCGCGGCCGCGGCACGCGCGATCCCGCAGGCGACCGTGGGCGATACGCAGCTCGGCGGCGGCATCGTCTTCATGGACGTCGCGACGCCGCTCGACCTGCAGCACGCGAAGCGCGCGACCGCGCTCCTGCGACGGCGCCTCGACGGGTCGCCGCACGCGTACGTGACGGGGCAGCCGGCGATCCAGCACGATCTCGATCCGATCTTCTCCTCCGACCTCCACCGGGGCGAAGCCGTCGCGCTGCCGCTCACGCTGCTCGTGCTGCTCTTCGTGTTCGGCTTCACGGGAGCGGTGCTCGTTCCGTTCGTGTTCGCAGCGTGCACGATCGGCGCGACGATCGCCGCGCTCTGGGTCGTCGCGCACGAGCTCTCGATGGTGGCGTACGTGCGCAACCTCGTGCAGCTCGTCGGGCTCGGGCTCGCGGTCGACTACTCGCTTCTGATCGTGCACCGCTACCGCGAGGAGCTCGCGCGCGGCGGCAGGCGCGAGGACGCGATCGGGAGGACGATGGCGACCGCCGGCCGCTCGATCGCATTCTCCGGGAGCGCGGTCGCCGTCGGGCTCGGGCTGCTGCTCCTCGTGCCGGTGCCGTTCATCCGTTCGATGGGGCTCGCGGGGCTGCTCGTCCCCGTCATCTCCGTCGCGGCCGCGCTGACGCTGCAGCCGGTCCTGCTCTCGCTGCTCGGCGGCGCGGCACCGCCTCGCGAAGGCCGCTTCTGGGACACGCTGTCGCGCGCGATCATGCGCCGGCCGCGGACGTTCGCGGCAGTCGGCGCCGGCGTGCTGCTCGCGCTCTCGGTGCCCGCGCTTTCGCTGCAGCTGACGCCGGGCTCGCTCACCGGGATCCCCGCGAGCGCCGAGTCGGTGCACGGGTACGACCTCCTGAAGCAGGGCCTCGGCGGAGGTCTCGTCACCGAGACGCACGTCGTCGTCGCGCCGCCGGCGCCGGCGGCCGAGCGGCGGTTCGCGGACGTCGTCGCGACCGACCCCGAGACGCTGCTCGTCGGCACGGGCAAGCGCGCGCCGTTCGTCGGCACGAACGCGCACCAGATCACGCTCGCGAACCGGCACGAGTGGGGCGACGTCGCGACGCGCGACTGGGTGCGGCGGGTGCGCGGCGAGTACGTGCCGCGTGCACGCTTCCCGCGCGGCACGACCGTCGTCGCCGGCGGCGCGCCGCCTCAAGGCGTCGACTTCCTCGACCGGGCGTACGGCGCGTTCCCCTGGCTCGTTGCGGCGGTGCTCCTCCTCACCTTCGTCGTGCTGCTGCGCGCGTTCCGGTCGGTCCTCCTGCCGCTGAAGGCGGTCGTGCTCAACCTGCTCGCCGTCGGCGCGACCTACGGCGTGCTCGCGGTCGTGTTCACGCGGCCGATCGAGGCGTGGATCCCGATCTTCCTCTTCGCCACGCTCTTCGGCCTCTCGATGGACTACGAGGTGTTCATCGTGTCGCGCATGCGCGAGGCGCACGACGCCGGCGAGCGCGACGCCGACGCCGTCGCGCACGGGCTGCAGCGAACGGGGCGCATCGTGACGGCCGCCGCCGCGATCATGGTCGCGGCGTTCCTCGGCTTCGCCGCCGGCCGCATCGAGGGCCTCCGGCAGTTCGGCGTCGGGCTCGCCGTCGCCGTCGCGCTCGACGCGACGATCGTGAGAGCCGTCCTCGTGCCGAGTCTGATGACGCTGCTCGGACGCTGGAACTGGTGGCTCCCCCGCGTTAGAAGAGAGGTGTGAGGGAGGGCGCCGGTCGCCCTCCCTCACTGCCGGGACCACCTACTTGACGATCGTGATCGCCAAGCGCATCGCCGGCAACTCGTAGCCCAGTGCGAGACCCGGCATGTCCGTCTTGTAGGACAGCATCGGGATCATCCCGTAGGGCGTATTCGGGTAGGACGGCTGCTGCGTGTACAGCAGCGGGTACATGTCGATCAGGTGCGTACCGGGCTCGCCGGTCGCCGTCAGGTTGATGAGGGTGTCGCCCTGGCTGTTGAAGCCGCACGCGTAGCCGATGTACGAATTGTCGTAGTCGACCGCGATCGTGTTGTCGAGCTGCGTCCAGCCGAGGCCCTTCAGGTGGATCGTGAAGTGCTGGCCCGGCCGGAGCGTCAGGTCGGAGATCGGCTGGGCGCTCGCGAAGCTGCGCTTCACGAAGAACGGGAGTTGCGCCTTGATCTGGCCGTCCTGGATGACCTGGACGCCGTGCCAACCGCCGAGGCCGTCGGGGACGGTGATGTTCGCCTTGAGCGACCCGTCGGCGGTGGCGGTCGCCGTGCCGAGCGGGACGTTCAGCGTCGTCCAGCAGACGCCCGTGCAGTTGACACGGTTCCCGACGACCGACGCCCACTCGAGGTCGACCGGCGCATTCGGGGTGAGGCCCGACGCGGTGACGTCGACCTTCGTGAGGATGTCGCCCGTCGTGACGCTGAGCGCGCCGGTCGCCGCCGCGGCGCTCTTCGGCTGTGCGATCGGCAGCATGGTCGTGTACGACCACATCGTCGGCGTCGCGTTCACCGGCCAGTCGATCGCCGGCTTCGGGCGGCCCGCGTCCTTCGTCACCGTGAAGTACAGCTTCGAGCCGGTGGCCCACGGATTCGGCGACTGCGGGATGTTCATGTAGCTGAACGTGAATGCGTCGGTGAGGACGATCACATGCCTCCCGACCGGGCCGCTCGCGCGGATGTGCGCGACGGCGGCGCCGCGCGTCCAGTTCGCCGTGATCTGGCCGACGAACTTGTTGTCGTACGTCATCGACGCGGAGCCCTCGTAGAGCTTCGAGCCGAGGCCCGTGTACGTGATCGTGATCGGCGTGCCGATCGGCCCTCGCTTCGGGCTGATCGTCGCGTGGCGGGCGACGAGGAAGCCGCCCTTCGCGACCTGCTGCCCGTCGACGACGGCGTAGATGTCGTGCATGCCGCCCCAGTCCTGCGGCGCCTTCACGGTCAGCGAGAACGCGCCGGTCGCGTCCGTGTGCGCGACGCCGAGCTGGACGTTGTAGTTCGTCGCCTTGCGTCCGAGGTAGTCGACGCTGTCGGGCCGCGCGTCGAGGAGCCAGTCGACGTTCGCCGTGCTCCAGGTGAGCGCGACGTCCTTGTTCGCCGGCAGGTTGCTGCCGGAGACGGTGAAGTCGGTCCCGGCGACGGCGATATCGGGCTTCGTCGTGAGCAGCCCGATCGATGCCGACGGCTTCCCGATGTCGACGGACGCGCCGATCGACGCGACCGCGCCGGGGAACGCGGGCATCGGCGCGACGCCCGGCGCTGCGAGGGCCGAGCTCGTCGCGACGAGCGCTGCGAGGACGACGGTCGTGCCGGCGACGCGCCTCGCGATGGTGGTGATGGTCATGGTGGTGGTCCCTTTCGTCCTTGGGCGTCCCGTTACGGGACGATCGTCAGCGAGTAGTCGAAGGTGCCGGTCTTCCCGTCGAGCGTCTTGAACGTGATCGTCGCGGTGAAGTCACCGAGCGGGAACGTGGTCGGAACGATCCACGGCGTCGACCAGAAGAACACCTTGTTCGGTGCCGTTCCGTGGGCGCCGTAGTTGAGCGTGATCGGCGTCGCGACGCCGGGGATGGTTACCGAGGCGGTGTCGACGTTGTCGGTCGAGAGCTGGTCGCCCGTCTTGAGGTCGAAGCCCCACACGCGGAACACGACCTGCTCGCCGTGCTTGTACACGTTGGTCTGTGCGCAGCCGATCGGGCGCTTCGCCGCGCCGACGGGACCGGTCCCGTTGACGGTGTCGACGTAGATGCCGATCTCCTGCTTGGCGGGGGCTGCGGTCGATGCCGCCGGGCCGCTGCCGAAGGGAGCGGGAGCCGTGGACGAGATCGTCAGCTGCGACGTCGCAACCGGGATCTGCACGAACTCTCCGTGCCGCTTGAACGTCGACTTCGCGAGGATCCGGAAGCCGACGGTGCCGGCGGGATAGGTCGACGGAACCGTCCACTGACCCGTCCACGGGTAGCGGGCGCTCGCGCCGGGCGCCGTCGGGTCGTACTTCAGCTTGACGTTCGGCTGGTTGGGGATCGTGACGTAGAAGTAGGTCATCCCCTTGTCGCCGATGAGCTTCATCGCCTTCGTGTCGAGCGCGAATGCGCGGAAGACGACGGTCGCCCCGGGTGCGAACCAGCTGGACATCGCGCCGGACGTGTTGACGGTCTGCGCCGAGATGAACACCGGCCCGACCGTCGTCGCCGGGAACGGCGCGTCCGCGCTTGCGGTCGTCGACGCCGCCGCGAAGCTCGCGAGGGCTGCGACCAGCACGAGGAGTTTCCTCATGGTCGTATCGCTCCTTTTGATGGCCGGGTCGCCTACTTGAGGGTCCCGGTGAACTTGGACGAGAAGTTGCCGCTCGACCGGTCGTAGGTGCCGGTGAAGCGAAGCGTCCCCTTCTTCTTGAGGAGCTTCCCGGTCGCCTTCGTCACGACGGCCTTGCCGACGAAGTTGAACGTCTGGCCGGACTCGTCACCGCAGCTCGTCGAGCCGGGGATGACCTTGAACGCGATCGTGCCCTTCGCACCCGTGATCGCGCCGGTGCCGGTGAACGGGACGCAGGGCTGCTGCGACGTGTCGCCGGTGCCCGTGCCCGTGATCTTCCCGGCGCCGATCAGCGTGCCGGTGCCGGTGCCGTTCGCAGTGATGTCGACCGTCTTGTCCTGCTGCTTCGTGACGGCGGTGCCGCTGTACTTGCCGACGAACGCAACGGGCTTCGTGGCCGCCGTCGCGCCGAGCGCGACGGCCGCGAGCACGAGCGCTGCGGTCATCGTGGTGATTGCGAGGTTCTTCATCGTTCGATGCCCCTTCTCAGGTGGTGGTCTCCGGTACAGGGCCATGCTTGTTTCCCGCAGGTTCGGCGGCATCGGGAGAGACGCGGCCCTGCCGCTGCGCAGTTGCTCTGTAGGACTTGCGGGTAACTGCTGACGACGCGCCTACGCGCGCACGGCGAACAGCCCGGCGACGCCGAGCCCGAACACGACGAGCGCGATCAGCGAGTCGGGGCCGAGGCGGCCGATGCAGCGGGCCGGCCGGCCGATCACGCCGAAGCCGTACACGGCGGTGAGCGCGACGCCGAGCGCCGCGAGCCACGCGTTCTGGTTCCCCGCGGACGGCAGCACCGGCGCGCCAGCGACGAGATCGGCGAGCAGGAAGAGGCAGACCTGGAAGGCGTTCCCGCCGAAGATGTCGCCGATCGCAAGGGCGTGGTCGCCGAGCTTGACGGCGGCGATGCCGGAGCTGATCTCCGGCAGCGCGCTCGCGGTCGCGAGAACGGTCGCGCCGAAGACGACGCCGTTGATCCCGGCGCGGTCGGCGAGCGTGTTGCCGGCCATCTCGAGGACGACCCCGGCGCCGAGCGTGACTGCGCACGCGGCTGCGAAAAGGACCGCGACGATCGCAGTCGTCGAGCTCGCGAACGGGTGGGGCGCTTCCGGGTGCGGCTGCCGCCGGGTATGGCGCCCGGGCTTGCTGCCCGCCATCTCGACCTGCCAGCGCGGGCTCTTCCGCGCCTGGTCGATCACGTAGATGCCGACGACCCAGACGACCACGACGACGATCGACGCCGGGCTGACCGTGCCGGCGATCGCAGCGGACGGCTTCAGCAGCGAGCCCATCTCGACGACCGCGACGACCATCACGACGAGCAGTCCCTCGAGCACCGGCGTCAACCGCCCGACCAGATAGGTCAGCGGGCGCTCGGGGCCGACGACGAAGTCGCAGATGAGGAGCACCATCGTCTGGACGGCGATGCCGCCGATCAGGTTCCCGGCGGCGAGGCCGAGGTTCCCCGAGGCTGCGGCGGACACCGTGATCGCCACCTCGGGCAGGCTGCCCGCGATCGCGAGCAGCACGAGCCCGCCGAGGTCGGAGCCGAGGCCGAGGCGCGCGTCGAGCGCGTCGGTCGACTTCGAGAGCAGGACGCCCGCGCCCCACGTCGCGGCGGCCGCGGCGGCGAAGAACACGAGCAGCAGAGGCGTGCCCAGGCCGCCCACGGCGCGATCGTACGCCCGGGTATTCCCCGATGCCACCCGCTGCCGCGGTTCCTACGGTCGCGCCATGTGGAGCATCGGCCTCGTCCTGCTCGCAGCGGCCGGGCTCGGGCTCCGCCACGCGACCGATCCCGACCATCTCGCGGCAGTCACCGCCCTCGCCGCCGACGGGAACGGGGGCGCCGCCAGGCTTGGCCTCGTCTGGGGGCTCGGCCACGGAACGTCACTCGTCGCGCTCGGCGTCCCGGTCCTGCTGTGGCGCGCGTATCTGCCGGCGGCGGTCGTCCAGGCGGCGGAGGTGACGATCGGCGTCGTGATCGTCGCACTGTCGATCTCGCTGCTCCGCCGCGCGCAGCTCCACGCGATCCCACGCCGGACGCCCCGGAAGGCGTTCGGGATCGGGATCCTCCACGGCATCGGCGGCAGCGGCGCCGTCGGCGTGCTGCTCCTCTCGACGATCCCGGAGCGCCCCGTCGCGCTGGTCGCCCTCGTGCTGTTCGCCGGCTGCGCCGGCCTGTCGATGGGTGCGCTGTCGACGGTGCTCGGCCGCGTCGGGCGGGTCCGCGGCGCGACGCCGGCGATCGGGGTCGCCGGCGTCGCGTTCGGCTGCGTCTACGCGCTCGCGGCGCTCTAGCTCGAGCTGCCCTCGATCGTGGGCTGCTCGCCCTCGACCGCGATCTCGATCCGCTTCGGCTTCGGCTGCTCGGGCTTCGGCGCCGTCACCTCGAGCACGCCGTGCTCGTACGTCGCCTTGATCTGGTCCTCGGACACGCCCTGCGGCAGCCCGACGGTGCGCGAGAACTCACCGAAGCGGCGCTCGAACCGACGGAACCCGTCCTGCTCGACCGCCTGCTCGCGCTCGCGCGTCGCGCTCACCGTCAGCGCGCCGTCTTCGACCTCGATCGCGATCTTGTCCTTCGGGATGCCGGGGAGGTCGAACGCGTAGTGGACCGCGTCCTTCGTCTCCCAGACGTCGAGTGTCGGCACCCACGCCTGCGTGGTGCGGCCGTTGCCCTCGAACAGGTTGTTCATCACCCGGGAGAGCTCGGTCTGCATCGCCGCCACGTCGCGCAGCGGGTCCCAGCGAACGATCGTTGCCATGTCGTACCTCCTACTCCAACTTACCTACGTCGCCAGGATAAAACCTCAGTCGCTCATTGTCAAGTAGGTGTCTCCCGTAGGATCCACCGATCCTCCCGCTCTTCGACAACGTCCCGACCCGGCGCTTCGCCCTCGTCACCTACGCCCTGATCGCGACCAACCTCGCCGTCTTCGCGTGGGAGCTCGGGGCGCGGGCGGCGCGCGTCGACCGCTACGCCTTCTATCCCTGCGCCGTCGACGGCCCCTGCGCCGGCCCCGCGCGCGACCACCTCGTCTGGCCCGAGGGCGTCCTCAGCTCGATGTTCCTGCACGCGAGCTGGCTGCACGTGCTCGGGAACATGCTGTTCCTCTGGATCTTCGGCAACAACGTCGAGGACGTCATGGGCCGGGTCCGCTTCGTCGTCTTCTACGTCGCCGCGGGGTTCGCGGCGGCGCTGACGCAGACGTGGGTGACGCTGCACTACGGCGGCGTGCACGCCGCGAGCGTCCCGACCGTCGGCGCGAGCGGTGCGATCGCCGGCGTCCTCGGCGCGTACTTCGTGCTCCTCCCCCATGCGCGCGTGATCACGCTGCTCTTCGGCTTCCTGCCGCTGCCGCTCTCGGCCGTGCTCTTCCTCGGCCTCTGGTTCGTGTTCCAGCTTTGGCAGGGCGGCTTCTCGCTGACGCACCCCGACCAGGGCGGGGGCGTCGCGTTCGCCGCGCACGTCGGCGGGTTCCTCTTCGGGATGCTCGCGGTGCGGCTCTTCCAGGTCCGGGCGCCGCTCCGGCCGCGCTGGTGAGGTTCGAAGACCACGTGCGGCGGGCGCTGGACGAGCTGCCGCCGAGGCTCGCCGCGGCGCTCGAGAACGTCGCGGTCGTCGTCGAGGAGCAGGAGCCCGACGACCCCGACCTCTTCGGCCTCTGGGAGTCGCACCCGTACCTGCCGGACAAGATCACGATCTTCCGGCGGCCGCTCGTCGAGGCGTTCCCCGACCCGAAGGAGCTCGAGGAGGAGATCCGGATCACGGTCCTCCACGAGCTCGCCCACTACTTCGGGATCGACGAGGACCGCCTCGACGAACTGGGATACACATAGGAATATCTTGGGTAGGGCCCACGTTATGAACGGCATGCGAACGCTGACCGAGATCAGGCAGGAGATCGACGAGCTCTCCGAGCGCCGGCTCCGCGTGATGCGCGAGCTCGCGCAGGGGCACGACGCGACGCTGGCCTCCGAGCACCAGCGGCTCGAGGACCGGATCGCAGAGCTCTGGGACGAGCAGCGGCACGCCCGCGCGACGGCGCGGTTCGGCGACCGCGACACGATCATCCAGAAGGCACGGCAGGAAGAGCGGCTGTCTCGCGCCGCGTAGCGGCGCAGCTCGATTTCGCCCGCCGGGTGGAAGCCCGGCGGGCGACCGGGCTACACTTCGGCGGCCCGGGGCGTTAGCTCAGCTGGGAGAGCGTCGGCTTTGCAAGCCGAAGGTCACCGGTTCGATCCCGGTACGCTCCATCTTCCTTTGTTCGCGCGGAATCGCGGACCCTGTTCTCAGACGTTGCGCAAACCAACGCTGCAGGCGGGGCCGATTGCCGGAAACGGGCGCGTGAATCGGGTGAGCTTCAGCCTTCGCAGGCCACGGCGATCTCGAGCGCCAGGCAGACCTGACGCATCCGCCGGTCGCTGAGACGTCCGAGACGTTCCACGAGCGTGCCGAGTGCGACGCTCTCGACTGAGTCGAGGTTGACAGCCGACGGGCGGGGCACCGGATCCTCGCCGGGCTCGAGCAGCACCTCGCTCGGGATGCCGCGAATCGTCGTCGTGCATGGGCCGACGAGTGTGCGTCGCAATCGGGGAATCGCGGCGTCCCGCGACAGCACGACGACGGGACGGCGCCCGATCTCGGGCAGCTCGCACCACCACACCTCTCCTCGCGTCGGAAGCTCGCTCACGACGAGCCAGCGGCCACGCGGAACGAGGCGAGGTTGCCCCACTCGTCTTCAGCGTCGAGCGGGAGGCGGTCGTACACGGCGTAGGCCGAGTCGATCTCGGCCGCACGGTCGCGAGCAAGAAGCGCAGCGAGCGCCTCGTCGACGAGCGCGGAGTCATTGACACCGGCATGCGTCTTCCGAGCCTCGGCAAGAAGTGCCTCGTCGACGGTAGTGCTGATCCTCACTCTTGCCATACCATACTTATACCACAACTGTGGCATGACTCGATCGGATACGCAGGGATGCGCGGACTACGAGGCGGCTTGCGCAGCGACGGGCTCTGAAGATTCGTGAGACGCTGTGGAACCGGCTTGACATTTTTGTCACGAAGTCGGAGGGTGGCAGCAATTCGATGAGGGCGGCTTCCATGAGCCCCTGCCGGTGCGGAGCGGCCTCCCTCACGTTGGAGGGAAGATGCGTAAAGCAATCGTCTTGGCGTTCCTGCTTCTACTCGGCAGCACCGTTCTTGGCGCGACCGTGCTCCGGGAGCCGGTCGCCGACGCGGCCGCTCCGATCGCGTCGGTGTTCGTGAGTAACGACGCTTCGCACCCGGTGCCCGTCCGAGAGCAGAACCTCGACGCGAACGGGGACGTGAAAGTCCACGAACAAGGAACCGCCAATGTCAACGTCACGAACTCGACACTCGCTGTCCACGACGAGGCCGCAGTCGGTGGCGCACCGTTC